>DATAYB010000656.1:0-28382 GCA_036272795.1 Pseudonocardia sp.
GCTTGTCGGATGACGAACTGCCAGAACGCCACAAGGTCGAACAGGTCTTGTCCGCCGGCCGCGCCTGACGCCACACGCAATTCAGCCATGGCCGTGTTCACGGCCTGGCGCGCGGTGGCGATCCGACTCTCCGACATGCGAATATTCTCGCACCGGGGTCCGACACTTTCCGAAGCGAGAACCGCCCCGAGCGACGAAGAAAAAATCGATTATGTGGGCACGTCGTGTGCCGTACCCGACTGTAGGTGCCGGTTCGGACGAAAGGTGAGACTCTCGCACATGCTCGACTGGCCCTGGTCCCGTCCAAGACTCTTTTCAAAAATGACCAGCCGCCCTGACAGGACCACATTATTCGAGCCGTCGGGACGCCGCAGGCTCCCGGCGGAGCAACCACGCGAGCCCAAACCAGTCACGCCAGCCCCAGGCCACAGGCACGCCAGCTCCACGACACAATCACGCCAGCCCCAAGACATCAGACGCCGCCGACCCACCAGCGGCAGCGCACCCAGGGGCCACTCGTCTAGTCTCGACAGACAAGGCGTCCGGGCTTGCGGTACCGGTGCGGGCGTCGGCGAGCGTGCGGCCGCCCGAACCTGAACGACGAGCTGGAGCGACGAGTCACCGTGTTTGACACCCTCTCCGAGCGCCTCACCGGCGCACTGCGTGACCTGCGCGGCAAGGGTCGGCTCTCGGAAGCCGACATCGACTCCACCTGCCGGGAGATCCGCATCGCCCTGCTCGAGGCGGATGTGGCCCTGCCGGTCGTGCGCACCTTCGTGGCGCGCATCAAGGACCGGGCCAAGGGCGCCGAGGTCTCCGGAGCCCTGAACCCGGCCCAGCAGGTCGTCAAGATCGTCAACGAGGAGCTCGTCGCCATCCTCGGCGGCGAGACCCGGCGGCTGAACCTGGCCAAGCAGGGTCCGAGCGTCATCATGCTGGCCGGCCTGCAGGGCTCCGGTAAGACGACGCTCGCCGGCAAGCTGGCCAAGTGGCTGGCCGGCCAGGGGCACACGCCGCTGCTGGTGGCGTGTGACCTGCAGCGGCCGAACGCGGTCACCCAGCTGCAGATCGTCGGCGAGCGGGCCGGGGCGACAACGTTCGCGCCCGAGCCCGGCAACGGAGTCGGCGACCCGGTGGATGTCGCCCGCCGCGGCATCGCGCACGCCGTCGAGAAGCACTACGACATCGTCGTGGTCGACACCGCCGGCCGCCTCGGTGTGGACGCCGAGCTGATGGCGCAGGCCGCCGCGATCCGCGAGGCGACCAACCCGAACGAGGTCCTGTTCGTCGTCGACGCCATGATCGGCCAGGACGCGGTGGCCACCGCCGAGGCGTTCCGGGACGGCGTCGGCTTCACCGGCGTCGTGCTCACCAAGCTCGACGGCGACGCCCGGGGTGGCGCCGCGCTGTCCGTGCGTGAGGTCACGGGCCAGCCGATCCTGTTCGCCTCCAACGGGGAGAAGTTGGAGGACTTCGACGTCTTCCACCCCGATCGGATGGCCAGCCGGATCCTGGGCATGGGTGACGTCCTCACCCTCATCGAGCAGGCCGAGCAGGTCTTCGACGCCAAACAGGCCGAGGCCGCCGCCAGCAAGATCACCAGCGGGGAGCTGAGCCTGGAGGACTTCCTCCAGCAGATGCTCGCGATCCGCAAGATGGGCCCGATCGGCAACCTGCTCGGCATGCTGCCCGGCGCGAACACCGGCCAGATGAAAGAGGCGCTGTCCCAGGTCGACGACCGCCAGCTGGACAGGCTGCAGGCCATCATCCGGGGCATGACCCCCGCCGAGCGGGACGACCCGAAGATCATCAATGGCTCGCGGCGGCTGCGCATCGCCAAGGGTTCCGGGGTGTCGGTGAGCGAGGTGAACGACCTGGTCACCCGGTTCTTCGAGGCGCGCAAGATGATGAAGCAGATGGCCGGCCAGTTCGGCTTCGGCGGCGGTCGCCGTTCGAAGACCCGCAAGGGCAAGAAGGGCAAGGGCCGTCCCACCGGCCAGGCCCGTCCGCGCGGTGGGCTGCCCGCACTGCCCGACCTTTCCAAGATGCCACCCGGCCTGAACGAGCTGCCTCCGGGCCTGGCCGGCCTTGACCAGCTGCCCGCCGGGTTCGACCCGTCCCGCCTGAAGCTGCCGCCCAAGTGAGCGCCGGCGGGCGTGCCGCCTACCACGTCCGCGGTGTGCTGCTGCCCGACGAGCGGCAGACGGAGCTGTGGGTCACCGGGGACGGGCTGGTCAGCGCGGAGCCGATCCCGGGCGCCGAGACGTTGGCCGACCGGGGCTGGATCGTGCCCGGGCTGGTCGACGCGCACTGCCACATCGGGCTCGGCACCAAGGGCGCGACCAGCCTGGACGAGGCCGCCGAGCAGGCCGAGGCCGACCGGGACGCCGGCACGCTGCTCGTCCGGGACTGCGGCTCGCCGCTGGACACCCGCCCGCTGCAGGACCGCGCCGACCTGCCGGAGATCATCCGCGCCGCCCGGCACGTGGCCCGGCCGAAGCGCTACGTCCCCGGGCTGGCGGTGGAGCTGGACGAGCCGGCCCTGCTGCCCGACGAGGTGGCCGCGCAGGCCAGGGCCGGCGACGGCTGGGTCAAGCTGGTCGGTGACTGGATCGACCGCGCCGAGGGCGACCTGGCGCCGCTCTGGCCGGACGACGTGCTGGTCGAGGCCATCGCGGCGGCGCACGCGGCCGGTGCGAAGGTCACCGCGCACGTGTTCGGTACCAACGCGCTGCCCGGCCTGATCCGGGCCGGCATCGACTGCATCGAGCATGGCACCGGACTGACCGACGAGCTGATCGGCGAGATGGCCGAGCGGGGCACCGCGCTCGTCCCGACGCTGATCAACGTCGAGAACTTCCCGGGCTTCGCCGACGCGGCCACCAGGTACCCCGCGTACGCGGCGCACATGCGCGAGCTCCACGGCACGGCCGACGACGTGGTGCGTCGCGCGGTCGAGGCCGGCGTGCCGGTGTACGCAGGCACGGACGCGGGCGGCGGCATCGCGCACGGCCGGATCGCCGACGAGGTCATCGCGCTGCACCGGGCCGGCATGGCGCCGGACGTTGCGCTCGGCGCCGCGAGCTGGGCCGCGCGCGACTGGCTGGGCCGCCCCGGCCTGGCCCCGGGAAAGCCCGCCGACCTGGTCGTCTACGCGGCCGACCCCCGTGCCGACCTCACCCTGCTGCGCGAGCCCACCCTGCTGTTGCTGCGCGGCCGCCCGTACGGCCCTCGCGCTGCCGCTTGACCGGCCCTCGGCCCGCTGCTTGACCGTCTCTCGACCCGTTGGCTGAGCCGCCGGCGGCGGCTTCGGGACGGACGCGGGCTGTCTGGTTGACCACGGCTGAGCGCCACGCTGAGCCCGAGCTGAGCCCGTTGGGCGATATGCGCGAAGTTCGGGCCCTCCGATGCCGTCATCCGGCGGTTTGACGACGACGTCGCGCCGTCACGGCCGGTAGCGTCGCGCGCAGACGACGCAGGAGGTGCGTGTGAGCACAGCCGGTCCGCCGGAGGCGGTTCGTGAGCCGTGGGAGCCGTTTTCGACCGGATCGGACCTGCCGGGCATTCCTGGACCCCGCCAGGAGACAGCCGCCCCATCCGGCCGCCCAGATCTCGGTGCGGCCGACCCCGCCGAGTTCGATGCGGCCGCCACCGCCTGCTCGCCCGCCCCGGCCAGGACCGCGACACTGCCGCGCCCCGCGCCGAGCGGCCCGCCGCACCGCTGGGGCCTTGGCGCCTACCTGCTCGCCGAGGCCGTCTTCCTGGGCACCTCGGTGCTGCTGGTGCTGCCCTATGTCGGAAATCACAACGGTGCTCCGCCGCCGGCCATGCTGCTGCTCAGCCTCACCGTGCCGACCATGCTGGCCGCCGGTGTTGCGCTGCTGGCCACCCGGCTGCGCGGCAACGGGCCCCGGATCGACCTCGGCCTGCGGTTCGACCGGTCGGACCTGACCAGGGGGCTCGCCTTCGGCTGCGGCGGCCTGGTGCTGACCATCCCCGCGGCCGCCCTGTGGTCCCGGGTGGTCGGCCCGGAGCAGGCCAACTCCGCGGTCGCCGAGCTCTTCGAGGGGCAGCGGTTCGGGGTGCCGCTGGCCATCGGGGTGTTCCTCGTCGTGTGGCTGGTGGCGCCGATCTGCGAGGAGATCGTCTACCGGGGCCTGCTCTGGGGCGCAGTCGAGCGGCACGCGAAGCAGCGCTGGTGGGCGTTCGGGCTGACCACGCTGTGCTTCGCGCTGGCCCATTTCGAGTTCACCAGGACGCCGCTGCTCCTGGTCATCGCGGTGCCGATCGGCCTGGCCCGGCTGTACACCGGGCGGCTGGGCGCGAGCATCATCGCCCACCAGCTGAACAACCTGCTGCCGGCGGTGTCGCTGCTGCTGGCGCTGCTCGGAGTGCTGCGGTGAACGGAGTGTCGCGATGACCGGGCTGCTGGACCTCAACTCGGATCTGGCCGAGGGCTTCGGGATCTGGCGCCTCGGCGACGACGATGCCCTGCTCGAGGTCGTGACCTCGGCGAACGTTGCCTGCGGGTTCCACGCCGGGGACGCCTCGACGATGCGCAGGGTGTGTGCGGTGGCCGCCGAGCGCGGTGTCGTCGTCGGTGCCCAGGTGTCCTACCGCGACCTCGCCGGTTTCGGCCGCCGGTTCATCGACGTCGAGCCTGGGCAGCTGGCCGACGAGGTGCTGTACCAGATCGGCGCGCTCGAGGCCTGCGCCAGGGCGAGCGGCACCCGGGTCGGCTACGTCAAGCCGCACGGCGCGCTCTACAACACCGCCGTCCGGCACACCGCCCAGGCCGGCGCGATCGCCGCGGGCGTGCGGGCGTTCGGCGTGCTGCCGGTGCTGGGGCTGCCCGGGTCCGAGCTGCTCGCGGCGGCCGAGCGCGCCGGGCTCGAGCCGGTCGAGGAAGCGTTCGCCGACCGTGGCTACACACCGGAGGGCACGTTGGTGCCCAGGTCACAGCCCGGTGCTCTGCTCGGCTCGACCGCGCAGGTCGTCGAGCGGGCGGTCCGGTTGGCCACAGCGGGGGAGATCGTCGCGGTCGACGGCACGGTGCTGAAGGTTGGCGCGCGGTCGCTCTGCCTGCACGGCGACACCCCGGGCGCGGTCGAGATGGCCAGGGCGGTGCGGGAGGCACTGCGTGCCCAGGACGTGACCGTGCGGCCGTTCGTCCAGTACGACTGACGCCTTGTACAGGTGCTGGTGACCCGACCACGCGGGGGATCTGGCACAATGGTCGGCTGACCGCCGTGGCCGGACCCTCTCCCCGCGCCGTGGTTGATACCGAGCTGGTCAAGCCCGTTCCCCACGCGGGCGGAGCCGGCTCGGACGTCCATGCCTGAACTAGCAATTTCGATCCGCGAGGAGCAGCAACACCCGTGGCAGTCAAGATCAAGCTGATGAGGCTCGGCAAAATCCGGGCTCCGTACTACCGGATCGTCGTGGCCGACGCGCGCAACCGCCGTAGTGGCCGCGCGATCGAGACCATCGGTAAGTACCACCCCAAGACCGACCCGAGCTTCATCGAGGTCGACTCCGAGCGTGCGCAGTACTGGCTCGGCGTCGGCGCCCAGCCGACCGACCCGGTGAAGAACATCCTGGAGATCACCGGCGACTGGCAGAAGTTCAAGGGCCTGCCCGGTACCGAGGGCACGCTGCGCCAGCCGGCCCCGCCGGTCGACAGGCTGGCCCGGTTCAACGCCGCGCTGGCCGAGGCCGGTGGCGAGCTCACCGGAGCGGCGACCACGCCGAAGAAGAAGTCCGAGCCGAAGGCGAAGAACGACGCCAAAGCCGAGACCAAGTCCGAGCCCAAGGCCGAGCCGAAGGCTGAGACCAAGTCCGAGACCAAGTCCGAGCCGAAGGCTGAGACCAAGTCCGAGGCTCCGGCCGAGGCCGGTGCGGCCGCCGCGGAAGGCGGGCAGTGAGCGGGCGCGCTAGCTCACCGACAGGTGGTCCGGCGCGCGCATTCGCTCGACTCGCCATCGAGAGTGAGGAGACGGCGTGAGTGGCGCCCTCGTGGATGCTCTCGAGCACCTGGTGCGCGGCATCGTCGACCACCCGGACGAGGTCCAGGTGGAACTGGTCACCACGCGCCGTGGGCGCACGCTCGAGGTGCGGGTGCACCCTGACGACCTCGGCAAGGTGATCGGTCGAGGTGGCCGGACCGCGACCGCACTGCGCACCGTGATCAGCGGTGTCGGCGGTCGCGGTGTCCGGGTGGACGTGGTGGACACCGATCGCTGAGCCACCGGTGTCCGAACGTGTGCCGGTAGTGGTCGGCCGGATCGGTCGACCTCACGGCTTGACCGGCGAGGTCAGTGTCCTGGTGCGGACCGACTCCCCGGAGCAGCGGTTCGCCCTGGGCACGGTGTTCGAGCTGGGTGCCGGCCGCCGGTTGACGGTGGCCGGCACCCGCTGGCACAAGGGTGCGCTGCTGGTGCGGCTCGACGGGGTCGACGACCGCAACGCCGCCGAGTTGCTGCGCGGCGAGCTGTTGACGATCGACGCGGGCGAGCTGCCGCTTCCGGAAGACCCTGACGAGTTCCACGACCACCAGCTGGTCGGCCTGCGCGCGGAGCTCGCGGACGGCGCGCTGGTGGGCACGGTGACCGACGTCGTGCACGGCCCGGCCGGCGAGCTGCTGGTCGTGGCGCGGGAGGGCGGCGCCGACGCGCTGGTGCCCTTCGTCCGCGACATCGTGCCGACGGTCGACCTCGCCGGCGGCCGGGTGGTCCTCACCCCACCCGACGGCCTGCTCGACGAGTAGCGGCTGGCAGGATTCCCGCGCGATGCGGATCGACGTGGTCACCATCTTCCCCGGCTACCTGGCCGCGCTGCGCGAGGCGCTGCTCGGCCGGGCGATCGCGGCCGGGCTCATCTCGGTGGCGGTGCACGACCTGCGGGACTGGACGCACGACGTGCACAAGGCCGTCGACGACGCTCCGTACGGCGGCGGCCCGGGCATGGTGATGCGTCCGGCCATCTGGGGTGCCGCGCTGGACGACGTGTGCGCGCCGCCGGAGGGTGCCGCGTCGTCGGCGGGCGACGGGCCGGAGCGGGACGTGCCGGTGCCGCGGTTGGTGGTGCCGACGCCGGCCGGGCGGCCGTTCACGCAGGCTGTGGCGCGCGAGTACGCGGCGGAGCCGTGGCTGGTGTTCGCCTGCGGCCGCTACGAGGGCATCGACCAGCGGGTGTTCGACGACGCGTCCCGGCGGATGGTGGTCGACGAGGTGTCGATCGGGGACTACGTGCTGGTCGGTGGCGAGGTCGCGGTGCTGGCGATGGTCGAGGCCGTGGCGCGGTTGCTGCCCGGCGTGCTCGGCAACCCCGACTCCGCCGCGCAGGACTCGTTCTCCGACGGGCTGCTCGAGGGCCCGGCGTACACCCGTCCCGTGCTCTGGCGGGACCTCGCGGTGCCGGAGGTGCTGCGCAGCGGTGACCACGCCGCGATCGCGCGCTGGCGCCGCGACCAGTCGCTGGCCCGCACGGCCGCCCGGCGGCCCGACCTGATCGCCGCGCTGCCCCCCGACGCGCTCCAGTCGAGGGACCGTGAGCTGCTGGAACGGCTCAGTAGCGAGCCGGAGTGAGCAACCCCACCGTGGTCTGATGGTGGGGGCCTCAGCCGTCCGGTTTCGATCCGGGGCGGTCCGTCTGGCACACTGGACTGGTTGCCACCGCCCCGCGCACTTCGCCGGGGAGCCGGATCACACCGGTCCGGTCGGCCGGATAGTGCGCAAGCGCGCTCCCGGCGAGCGGCCGGCGCCAGTCGGGCGAGCAACGTGAACGTACTTCCCCACGCGAGGACGGACCTGCACGATGAACACCCTGGACGAACTGGACGCGACGTCGCTGCGTTCTGACATTCCGGACTTCCGGCCCGGCGACACGCTGAAGGTCCACGTTCGCGTCATTGAGGGATCGCGCTCGCGGGTGCAGATCTTCCAAGGCGTGGTGATTCGGCGGCAGGGCGCTGGCCTGCGTGAGACCTTCACCGTGCGGAAGGTCTCCTTCGGCGTTGGCGTCGAGCGCACCTTCCCGGTGCACTCGCCGAACATCGCGGAGATCGAGGTCGCGACCCGGGGTGACGTGCGCCGCGCTAAGCTCTACTACCTCCGCGAGCTCCGTGGCAAGGCCGCGAAGATCAAGGAGAAGCGCGATACTCCCTCCGCCTCCTGACCCTGACCGAAACGCGGGTAGTGCCGTAGCCTCGTCTCTGTGGTTGTCCCCAACGCTCCGGACGAGCCTCGGCCGCCCGCCCGACGCGTCGGCCGACTGGCCGCGTTCTCCACGGAGGGCGAGGGGTTGAACGGGGCGCTGGGCGCGCATCGCGCCGGGTCGGACGACTCCGGGCCGAATGACTTATTCACCCCGAGTGAGCTGGGCGGGGAGAATGGTTCGGCCGTGTCGTCGGCCCCGTCGAACGGGTTCGGCACATCGGACGGTGGCCAGTCGGCCAACGGTTTCGCGGCCACGGATGGCCCGGCGGGCGCGCCTCGGCACGCCCCGCCGCCGTGGGCAGAATCGCAGCAGCCGCTGGGTGGCCCGGCCCCCCGGTTCGCTCCACGCGGGCAGGGCCTCCCACCGCAACCTCAGGGTTACGGGCCGTCCGGTCAGACGCCCGGTCTCGGGTCGCACGGTCAGGCCTCGGCGCCGAACGGCCAGGGTGCCGGGAATGGCCAGGGTGCCGGCAACGGTCAGGGGCACGGCAACGGTCAGGGGCACGGCAACGGCGCAGGCTTCGTGCCCAACGGCTATGGAGCCGACGGCTACGGATCTGATGGTCAGGGCTATCCGCCGAACGGCCAAGGCACCGGGCCGGACGGTCAGGGTTACCCGCCGCGGGGCCAGGGAATCGGGCCGAGAGGATTCGGTGGTCAGGGTGCTGGCCACGGGTCGGCCGGGCCGGCCGCCTGGTCCGGTCAGGGCCAGCATGCCTCGCCCAACGGTCAGAACGGGTCGACGCCGCCGGCTGGTCGCAACGGTGCGCTGCCGCCGGCGGAGCACGCCGACTGGCACGGTCCCACGCGCCGCCCCGGCCTGAACGGCGCACCGCCGCCGCCCGCTCCCGCCGACCAGAACGGGTCGGCCCGTGAGCCCGGCCAGCAGGCCTGGAACGGGAACGGCGCACCGGCGCAGCCCGGCCCACCCGGTTGGGGTGGCGTGCCGGCGAGGTCCTCGTCCTCGGACTGGAACGGCTCGACGCCGAACGGCGGTCTGGGCTGGAACGGTGCGCCGCCTGCCGAGCAGCAGCCGGACGGCACACCCGGGCGCAACGGTGTGCCCTCGGTGAACGACGTGCCGTCGCGTGGCGGCTCCAGCTGGGACGGCGGCCAGAGTGCTCCCCGCGGCACCGACGCCGACAACGGCGGTGGTCCGCCGACCCAACAGTGGCAGCCGACCTCGCCCGACACGCCCTCCGGCGGCACCCCGGAGCAGTCCGGCGCGTACCCGGGCCGGCATTCCCGGCCGCCGGTAACCGACAGCCCCTACGGCGGGCAGCCTCCGCGTCCTTCAGGAGCCGGCGCCCACCGCCAGCCCCCGCCGGGCTCGATGCCGACCAACGGCCGAGGGCCGGCTCAGCCGTCGTACGAGCAGCCCGCCGCGTACGACCGCCAGGGCCAGCCGCCGTACAACCCGGCGCTCCCCGGCGGCGAGTCCGCGAACGGCTATGCCGGCCCGTCGAGCTACGGCGCCCCCAGCACCGGCCCAGCCCCGGGGTACCGGCCCGCCCCGAGCTACCCCTCGGGCAACGGCCAGGCATCGGTCAACGGCCAGGCATCGGGCAACGGCCAGGCATCGGGCAACGGCCAAGGGCAGGCCCCATACCGCCAGGCCGGCCCGCCTCCCGGCAGGGGCAATTCGGGTCAGGAATTCCCCGGGCCCGGCATTCCGGTAGAGATCGCACCCGGATCAGGCGCATTCGGTCAGAGCGCACCGGGCCAGGGCGCACCGGCTCGCGACGGCTATGACCAGACCGCCTCCGAGCTGACCACCCCCGGGGTGCCCATTCCCGGACTGGCCGCCCTCGGGCCGGTGGGGCGTGGTGAGCCCGCGACGCGCCAGCCACTGTCGGATGCCGGTTCCGCGCCGGCCATGCCGGGCTTCAGCCGCGCCGGAGAGGCCGCCCCCGGACAGCCGCGTCCGGACCAGTTCGCACCCGGTCAGGCCCTTCCCGGGCAGGGCGCACCGGGGCGGGGAATGCCGGGCCAGTTCGGACCACGCGCCGAGCAGCCCGGCCGGATGAACCCAGCCGGCGGCCTGCCGACCAGGCAGGCGTCGCCGTTCGGGCCCACGCCCCTGGTGCCTCCGGGTGGTACCGGGTCGACGCCGGCCGAGATCGGCACGCCTGCCGGGCAGCTCTCCGCCGAGCGGCTGGCCATGGAGTCGCCCACCCGCGCCGTCAACCGGGGGCCGGTCGCCTATCGGTCCATCGGCTCCACCTCCGGTATCCGTGCCGCTGTCGCCCCGCCGTCGGTCGCCCCGCCGAGGCGCGAGTCACCCGAGTCCGCCGACCTCTTCCAGTCCACGCGGGTCGGCGAGGCCGACGCGCCCGAAGCGCCGGAGACCGACCACCCCTCGAAGGCGGGCCGGCACCATCGCCCGCGCGCGGACGCCCCCGAGGACAACCGGCCGCCCACTGCACCGACCGCTACTCCCGCCAAACGGGCCAAGGGCGGCCGGCGCCGCCGCCCGACGTTCTGGCGCGAGCTGCCCATGCTCGTGGTCGTCGCGCTGCTGTTGACCTTCCTCATCCAGACCTTCCTGGCTCGGGTGTACGAGATTCCCTCGGGTTCGATGGAGACGACGCTGCACGGCTGCACCGGCTGTACGAACGACCGGGTGCTGGTGGACAAGCTGAGCTTCCGGTTCGGCGACCCCGCCCCGGGCGACGTGATCGTCTTCAAGGGTCCGCCCAGCTGGGAGGACGGCGACGATTTGGCCGAGCCGTCCAGCAACCCGCTGATCAGGGGCCTGCAGTCGATCGGCTCGCTGATCGGGCTGGCTCCGCCGGACGAGAAGGATCTGATCAAGCGGGTGATCGCGGTCGGCGGACAGACCGTCGCGTGCTGCGACGCGCAGAACCGTGTCACGGTCGACGGCAAGCCTCTCAACGAGCCGTACATCTACTACCTGCCGGAGGCCGGCCCACCGGTGCAGTCCGAGTTCGGCCCGATCAAGGTGCCCCTCGGCGATCTCTGGGTGATGGGGGACAGCCGCAACAACTCGGCAGACTCCCGGGTACCGGGCCATGGACCGATCCCGGTGGAGAACGTGATCGGCAAAGCGCGCTTCGTCGTGCTGCCGCTGCCCCGGATCAAGTCGATCGAGGACACCAACCCGCAGCGGGTGGCCCTGTCGATGCCGAGTAACGCCCCGGCCGGGGCGCCGCTGGCGCTGGGGGTGATCGGGGCCGTGCCGCTGACCGCCGGTCGACGATGGTGGCTGCGACGGCGGAGCCGGCAACGCCGGCGAACCGGGCACGATACGGCCGGTTGAGGCGATGGCTCGATCTGTCGCGGCGAGATCCGTGCCGTGGCCGCGGCCTCAGCGCGCGGTCATCCGGCGGTCCTCCGGTATCTGGGCATGGGAGTCGGCCCTGCACCGGTACGGGCTCGGCCCGGTGGCCGGCGTTGACGAGGCCGGCCGTGGTGCCTGTGCCGGCCCGCTCGTGGTGGCCGCGTGCGTGCCGCGCCCCGGTGATGCCACCCGGTGGGAGGGGCTCACCGACTCCAAGCTGCTCACCGCGAACGCCCGGGAGCGGTTCTACGACCTGATCGTGCGTCGCGCCGTGGACTGGGCCGTCGTGATCATCCCGCCGACCGAGATCGACCGGCGTGGGGTGCACCGGGCGAACGTGGACGGCATGCGCCGCGCGGTCGTCCGGTTGAGTGTGTCGCCCGGCTACGTACTCACCGACGGGTTCGCCGTGGCGGGCATGCCGGCGCCGAGCCTCGCGGTACCCAAGGGCGACCAGGCCGCCGCCTGCGTCGCGGCCGCCTCCGTACTCGCCAAGGTGACCCGGGACCGGATCATGGTCGAGCTGGATCGTGAATGGCCGTGCTACGGGTTCGCCGAGCACAAGGGCTACTGCACCCCGGCGCACGACGCCGCGCTGACCGCGCACGGGCCCAGTCCGGTGCATCGTTACTCCTTCGTCAACGTCAGTCGTGCCGGTGCCGTTCGTTCCTCGGCCGTTGTGGTCCACAATTCGGGTGTGCACGGTTCGAGGTTCGCTGGCGCGGGTGCGTCCAGCGGTGGAGTGATGGGATCGACAAGGCGGGGGGTGGAGTCATGAGTGCCGAGGATCTCGAGAAGTACGAGACCGAGATGGAGCTCTCGCTCTACAAGGAGTACCGCGACATCGTCGGTCAGTTCTCCTACGTGGTAGAGACCGAGCGCCGCTTCTATCTGGCGAACGCGGTGGATGTCGCGCCGCGCAACTCGGATGGCGAGATTTACTTCGAAGTACGCATGTCGGACGCGTGGGTGTGGGACATGTACCGCCCGGCCCGCTTCGTCAAGAACGTCAGAGTGATCACCTTCAAGGATGTGCACGTCGAGGAGCTGGACAAGCCCGACCTTAGGCTGCCGGAGGGCGAGGCCTTCGGCTGAACGGCCGCCTTCGGCCGAGTTATCCACATCCGCCAAAGTTATCCACAGGCTGGCGGATGGGGCTGGCAGGCGGGCCCGGCAGCGGGCCACCGTTGAGGTGTGGCAGCAAAGGACGTACTCGGCAGACGCGGCGAGGATCTGGCCGTCGAATACCTGCAGCGGCGGGGCCTCGTCGTGCTCTCCCGGAACTGGCGTTGTCGGGACGGCGAGCTCGATGTCGTCGCGACCGACTTCGCCAGGCTGGTGGTCTGCGAGGTCAAGACCAGGTCGAGTACGGCCTTCGGCCTGCCGGCGGAGGCGGTCACCCATGACAAGGCCGCGCGGATCCGGCGGATCACCCAGTCCTGGTTGACCGTGCACCAGGTGCGCTGGTGCGAGATCCGGTTCGACGTGGTCGCGGTACTCGCCCCACCGGACGGCCCGGTCACGCTGCAGCACTACGAGTCGGCCTTCTGATGAGGCTGGCGAGGGCGTGGTCGGTCGCCCTGCACGGCGTGGACGGCCGGTTGGTCGAGATCGAGGCGGACATCGGCGCCGGGCTGCCCGGTGTGAACCTGGTCGGGCTGCCCGACGCGGCGCTGCACGAGTCGAAGGACCGGGTTCGCGCCGCGGTGGTCAACTCCGGGTGGGAATGGCCCAACCGGCGGATCACCCTGGCGCTTTCCCCGGCCACGCTGCGCAAAGCGGGAAGCGGATTCGATCTTGCCCTGGCGTGCGCTGTGCTCGCGGCCGCCCGCTCCGTGCCGCATTCCAAGCTCGACGGGACTGTACTGATCGGCGAGCTGGCCCTGGACGGCCGGATCCGGCCGGTGCGCGGGGTGCTGCCCGCTCTGCTGGCAGCGCGGAGGTCCGGCTCGCGCACCGTGGTGGTGCCCGTCGACACGCTGGGCGAGGCCGCCGTCGTGGAGGGGCTGAACGTGCTCGGCGCCAGCAGCCTGAACGAGGTGCTGGCCTGGCTCGCCGGTGAGGGGAACCTGGCCAGGCCGGGGCCTGCTGAGGTCGAGCCGGAGCCGCAACCGCCCGAGTTGGCGGACGTCGTCGGCCAGGCCGACGGGCGGCTCGCGCTGGAGGTCGCCGCGGCGGGTGGCCACCACCTGCTGCTGATCGGCCCGCCGGGCACCGGCA
Organism: Pseudonocardia sp.; assembly: GCA_036272795.1. Classification (GTDB taxonomy): domain Bacteria; phylum Actinomycetota; class Actinomycetes; order Mycobacteriales; family Pseudonocardiaceae; genus Pseudonocardia. Next base: position 13,738 of record DATAYB010000656.1, read on the forward strand.
AGACAATGCTGGCCCAGCGGTTGATCGGCCTGCTGCCCGCCCTGCGGCCCGACGAGGCACTGCAGCTGGCCGCCATTCGCTCGGTCGCCGGGCGGTTGCCCACGACCGGGCCGCTGTCGATGGCGCCGCCGTTCGTCGCCCCACATCACACCAGCTCGGTCGCGGCGCTGGTCGGCGGCGGTAGCGGGATCGCCAGGCCGGGCGCGGTGTCACTGGCCCACCGGGGAGTGCTGTTCATGGACGAGGCGCCGGAGTTCGGTCCGCATCTGCTGGAGTCGCTGCGCACGCCGCTCGAGGAGGGCGAGGTGCGGCTGGCCAGGGCGGACGGTTCGGTGCGGTACCCGTCGCGGTTCCAACTGGTACTGGCCGCGAACCCGTGCCCGTGCGCGCCGGCGCACGACCGCGACTGCGTCTGCCCGTCCAGCGTGCGGCGGCGCTACCTCGGCCGGCTGTCGGGCCCGCTGCTGGACCGGGTGGATCTGCGCGCGGCGCTCGAGCCGGTCGTGGCGCTGTCCGCGGCCGACGTCGAGCCGGGGGAGAGCACCGCGACCGTGCGCGCGAGGGTGCTGGCCGCCAGGGCGGCCGCCTCGGCACGGTGGGCGGACGACGGCTGGAGGTCGAATGCCGAGGTCCCGGGCCCGGTGCTGCGCTCGAGGTTCCGGTTGCCGAGGGCGGTGATCCGGCCGCTCGACGACGGCCTGCGCCGGGGCGAGCTGACAGCGCGGGGCGCCGACCGTGCGTTGCGGGTGGCCTGGACGCTGGCCGACCTGTCCGGCCGCGACCGGCCCGACGACTCGATGGTCAGCCAGGCCATCCGGTTCAAGGAGCAGCGGGCGGCATGACGGTTCCAGCAGAGATCCGGCTGGCCAGGGCCTACCTCTCGGACGTTGCCGAGCCGCCCGCGCCGGCGCTCGTGGAGTTCGTCGCCGCGCTCGGTCCGGTGGAGGCGGCGGCGCGCGTGCACAGCGGCGAGGTACCGGCCCCGGTCGACCTTGAGACCAAGGCGCGCCGTGATCGGAACCGGGCCGAGCTGCACCTGCGGGCCGCCGAGTCGCTCGGGGCGCGGCTGCTGGTACCCGAGGACAAGGACTGGCCCGCCGTGCCGTTTCTCGCCTTCGACCAGTGCGGACTCCGCCACCTGGCCGCTCCGCTTGCGCTGTGGGTGCGGGGGCCCGCCCGGCTCGGCCAGCTGACGGAACGGTCGGTGGCAATCGTGGGGTCGCGCGCCTCCACCAGCTACGGCAACCATGTGGCGAACTCCCTGGGCTACGGGGTGGCCGAGCTCGGATGCAGCGTCATCTCGGGGGCGGCCTTCGGGATCGACGGCGCGGCCCACCGGGGTGCGTTGGCGGCGGAGGGACTGACCGTTGCGGTGCTGGCCTGCGGCGTCGATCGTTTCTACCCGGCCGCGCACGCCCGGCTGCTCGGCGACATCGTCCGTGACGGGCTGGTGGTCAGCGAGTACCCACCCGGGGCGGTGCCGGCGCGACATCGCTTCCTGGTGCGCAACCGGATGATCGCGGGGCTGGCGGCCGGCACGGTGGTGGTGGAGGCGGGCTGGCGCAGCGGTGCCAGGCGGACCGCCTCGGACGCGGCGCTGCTGGGACGGCCGGTGATGGCGGTGCCGGGTCCGGTGACGTCGGCGCTGTCGGTCGGGTGCCACCGCCTGCTGCGCGAGCCGGGCACGATCGCGGTGACGACGGCCGAGGAGGTGCTGGAGGAGGTGGGGCGGATCGGGCTGGATCTGGCGCCGGCCGTCCAACCCGCGGTGCCGGTGCGGGCCACCGACGGCCTGCCGGGCCCTGTGCTGCGGGTGCACGAGGCGCTGTCCGACCGCGCGGTGCGCGACGTGAACCGGCTCTCGGTCGAGTCCGGTCTGCCTCTGGAGATGGTGCGCGCCGCGCTGCCCGCGCTGGCAAGGGCGGGGTTGGTCGAGCGGGTCGACGGTGGTTGGCGGCGTCCCGATCCGGAGCGACGGCGTGGCGGTGCTTGACGTGTCCGGCCGGTGGGCGCACCGTGCCGACCATGAGCTCTCGGCGCGAGCGCCCCCGGGCGGGAGCCCGTACCCGCGCCGCCCGCGCCGGTGATGTGGGTGACGACGGCACCCGCGTGGCCGCCCGCGTCGATGGCCGAGGGCACGACGCTTCTCGCGCTGCCGACATTGGCGCTGCCGACAGTGGCGCTGCCGACGCTGCCGACGGCAGCGCTGTGGAGTCGCTGCCCGGCGATCTGGCCGGGGCGCGCCGGGCGTACGAACGCCACCTTGTGCTGGAACGGGCGCTGTCGCCGCACACGGTCCGGGCGTACCTGGGTGATGTGGACGGCCTGCTGCACACGGTCGCTCGCGACAGCGGCACGCTGAGCGGGCTGGACCTGGCGGCGTTGCGGCGCTGGCTGGCCGAGCAGCGCACCGGCGGGGCCAGCCGGAGCACGCTGGCCCGCCGAGGTTCCGCCGCACGGGTGTTCACAGCGTGGGCGGCCCGCACCGGTCGCCTCCCCGAGGACCCTGGCCTACGGCTGGTGGCGCCGAGGCCCCACCGCACGCTGCCCGCCGTGCTCAGCGTGGACCAGGCGAGCACGATGCTCACGGCCGCCACCTCCGGCGCGGCCGAGGGCGATCCTGTCGCCGTGCGCGATCTGCTCCTGCTCGAGTTGCTGTACGCCACCGGGGTGCGGGTCGCAGAGCTGTGCGGCCTGGACGTGTCCGACGTCGACCAGCGGCGGCGGACGCTGCGGGTCGTCGGCAAGGGCAACCGGGAGCGCACCGTGGTCTACGGCGTGCCGGCCGAGCGGGCGCTGCGGCGCTGGCTCGACGGGCCGCGTTCGGAGCTGGCCGGGCCCACCTCCCCGCCGGCTCTGCTGCTCGGCGCACGGGGCGGTCGGCTGGACCAACGGGTGGCCCGCGCGGTGGTCAACGCGGCCGCCACGACGGTGCCGGGACACCCGGGACTGTCCCCCCACGGGCTGCGTCACAGTGCCGCCACGCACCTTCTTATCGGCGGGGCGGACCTCCGTAGCGTCCAGGAGTTGCTTGGTCACGCTACGCTCTCAACAACACAGCTATATACACACGTCACAGTCGAGCGTCTGAAGGCGATACATGACCAAGCTCACCCTCGAGCGTGAGAGCGCCATAGGTGGGCGGCGTGCGCCGCGGACCGAGTTAGACGACCCCGCGACCGAGCCCGGCGCGTTGTGGGGTGAGTACGAACGGGGCGGGGACCGGGACCACCGCGATCGTCTGGTGTTGCACTACGAACCCCTGGTCCGCCAGGTGGCCGGCCGGGTCGGCACCCGGTTACCGGCGCATGTCGAGATCGCCGACCTCATCCAGGCGGGCGTGTTCGGGCTGATGGACGCCATCGAGCGGTTCGAGCCGTCGCTCGGGATCCGGTTCGAGACCTACGCGGCGCAGCGCATCCGGGGCGCCATCCTCGACGAGCTGCGCGCCCAGGACTGGGTACCTCGGATCATCCGCAACCGGGCGCGCGAGCTGGCCAAGGTGCGGGAGAGCATGGAAGCGCGACTGCAGCGCTCCGCCACCCCGGCCGAGCTCGCAGACGAACTCGGCGTCGGGCCGACCGAGATCCGGGGCATCCTCAGCCAGATCCGCATGATCAGCATGGAGGCGTTGGACGAGTGGGCCGCCGCGCGCGGATCCACCGTGACGCTCGCCGAGACCCTCGCCCAGGAGGACTCCGACCCGCTCACCGTGCTGGAGGCCCGCGAGACCAGCCGGCTGCTCGCGTTGAGCTTCTCGCGGTTACCCGAGCGGGACCATCGCGTGCTGTGGTTCTACTACGTCGAGAACCTGACCCTCGCCGAGATCGGCCGGCGGCTCGGGGTCACCGAGTCCAGGGTCTGCCAGCTGCGTGGCCGGGCCGTCTCCAGGCTGCGGGACAAGTTCGCCGAGCTGGCCGGTGACACCGCTCCACTGGCCTGATCCCGCTCACCTCCAACCCTCTGACCTCCAGCCTCGCCGCACCTCTCGTCGCGCCGCCGCCCCGCTCCGCGGCCCTCCTCCGCCGCCCCGCGCACCGCCCACGTCAACCGACCGGCTGCTGTGCCCCGGACTCCGCGTCCAGCGGCCAGGGCAGCAGCCGCACCCGGGCCGGGCGGACCAGCATCAGCGGGTCCAGGTACTGGCCGTCCCTGCGCAGCCCCCAGTGCAGGCACGCAGGCGCCGCGCAGCCGAGATGCCCCACCTCGAGAGCGCCGACCAACTCGCCCCGGTGCACCAGCTGGCCGGCGCGCACCGAGGCCACCACCGGCTCGTAGCTCGTGCGCAGCCCGTCGGCGTGGTCGATCGACACCACGCCCCGGTCGGCAAGCGGGCCCGCGTAGACGACCGTGCCGCCGCCCGCCGCGAGCACCGGCTGCCCGGGAGCCCCGACCAGGTCGACACCCCGGTGGCCGGGGCCGTAGGGCTTCGATGGCGGCTGGAACGCCCGGCTGACGGCCGGCGCGGGCGCCAGCGGCCAGCTGAAGCGCTCGGCCGGCCGGGTGTAGCTCGGAGACCAGGCCACCGCCGTTTGGCGCTGTCGGAGGCGCTCAGGGTGCAACCGCGTGTTGTCGAGCGGCCGTGCGCCGGCGTCGCCTCGGCTCGACCGGCCTCCGCCCGGCCCGGTCGCGGTGTCGGGCCCCTCAGGGGCCGCCGGAACCGCCCCACCCGCGCCGGCCTCGCCCACGGCGCCCTCGCCCGTCGGACTAGCGCCGGCCTCGCCCTCCGCTTCGACCCGTTCCGGAGCCCCGGAACGGGTCGAAGCGGCCGCCACGGCCGTGATCCCCGCCAGCGGGGCCACCGCGAGAACCCCTGTCAGCAGCAGCGCCGCGATCAGTGCCCGCGCTGCCGCCCGCGCTGCCGCCCGCCGGGCCGTGCGCATCGGTTCGTCCATACCCTGAGCGTGCCGCCGTGGGAGTCCGTGCGCCGGCCACCGGACCGGAGCTGTGGACAGCCCGACCGGATGTGGACAACCTGCCCGGCCGGCCGCCACCCGGCTCGGCCCGCCTCGGGTGGCGGCGTACACTGGACCTGCGCCTCGTGTGCCACGGGGTGACTTCGCGCGTCCGCGCATCTCGGGTTCGGTCCACCTTCGGGCGGGTCGGCGCGGGGAACGGCGTCCGGGCGGTCCCGCCGGCCAGCGGTACAACGGCTGACGGGTCCGGGCGGCGGTGTGGGCGCTAGGGCGGCACCAGCCGGTGCCGCACACCAACCGCCCGCGTCACCGCAGCGAATGCGGCGGCGCGCCAAACGGAAGAGGTGTGAAGACAGGCCATGGCCGTCGTCACGATGAAACAACTGCTCGACTCCGGCGTGCACTTCGGGCATCAGACCCGGCGCTGGAACCCGAAGATGAAGCGCTACATCTTCACCGAGCGCAACGGCATCTACATCATCGACCTCCAGCAGACGCTGTCCTACATCGACCGCGCCTACGAGTTCGTCCGCGAGACCGTGGCCCACGGCGGCTCGGTGCTGTTCATCGGCACCAAGAAGCAGGCGCAGGAAGCCATTGCGGACGAGGCGCAGCGCGTCAACATGCCGTACGTCAACCAGCGCTGGCTGGGCGGCATGCTCACCAACTTCCAGACCGTGCACAAGCGGCTGCAGCGCCTTAAGGAGCTGGAGTCGATGGAGCAGGGTGGCGGGTTCGAGGGTCGCACCAAGAAGGAAATCTTGATGCTGACGCGCGAGAAGGACAAGCTCGAGCGCACCCTCGGCGGTATCCGCGACATGGCCAAGGTGCCCAGCGCGGTGTGGATCGTGGACACCAAGAAGGAGCACATCGCCGTCGGCGAGGCCCGCAAACTGGGCATCCCGGTGGTGGCCATCCTGGACACCAACTGCGACCCGGACGAGGTCGACTTCCCGATCCCGGGCAACGACGACGCGATCCGCTCCGCCGCGCTGCTCACCAAGGTGATCGCCCGCGCGGCGGCCGACGGCCTGATGGCCCGGTCCGCGCGCGGTCGTGGCGGCGACGGTGACGACAAGCCGGAGGCCGGCCCGGCCACCGACGAGCCGCTCGCCGAGTGGGAGAAGGAGCTGCTGACCGGCGGTTCGGACGGCGCCGAGCTGGCTGCCCCGGCGGTCGTCCCGGCGGTCGGTGCGGAGCAGGCCGAGACGGTGTCCGTCGGCGTCGCCCCGGCCAGCACGAGCAACGGCACCCCGCAGACCGCCGAATAGGTCGCTGGTGCCCCGGCGTCCGCCGCCATGTAGTGGCGGCGGGCGCCGTTTCACCGCAGGTCCAGAACTCAGACAGCAAGGACGGGTTGCACCACCATGGCGAACTACACAGCCGCGGACGTGAAGCGGCTCCGTGAGCTGACCGGCTCCGGGATGATGGACTGCAAGAAGGCCCTGGAGGAGTCCGACGGCGACCTCGAGAAGGCCGTCGAGGTGCTCCGCATCAAGGGCGCCAAGGATGTCGGCAAGCGGGCCGAGCGGACCACCTCCGCCGGCCTCGTGGTCGCCGACGGCGGCACCATGGTCGAGCTGCTCTGCGAGACCGACTTCGTGGCCAAGAGCGAGGACTTCCAGGCGCTGGCCGCCAAGGTCCTCGCGGCGGCCGTCGCGGCCAAGCCTTCGGACGTGGACGAGCTGCGCTCCGCCGCCGCCGAGGGTGGCACCGTCGAGGACGCGGTGGCCAACCTCTCGGCCCGCATCGGCGAGAAGCTCCAGGTCTCGCGCTACGTGCACTTCGACGGCCCGGTGGCGCTCTACCTGCACCGCCGCGCCACCGACCTGCCGCCGGCGATCGGCATCCTGGTCTCCTACACCGGCGACGCCGCCGACGCTGCCGAGGTCGCGCGCGGCGTGGCCATGCACATCGCCGCGTCCCGCCCGCGCTACGTCACCCGCGACGAGGTCCCGGAGGACGTGGTGGCCGCCGAGCGCCGCATCGCCGAGGCGACTGCGCGCGAGGAGGGCAAGCCGGAGCAGGCCCTGCCCCGCATCATCGAGGGCCGCGTGAACGGCTTCTACAAGGACGTCGTGCTGATCGAGCAGGCCTCGGTGCACGACAGCAAGAAGACGGTGAAGGTCGCCCTCGAGGAGGCCGGTGTCACCGTGAACAAGTTCGCCCGCTTCGAGGTAGGCCAGGCCTAGGCGTGGCATTGCCACTTACCGTAGACGGCGGTAGCCGGTCCGGGTCCACCGGCGGCTACCGCCGTGTACTGCTGAAACTGGGCGGCGAGATGTTCGGCGGCGGGTCCGTCGGGGTCGACCCGACCGTCGTGCAGACGGTCGCGCGGCAGATCGCCGAGGTGGTCGCCGACGGCGTCCAGGTCGCCGTGGTGATCGGCGGCGGCAACTTCTTCCGTGGCGCCCAGCTCACCGAGGGCGGCATGGAGCGCTCCCGGGCCGACTACATGGGCATGCTGGCCACGGTGATGAACTGCCTGGCGCTGCAGGACTTCCTGGAGCGCGAGCACGGCATCGACACCCGCGTGCAGACGGCGATCACGATGGGTCAGGTCGCCGAGCCCTACATCCCCCGGCGCGCCATGCGGCACCTGGAGAAGGGCCGCGTGGTGATCTTCGGCGCGGGCGTGGGGATGCCGTACTTCTCGACCGACACGGCCGGTGCGCAGCGCGCGCTGGAGATCGGCTCCGAGGTGGTCCTGCTCGCCAAGGGCGTCGACGGGGTCTACACCGCCGACCCCAAGACGGACCCCGACGCCGAGATGTTCTCCGAGATCACCCACCGCGAGGTGCTGGAGCGAGGCCTCAAGGTGGCGGACGCGACGGCATTCAGCCTGTGTATGGACAACAATATGCCGATCATCGTGTTCAACCTGTTGACCGAGGGCAACATCGGTCGTGCGGTACGGGGTGAGAGGATCGGCACATTGGTCAGCACCCCGATGGACTAGCACCACCAGCAGGGCCTGGCCGCAGCTCAATCACCAGCACTGGAGCAGCCGTGATCGACGAGACTCTCTTCGAAGCCGAGGAGAAGATGGAGAAGGCCGTCTCGGTCACCCGGGAGGACCTCGGTTCGGTCCGCACCGGCCGAGCCACCCCGGCCATGTTCTCCCGCATCGTGGTCGACTACTACGGATCGCCGACGCCGCTGAACCAGCTCGCCTCGGTGTCGATCCCGGAAGCTCGGATGGCGGTGATCAAGCCGTACGACGCCAGCCAGCTCAAGGCGATGGAGAAAGCAATCCGGGACTCCGACCTCGGGGTGAACCCGAGCAACGACGGGATGATCATCCGGGTGCTGATCCCGCAGCTGTCCGAGGAGCGCCGGCGCGACCTGGTCAAGGTGGCCCGGACCAAGGGCGAAGAGGGCAAGGTCTCGATCCGGAGCATCCGCCGCAAGGCGATGGAGGAGCTGCACCGCATCTCCAAGGACGGCGAGGCCAGCGAGGACGACGTGTCCAGGGCGGAGAAGGAGCTCCAGGGCGCGACCGATCGCTACGTGTCTCAGGTTGATGAGCTGATGAAGCACAAGGAAGCTGAGCTGCTCGAGGTGTGACTAACGTGACTGCCGCTGCTGATCGACCGGTATCCCGGGCGGGGCGAGATCTGCGGGCGGCGATTCTGGTCGGTGTCGGCCTGGGCGTTGTGATCCTGGCCAGCCTGTTCTTCGTCCGACAGGCGTTCATCGCGGTGGTCGCGGTGTCCGTGGTGGTGGCCACGTTGGAGCTCTCCGGTGCGCTCCGCCGCGGCGGTGGGATCAAGGTCAGTGTGGTGCCCGCGCTCGTGGGCGGCCAGGCAATGCTCTGGTTGGCCTGGCCGCTGGGCACGACCGGGCTGCTCGGCTCGGTGGCCGTGACGATGCTGGTGTGCCTGTTGTGGCGGATGCGCGAGGGGCCGGACGGCTACCTGCGTGATGTGAGCGCGTCGCTGTTCACCGTGGCCTACGTACCGTTCTTCGCCGCGTTCGCCGGCATGCTGGTGGTGCCGCCCGACGGCACCGGGCGGGTGCTCACCTGGATGTTCTGCGTGGTCGCCTCCGACGTCGGCGGGTACGCCGCCGGGGTGGTCGCGGGCAAACACCCGATGGCCCCGACGATCAGCCCCAAGAAGTCCTGGGAGGGCTTTGCCGGCTCGATGGCCGGCGGCATGATCGCCGGCGGGGTGTGCTTCCAGGAGCTGCTGCACGGTCGGTGGTGGCTGGGCGTCCTGTTCGGCGCACTGCTGGTGGCGGTGGCCACCACCGGCGACCTGGTGGAGTCGTTGATCAAGCGCGACCTGGGCATCAAGGACATGGGCGCGTTGCTCCCCGGCCACGGCGGGCTGATGGACCGGATGGACTCGTTGCTGCCGACGGCGATGGTTACCTGGCTGCTGCTCACCTTGTTCGTCCCGGTGCACTAGAGCCCGTCTTGCCGCTCATCCCCAGCCCGAACATCTGGCGGTGGCCGGAGGTCTACCACCGGGAGAACCAGGCGCAGGACCCGGCCGGCGCGATCTGGCAGGCCCTGAGCGAGGTCGGCGACTGGGCGGGGGCTGACGTGATCGATGTCGGTTGCGGCGAGGGTTTCCACCTGCCGTTGTTCGCCGACACCGCGCGCTCGGTGGTCGGGGTGGAACCGTATGCGCCGTTGGTCGCTCGGGCGAAAGCCCGAACCTCCGGACTCGACCGGGTACGGGTGATCGAGGCCGGGGCCGAGCGCGTGCCGCTGCCCGACCATTGCGCCGACCTGGTGCACGCGCGCACGGCCTACTTCTTCGGCCCGGGTTGCGAGCCCGGCCTGGTCGAGGCGGACCGGCTGCTCCGGCCGGGCGGGCTGCTGGCGGTCGTGGACCTGGACGGTGGCCACCGCCCGTACGGGGACTGGATGCGTGCGGACATCCCGCACTACGACCCGGCCGATGTGGAGCGCTTCTTCGCCCGGCAAGGCTTCAGCCTGCGTCGGGTACGGACCGAGTGGCGCTTCCCGGACCGCGCCACCCTGGAAGAGGTGCTGGCCATCGAGTTCTCCGCCCCGGTGGCCCGCAGGGCGATCAACTCGGTGCCCGGGCTGAGCCTGACGGTCGGCTACCGGATCCACACCCGGCGCCGGGCCGAGGGTGTGGTTACGCCGCGGCGACAGCCCGACCGGCTCTGAGCGCTCCGGCCCGGGTCAGGGCAGCCGTAACGTGCCGCCGTCGTTGCTGACCCGCCGGGCGGGCAGCGGGCGGGTCGCCGGTCCGTGGGCCACCGAACCGTCACCGATGGCGAACCTGCTGCCGTGGCAGGGGCAGTTGATCGTGCCGCCGGAGACCGAGGCGACGGTGCACCCCTGGTGTGTGCAGGTGGCGGAGAACGCCTTGAACGTGCCCGCGTTCGGCTGGGTGACCACCACGCTCTCGTTCGGGTAGATGATCCCGCCGCCGACCGGGACCGCCCCGGCCGGGCCGAGCCCGGTGCCGCCGGTCGCGGCGGACACAGTGCCGGCGTCGCCGGTCGCGGCGGCCACAGTGCGGGCGAGCTCGGGTCCCGGAGCCGCCGCCGGACCCCCGATGCCGGGCTGGCCGGCGGCGACCGGTGCGCCGGCCGCCGGGGCGGCGGTCGAGCAGCCGGCAACCAGGAGTGCCGCCGCCGAGGCGGTCAACGCGCCGCCCGCCGCGAGCGCTCGTCTGCGGTTGAGACTGCCCTCGTCCGGTGTCGGGCCGGCCCGGTTGATCTTGATCATGAGACCTCGATTCGCGGTGGTGGGTGCGCGTCGAGGAAGTGTCCTGCGTCCCGACGCGGGGCACCAGGGGCCTGAGCCGTTGTTGAGCGGATTGGCTCCGGCCCGGTGCCGGCGCCCCGCCTCGCGTATCGGTGCCCGGCCGATGGGACCACGTGCTTTTGTGATCAGCAGAGCGTGAGTGCTGTGTCCTGGTCGGGCACGCAGCCGTGACGTTCTGCTGATCACGAGCGTCGGCGGTAGCCAGACGTGCGGGTCTGGCTGGGTGCGGGTGTCTGGCTGGGCCTGTGGGCCGCGCGTCGGTGCGGTCGCTATCCGAATGATACGAACGTGGCTTTGGTTACGCCGGATTAACCAAAGCCACGTTCGTATCATTCGGACCAGGCCGGTCGGCCACAGGCTGTGATCAGCAGAGCGTGAGTGCTGTGTCCTGGTCGGGCACGCAGCTGTGTACCTGGCCGCGGAACGCAGTGACGTTCCGATGATCGACGAGAGCACCAGGGCAGCCGCCAGTGCTTCGTCGCCGAAGTTCTTGGCGAGGATCCGGTGATCGGAGATGGATGGATCGCCAGGCTGTGTTCGATTCGGAGGTCCCGATACCGCTGTTGTATCGGGTCCGACGAGAACGCGGCGAGGCGCCATCCGGCGCCGGAGACCGTCAAAGGACTTCATCGACGAACCACTAGAGGTGCCAACCGGCCGTGCCGAACAACCAGAGCGCCGAGGTCAGCCAGAGCCCGACCAACCCGGTGAACACGACCCCGCCGATCAGCGGCAAGGTCGAACGCGGCGCACTGGGGCGGCCGATGACCAGCATCTTGACCGTGAACGCGCCGTAGAACAGGCAGCCGAACAGCGAGTGCAGCAGCACCCGTGGATCGCCGGCCTGGAAACCGAAGGAGTACAGGCAGTCGGCCGCCACCGGCACGCTGGCCAGCACCGCGAGCCGTCCGGTCCAGCGGTGCAGGGTGACCAGCCCGCTCGGCTCGGCATCCGGGTTGCGATGCACCGCGAACCCGGTGCCGAGCTGGATCAGCGCGCAGGCACAACACAGCGTGCTCGCCCATGCCTTGAAGTAGGGCACGCCGGTGAACAGCGCCAGGTGCATCTGGTAGCTGGCCGGGGAGTGCAGCCGGCTGAACAGCCCGACGCCGACGACGACCAGCGCACCGGCCAGCACCGGCACCAGCAGTGCGGCACCGGTCCGGTCGTCGTGCGTGCCGCGGTGCCGGTGCCCGCTGGTGCTGGCCGGCAGCCGCACCGTCGGCGCGGTGTCGGGCCCGTGCCCCCCACCTGCTCCCGGGCGCGCGGCGGCGTGGCGGTGCGGGGCCTCGTGGCCCCGGGTCGGGACCGTGCTCCGTACCCGCGCGGTCGGCCGAGTCGGTGCCGGAGCCGGTGTGAACGCGCCCGTCGGCGAGGTCGGGGGGAGTCGCGCGGGTGCGCTCGGCGGCGGCACGGATAGCGGTGGTGCGGGGACCGAGGGGGGTGGCGCGAGTGGGGCGGCGACCGGTGGGGGTGGGGTCAGCGGTGGTGCGGGGACCGACGGGGGCGGCGCGAGCCGTGCGGGGACCGAGGGCGGCACAGCCTCGGTCGGTGCGAGGGCGGTATCCGATGCGGTCAGTGGTTCGAGCGGCGGGGGCGGAGCTTCCTCGGGTACCTCGAGCGCGGCGCCGACGCCGGCGGCGAACTGCGCGGCGATCCCCTCCGGGAGCGGGGCCAGCTCGTCGAATTTTGCCCCGGGCTTGAATGCATCGCGCAGCGGCGGTGGCGGAGTGGGTGGCTCCAGCTCGTGACCCATTTCCGAATCTTGCCTGCCTGTGTGGTGTTTGCCGATAGCAAAAGCGCATCTGGCGCATCACAAGCCCGCGTGATCGGGCTCCGGAGCGCGGAATCGCCCGGCATCGACGGCCCTGCCGACGTGGTCCGGGCACCGCCGAGGTTACCGTGGTAGTGGACGGGGTGACTCACCCCGCGTACTCACGTCACCGATCGGAACCCGATGAGCACGTTGCCCCTGGTGTTCGACGCGCCCCGGCGCGGCGTCCCGCCCCGCCACCTGGCCGACCTGTCCAGCGAGCAGCGGCGCGAGGCGGTGGCCGAGCTGGGTCTGCCCGCGTTCCGGGCCGACCAACTGTCCAGGCACTACTTCGGGCGCCTGCAGGCCGACCCGTCCGAGATGACCGACCTACCGGCGCCGGTGCGCGAGCAGCTGCGTACCGCGTTGCTGCCGCCGCTGGTCACCCCGGTGACCGAGCTCGCCTGCGACGACGGAGCTACCCGCAAGACGCTGTGGGCCGGCCACGACGGGGTCCGGGCCGAGAGCGTGCTGATGGGATATCCGGACCGGGCCACCGTGTGCGTGTCCAGCCAGGCCGGCTGCGGGATGGCCTGCCCGTTCTGCGCGACCGGCCAGGGTGGGCTGCGCCGCAACCTGTCCTGCGCCGAGATCGTCGAGCAGGTCCGGCAGGCCGCCGCCTCGGCCCGTGACGGCGCGTTGGGCGCGCCGGCCCGGCTGTCCAACGTGGTGTTCATGGGCATGGGGGAGCCGCTGGCCAACTACCGGCGGGTGGTGGACGCGGTCCGCCGGATCACCGAGCCCGCGCCGGCCGGCCTCGGCATCTCGGCCCGGGGCGTCACGGTGTCGACGGTCGGCCTGGTCCCGGCCATCGAGCGGCTGGCCGGTGAGGGTCTCGCGGTGACGCTTGCCGTGTCATTGCACACTCCCGACGACGAGCTGCGCGACACCCTCGTCCCGGTCAACAACCGGTGGAAGGTGGCCGAGGTGCTCACCGCCGCGCGGCGCTACGCCGACGCCACCGGGCGGCGGGTGTCGATCGAGTATGCGCTGATCCGGGACGTGAACGACCAGCCTTGGCGCGCCGACCTGCTGGGCAAGCTGCTGCGCAAGCACCTGACCACCCGGCTGGTGCACGTCAACCTGATCCCGCTGAACCCGACACCGGGCAGCGAGTGGGACGCCAGCCCGCTGCCGGTGCAGGACGAGTTCGTGGCCCGGGTCCAGGCCGCCGGAGTGGCCTGCACGGTCCGCGACACCCGGGGTCGGGAGATCGCGGCCGCGTGCGGCCAGCTCGCGGCGGACCAGCCGGGCTGACCGCGCGTACGCCGGTGCTCAGAGGCGCAGGCCGGTCTCCGGGTGGAACAGGTGCAGATCGTCGCTGATGGTGTGCAGCGAGATCTTGTCGCCGATCTTCACCCCGGATCGCCCACTCGAGCGGACCACCACGGACTGGCCCGGGTCGGTGACGAGGTGGCCGTAGAGGAAGGCGTCGCTACCCAGCTCCTCGACCACGGTGACGGTGGCCGGGACGGAGCGGGAGTCGGCGTCGCCGGCGCCGTTGGCCGACCACTGCTCGGGCCGGATGCCGAGGGTGACCGTCCGCACGTTGGCGGCGCCGATCGTGGCGCGCTTGTCGGCGGTCAGCCGGATCACCTCACCTCCGAGCCGCACGCCGCCGTCGACCACCGGGACGCTGAACAGGTTCATCGCCGGTGAGCCGATGAACCCGGCCACGAACGCGTTGCCGGGTTTGTCGTAGAGATCGGCCGGGCTGGCGAACTGCTGCAGCTCGCCCAGCTTGAGCACCGCGACCCGGTTGCCCATGGTCATGGCCTCGACCTGGTCATGGGTCACGTAGATGGTGGTGACCCCGAGCCGGGTCTGTAGCGCGGCGATCTCCGCCCTGGTACCGACCCGCATCTTGGCGTCCAGGTTGGATAGCGGTTCGTCCATCAGGAACACCTGCGGCTCGCGCACGATCGCCCGGCCCATCGCGACCCGCTGGCGCTGGCCGCCGGACAGCGCGCGCGGCTTGCGGTCCAGGAACTCGGTGAGCCCGAGCACCTCGGCGGCCGCCTTGACCTTGCTCGCCTGCTCGTCCTTGGGCAGCCCGCGCATCTTGAGCGGGAAGGCCATGTTCTCCCCGACGGTCTTGTTGGGATAGAGCGCGTAGTTCTGGAACACCATGGCGATGTCCCGGTCGCGGGACGGCACCCCGACC
>DATAYB010000657.1:0-2825 GCA_036272795.1 Pseudonocardia sp.
CACGGGATCCACGCCAGCGAGGAGTGGCCGAGCGCGCAGCGCAGCAAGCTGCAGTTCAATGGGCACGCGTTCCGGTATCCGACCCCGGTGGAGCTGGTCCGGCCGTCGCTGGTGCGCCGGGCGTATGACTGGGGCACCTCACACCCCGGCGGCCGGCGCGTGGTGGCCGCCGCGAAGGACATGCTGCGTGGCAACCGCGGCCAGGTTGGCGAGCGCGACCAGTCCTAGCCTCCGGTCGCTCTGGCACTCGGCCCCGGCGCTAGCCGATCTTGAACCTGGTGATCGTGCCCGTGCCGGAGTTCGTCACGTAGCCGGTGCGCCCGTCAGGGGCGATGGCGATGCCGTTGGGCTGCGAGCCGATGGGCACGGTGGTGACCACGGTGTCGCTGCCGGCGTCGAGCACCGAGAGCGTGTTGTCGTCCTGGTTGGTCACGAGGATGTGCTGGCTGTCGGGGGTGACCGCCAGGTTGGCCGGGTTCTGGCCGACGGGGACGGTGCTGGTCACCGCGCGTCTGGCCGTGTCGATCACGGTGACGGTGTTGGAGCTGAAGTTCGTGACGTAGGCGTGCGCACCGTCCGGGCTGATCGCGATGCTGCCCGGGGTCACGCCGGCCGGGATGGTGGCCGTGATCGAGTTGCTGGAGGTGTCGATCACCGAGACGTTGCCGGGCCCGATGCCGATGCCGAAGTTGGTGACGTAGGCGTACCGGCCGTCCGGGGTGATCGCCACGCCGGCGGGCTCCGAGGCGGGGATGGTCGTGGTGACCGTGTTGGTGGCCGTGTCGATCACGGCGACGGCGGCGGAGGCCTGGCTGGCGACGTAGACGTGGCCGCCGTCCGGGGTGACTGCCAGTCCGGACGGCCGGATGCCCACCTTCACGGTGGCGACGATGGCGCGCTCGGAGGTGTTGAGTACCGAGACGTCGCCGGACCCGTTGCCGGTCACGTATGCGAACCGGCCGTTCGGGGCGATCGCCACGACCGAGGGCTGCTGGCCGACGCGGATGGTCTCGGTACCGAAGCCGGAGCCCACCACGGACACCGTGTCGGAGCCGAAGTTCGTCACGTACGCCCGGCCGCCGTCCGGGGTGATCGCCACCCGGCCCGGCTGCTGGCCGACCGGGATGGTCGCGGTGGCCACGAGGCTCGGTGGCGGCGTGTCCGGCGGGGCCTGTTGCGACGGGTTGGCCGGGCGCAGGTCCGGCGGCCCCGACTGAGCGCTCGACGTACCCTCCTCCGGGCCGTTCGATGTCAGCTTGACCGCGAGCGTCGTGCCGATCACCAGTACGACCGCCGCGAGCCCGGTCAGCAGGAGCGCCCGGCGTACCCGCCTCGGCCGGTCGGACGGCGGCTGGGCTTCCGGGGGCGCGCCGAACGAGCGGACCGGGTAACCGGTGGCCGGGGTGTCGAACGCGGCGGCCACCGGGGCAGGAAAGTCCGGCGGTGGAGGGGGAGCGGCGGCGGGAGTGCTTGCGGGGGCGGCAGGGGGCTGCGGAGCCGGCGGGGGTCCGTCGGGCTGCTCTCCCTGCGTCGCTCCGCTCGATGCGCTTGTCGCGGCGTCGGGGGTGGGTGCCAGGGTCGGGCTCGGCGCGGGGATGTCGGGAGCGGGGGGATCCGGGTCCGGATGGGGCGGTGCGCTGGGGGCCGCGTCGGCGGCGGGTGCTGTGCCGGTGGCGTCCCGGGTCGATCTCGAGCGGGCCGGGGCGGCGGAGACGGCGGTCGCGGGGGCGAGGTGGGTCGCGGCACCGAGAGCCACGGCGTACTTCGGATGGGTGTCGACCACGGTCGGGCGGCCCAGCTCCTCGGACACCATCTCGGCCACCAGCGGGATCCGCGAAGAGCCGCCGACCAGCAGCACCGCGCTGAGCTCGTCCGGCTCGACCTGCGCCGACCGCAGCGTCCGGGCCAGCGCCCCGACCGTCGACTCGACCTGCGCGCGCACCAGGTCCTCGAACTCGGCGCGGGTGATGGGGACCTCGAAGTGCCGGCCGGGCAGGAACACCGGCACGGTCGTCTCGGTGTCCGTCGAGAGGGACTCCTTGGCGAGGACGCAGTCCATGCGCAGCCGGGCGAGGGCGACCATGACCTGCGGGTCCCGGGCGTCCAGCTCGCGCAGCGCGCCGCCCGCGGAGTTGTCGACGTGGCTGAGGACCGCTTCGTCGAAGTCGATCCCGCCCAGCCGTTCGATGCCCTCCGGTACACCCAGGATGTCGATCCCGCTGGGGCGTTTGCGCAGCACGGTCACGTCGAAGGTGCCGCCGCCGAGGTCGTACACGGCGACGACCTGGCCGTCCTCCAGCTCCCGGCTGGCCGCATAGTGCGCGGCGGCTGCCTCCGGCTCGGTGATCGTGACGATGTCGGAGAGCCCGGCGAGCGCGGGTACCTCCTCGAACAGGCCGCGCCGGAACGGGCCCCAGTTGGCGGGGTGGGTCAGCACGACGCGGTCGGGTGGCGCGCCCTCGGTAGCGGTGACCCGAGCGAGCACGTCCCGCAGCACGATCGACAGCAGCTCGACGGCGGTGAAGCGCTCGCCGCCCAGCAGCATCGGAGTGGGGTCTCCGAGCCGGCGCTTGAACCCGGTGGCCGCCCGGTCGGGATGGCTCGCGGCTCGCCTCATCGCGGCCTCGCCGGTCAACACCGTGCCGTCGTCGCGCAGCGCGACGACCGTCGGCATCACCACCGAACGGTTGCCGAGGGTGACCATCTCGACCTGGTCGTCGCGGGACATCGCCGCTGCGGCGAACGTCGTGCCGAGATCGACACCGAGGCTGTAGCCCACCGAACCCCCTGCCTGGAAAGCAGCACATGCTAACCGGCCGGTGCAG
>DATAYB010000658.1:0-2059 GCA_036272795.1 Pseudonocardia sp.
CACAGCACTGCCCGAGCCTGACCGCGACCGCCCATTGACGCCACCGGTGTGCCGGTAGGTTGGTGTACCGACCGCACACCCAGAGCGATCGGAGCGCGGGGTACCCGATGACGACCCATCCGCCGATGCTGGCCAGCACCCGGGCCGCGCTCGAGGTCGTGTCCACCGCGACGCTGACCACGCAGCTGATGGCCAGGGGGCTGCGCAACACCTTCCTGGCCGGGCTCGTGCCGCTGAACGCGGCCTGCACCCGGATGGTCGGCGAGGCGTTCACGCTGCGCTGCATCCCGTCCCGCGAGGACATCGACGTACTTTCGGTCTACCAGGACTACGACCACCCGCAGCGCAAGGCCGTCGAGTCCGTGCCGCCCGGCGGGGTACTCGTGGTCGACTCCCGGGGTCAGACCAGGGCCGCCTCGCTCGGGCACATCCTGGCCACTCGGCTGCTGCGCCGGGGCGCCGCCGGCATCGTGACCGACGGCGCGGTGCGCGACAGCGGGGGCTTCCGGACCCTGGCGCTGCCCACCTTCGCGGCCGGTGCGGCGGCCACCACCAACCTCGCCCAGCACCACGCCGTCGACCTGCAGGTGCCGGTCGGCTGCGCCGAGGTGGCGGTCTATCCCGGCGACATCATGGTCGGCGACCAGGACGGCGTGGTCTGCGTGCCTCGCGAGCTGGTCGACGAGGTCGCCGAGGCCGCCGCAGCGCAGGACCGCCTCGAGGACTTCATCCTGGCCAGGGTCGAAGCCGGCGCCCCGCTGCGCGGCACCTACCCACCGGACGAGCACACCCTGGCCGACTACCGCCGCGAGACCGCCACCCGCGACCCCGGCACCGACACCAGCTCCCGACCCGGAACCGACGACTGAAACCGCCGCCCGGCGCCGCCGCCGGTCAGGAGTCAGCCAGCGGGCCACGCACCCGGCCGGACCTGGTCGGGAAGTCGCGCCCGACGGGCAGCGGGGTGCCCTCCGGCACATCAGGCAGCCAGCTGTGCCCCGGGCCGGTCCAGCCGTTGCGCTCGACGACCTCCCGGGCCGCCTCGGCGTACTCCCCGACGAGCTGCTCGAGGTAGAGGTGCCCGTCGAGGTGGCCGGTCTCGTGCTGCAGGCAGCGGGCCAGCGTGCCGGTGCCGGCCAGGGTGATCGGCTCGCCGGCCAGGTCGGAGCCGGTGACCTCGGCGTGCGCGGCGCGCCGCGTCGGGAAGCTCTCCAACGGCACCGAGAGGCAGCCCTCCATGTCCAGCTCCGGGTCGGCCGTGGCCGGGATCTCCGAGGTGCCCAGGCGCGGGTTGACCACCACGCCGGCGCGCCAGACGTTCTCGGCGTCGGGGCAGTCGTAGACGAAGACCCGCAGGTCAACACCGATCTGGTTGGCCGCAAGGCCCACCCCGCCGGCGGCGTACATCGTCTCGAACATGTCGTCGACCAGCTCGCGCAGCGCACCGTCGAACTCGGTGATCTCGCGGGTCGGCGTGTGCAGTACCGGGTCCCCGGCGATCCGGATGGCGTGGATGCTCACCCTTCGATCCTGCCCTCGGACCCCGGCCGGCGGCGGCGCGGGCCCGGGGCTCGATCACCGGATGGTGCTCGAACCGATGGCTGGCCGGGTGGGTATCAATGAAATATCTATGCGGCCTCGTCATGCTGGTGGGAGGTACCCCCGGCCGCGCGCCCGCGCCGGCCGCGGTCGCGTCGGTGGCCGGCGCGGCCCCGCCGCACCGAAAGGAACTCATGTCCTCGCCAGTCCTGGATTTCCAGACCTCCCTCTTCGAGAAGGAGTACATCGAGCTCGGCGACCGCCGCGAACCGATCGTGAGGGGAGGCCGGCACCTGTTCGACCGGCTGCCTTCGGCATTCGAAGGGGTCAGCCAGATCGGCGTGATCGGGTGGGGACCTCAGGGCTCGGCGCAGGCGCGGAACCTGAAGGACTCGCTCGGCGACGCGGTGCGGGTGACGGTCGGACTGCGCGAGGGCTCGGGCTCGTTCGAGGAGGCACGGGCTGCCGGGTTCCGCGAGGCCGATGGCACGCTCGGTGAGATGTACCAGGTGATCCGAGG
>DATAYB010000659.1:0-17961 GCA_036272795.1 Pseudonocardia sp.
TCCTCGATGTCCACCCTGCTCACCGTGGTGGACAGGGCCGGCGACAACCTGTTCCACATCGAGGACTTCGTGAACCGGGAGCTGCCGCCGAGCGGCACCGGCGACCCGACCGCGCCGCCGTCGGCCGGCCCGCGCGTCTGACCGGCCGGACCCCGAACGGCGAACCGGCCCCGGGCGAGCTGCCCGGGGCCGGTTCGTGTGTCATGCGGTGTGTCAGCGCAGGGTGACCTGGCGGCCGGCCAGTGCATCCCGGGCGCGGCGCTCGCGCTCGGTAGGCGGCTGCTCGTCCAGCGAGGCCAGCGTCTCGGTGAGCCGCTTGGCGAATGCCTCGGCCGGCGCCGTCCATTCCTTGGAGTGCATCTCCAGGTCCAGATCCCACACCGGCACCAGCAGGCCGTGCGCCCGGAACGAGCCGACGTAGCGGGAGCCGGTGCCCAGGTCGAGCTCGTCGGCCGCCTGCAGCCGGGCCAGCGCGGCGAGCAGCCGGTCCTCCGGCTCGGGGCGGACCCAGCGCAGGTGCGCCTTGCTGCCGGCGTCGACCCAGTACGCCCCTCGGACCCCGTCACCCCGGACCAGCTCGGTCGGCATGATCACGTTGTTGGCATGCTCCAGCGCGGCGGCGGCCTCGGCGCTCGGCGCACCGTCGTCGGGCAGCCACCATGCAAAGTCGGAGTGCAGGGTGATGTCGAGTGGGGCGTCGGCCACCACCAGGTCCTGCAGCCGCACCGGGCCGTCACCCAGCGATGCCCCGGACACCGGCAGCACCTCGCCCGCCGGCGCGGTCAGCGCCCAGCGCAGCGCGCGCCCCAGGTCGGCCGAGATGTCGCCGCTGCGGGTCTGCACCTGGAGGCCGACCAGCGCGTCCCCGTTCGGCCGGACCAGCGCGGCGGCAGCCCCGGGCAGCACGGTGGCCAGCCTGGGGGTGCGCCCGTCCCGCTCGGCTGCCAGCTCCTGCCCCTTGGCGGACAGCGTCAGCCGCGCGTACCCGGAGGGCACGAACTCGCGCATGGCGACGATGTCGCACTCGGCGGCCAGCCCCTCGAACGGGCGCAGCACGATCACGTCGTCGCCGGCCCCGTGACAGGCCTTGTAGCGCTTGCCCGAGCCGCAGGGGCAGGGCTGGCGCGGATTGGGCGCGCTGCTGTCGGCGCCTGCGGAGTCCGCGGCAGTGCCGCTCGCCACCCGGGCCCGGTTCCTCGTCTTCTTGCTCATCGCCGCAACACGGTACTTGCCGGCGTGGAGGCGTCGCCGGCCGGCTCACGCACACTGACGACGCGGGGCAGCGGAACGGACCTCGGCGGCCCCACCAGCGCGGTCAGCCACGTGACCACCCGGGCGGTGACCAGGGCGGTCGCTGCGGCCAACAGGTCGACCAGTGCGTGCAGCTCGACGCCGTCCGCCCTGGCCTGCACCCCGGTGCGCAGCGACCACAGCGCGGTGACCAGCCCGAGCACCACGTTCGCCGCCCACAGCCCCCACCACAGCAGGAGCAGCGGCGACGGCCGGGGGCGCTCACCGGCCGGCCGGCCCAGCGCGGCGTGCTCGACCTCCGCCAGCACGGAACCCGGCACGCTGATGTTCAGCACCGGCACCACCCAGCCGACCACGACCCAACGCTGGCTGCGCGGCGGCCGCACCCCCGACCGCTCCGCCGCCGCCTCGATCACCCGCAGCACCCAGAACAGCAGGTAGATGCCAACGCCCACACACAGCAGCGTGGACATCCAGGAGAACCACCTGACCAACGTGTCGGACGCGGCGACCTGGCTGGCGTCCAGTGCCTCGGCCCGGCTGCGCAGCAACAGCACGTAACGCCAGATCTCGGCGCCACCGGCCACCGCGGCGAGCACGGCGACCGCGCGCAGCAGCGGCACCAGTAGGCCAGCCTGACCGGCGGCGATGCTGGCCGCGCTCGGTGGGGCGACCGGCTTGTCCAGCCGCCACGGCAGCGCGGGGAACCCCCAGCGCGGCGGCGAGAGGTAGCGGGGTGGCCCGGTGTAGCGGCCGCGGCGTTCCTTCGGTGCCGGTGCGCCGGCGGCGGGCTCCGGCGGCAGCGCCACCCACCGCGTGCGGACCAGGAACTGGCCGCAGTGCACGCAGAACACGCCGGGCTCGGCCTCCGGCGGTTGCGCGCGACCGCAGCGTGGGCAGTTCACCCCAGCCCCCCGGCCCGGCCGCGTGGCGCCGCGAGCATCAGATGATCTCCGGCTGGCCGGGACCGTCGGACACCACCGGAAGGCCGGCCCGCTCCCACGCCTGCATGCCGCCGTCGACGTTCACCGCCGGATACCCCTGCGCGACCAGGTACGCCACCACCCGCCCGGACCGGCCACCCGAGCGGCAGATCACGTACAGCGGGTCCTCGTCCTCGGGCAGCTCGTCCAGCCGGCCGGCGAGCTCGGACATCGGGATGTGCACCGCATTCGGCGCCCGGCCGGCGAGCCACTCGTCCGCCTCGCGCACGTCCACCGGATGCGCGCCGTCGGGCAGCGCCCCCACCGTCACCGTCGGCAGCTGGGAAGAAGTCACCCACCCATCGTGCCACCTGCCCACGTCAGCGCACCGTAAGGCGCCACCCGCCCGCGCACCCCCGCCCATCGGCACCGCACGCGGAGCGGCGGAGCACCCCGCCCCCGGCCCCCTGGCCCACTTGTCGCGTGAACTAGACACGACAAGTGGCACTGGTCGCGTGAATTGACCACGACAAGTGGCACTGGTCGCGTCGATTAGCCACGACAAGTCGACCCGGCGGGCGCCCACCAGCGACCGACCGG
Organism: Pseudonocardia sp.; assembly: GCA_036272795.1. Classification (GTDB taxonomy): domain Bacteria; phylum Actinomycetota; class Actinomycetes; order Mycobacteriales; family Pseudonocardiaceae; genus Pseudonocardia. Next base: position 2,775 of record DATAYB010000659.1, read on the forward strand.
CGACCGACTGACGGGCCGCACGCCGTCCCACTTGTCGTGGCTATTCGACGCGACAAGTCCCACCTGCCGTGTCAAGTTGCCGCGACAAGTGGGACGGGGAGGCGGGCGGGTGGGCCAGCGCAGAGCCGCCCGACTTGTCGCGTCTATTTGACACGACAGGTGCCACTTGTCGTGTCAAGTTCCAACGACAGGTGGGACGGGTCGCCGCCCACTGCCGACTTGTCGTGGCTATTTGACGTGACAAGTGGCACTTGCCGTGTCAAATAGACACGACAACTGCCAGCGGCCGGCCACCCAGCCAGCCAGCGCCAACCCAGCCAGCGGCCCCCACCCGCCGGCCACCCAGCTAGCCGCCGCCCGCCACCGGCACGCCAGCCACCGGTCGCCCAACCACCGGGTACGCGAGCCGCCCAACCGCTAGTTCTGGACCACCACGTCGGCGCGTTCGGCGCCTGCTCCCGTGAGGGAGCGGACCTCCATCTCGGCGTAACCGGCCTCCGCGGCGGGTTCGCGGCCTCCGACGAACGTGCCGACGACGCCGAGGATGAACGACAGCGGGATGGATACGAGGCCCGGGTTGGACAGCGGGAACCAGTGGAAGTTCACGGACTTCAGCATCGACGTGGCCGACCCGGAGACCGCCGGCGAGAAGATGATCAGCAGTACCGCGGAGCCGAGCCCGCCGTAGATGCTGAACAGCGCGCCGGTGGTGTTGAACCGCTTCCAGAACAGGGAGTACAGGATCGTCGGCAGGTTGGCCGAGGCGGCGACCGCGAACGCCAGGGCCACCAGGAACGCAATGTTCTGGCCGTTGGCGAGGATGCCGCCGACGATCGCCACGAGCCCGATCACGAGCGCCGTCCGCCGGGCCACACGCACCTCGGAGTCCGGCGCCGTGTTGCCCTTCTTGATCATGCTGGCGTAGACGTCGTGCGCGAAGGAGGCCGACGCGGTGATGGTCAGCCCGGCCACCACGGCGAGGATCGTCGCGAACGCGACCGCCGAGACCAGCCCGAGCAGGATCTCGCCGCCGAGCTGGTAGGCCAGCAGCGGGGCGGCCGAGTTGGCTCCGCCGGGCGCCTTCAGGATCACGTCCGGGCCGACCAGCGCGGCTGCGCCGTAGCCGAGCACCAGCGTGAACAGGTAGAAGATGCCGATCAGCCAGATCGCCCAGACCACCGAGCGGCGGGCCTCCTTGGCACTCGGCACGGTGTAGAACCGCATCAGGATGTGCGGCAGGCCTGCCGTACCGAGTACGAGCGCGAGCCCCAGCGAGACGAAGTCAATCTTCGAGGTGGCCGACTTGCCGTACTGCAGGCCGGGGCCGAGGATCTTCTCGCCGGCCTTCGGGCTGTTCTCCACGGCCTGGCCGAGCAGCGCGGAGAGGTTGAAGCCGAACTTGCCGAGCACCCACGCGGTCATCACGGCGGCGCCGATCAGCAGCAGGGTGGCCTTGATCATTTGGACCCAGGTGGTGCCCTTCATGCCGCCGACCAGCACGTAGACCACCATCAGGATGCCGACCACGGCGATCACCAGTGACTGGCCGTCGAAGAAGGTCGACTTGTCGTCCTCGATGCCGAGCAGCAGCGAGATCAGGCCACCGGCACCGGCCATCTGGGCGAGCAGGTAGAAGAACGAGACCACCAAGGTGGAGATGGCCGCCGCCGCACGCACCGGGCGCTGCCGCATCCGGAAGCTGAGCACGTCGCCCATCGTGAACTTGCCGGTGTTGCGCAGCATCTCGGCGACCAGCAGCAACGCCACCAGCCACGCCACCAGGAAACCGATCGAGTAGAGGAAGCCGTCGTAGCCGACCGTGGAGATCGCCCCGGCGATGCCGAGGAAGGACGCGGCGGACAGGTAGTCGCCGGAGATCGCCACGCCGTTCTGGGTGCCGGTGAACGCACGGCCGGCGGCGTAGTAGTCGGCGGCGGTGCGGTTCTGCCGGCCGACGTAGAACACCACGACCAGGGTGATCAGCACGAACACCAGGAAGATGCCGATGTTCAGGCCGGGCTTGCCGACGGTGGCGGCGGCCAGATACGTCGCGGTCATCGTGCGTCTCCCTCGAACCGCGCGCGGAGCTCCTCGGCGGCGGGGTCAAGATTCTTGTTGGCGTAGCGCACGTAGACCGTGGTGATCACGAACGTGCTGACGAACTGCAGTACGCCGATGAGCAGGCCGACGTTCAGGTTGCCGGCGAGCTTGATCGACATGAACTCGGGCTCGTAGGCCGCGAGCAGCACGTAGGCCAGGTACCAGACCAGGAAGATCGCACTCATCGGGAACACGAACCGGCGCAACCGGTGGCGCAGCTCGACGAACTCCGGACTGGCCTGAATCTCCACGTACGGGTTCAGGCCGCTCGGTGGGCGTTCACCGGTGGTACTCACGAGCGATCTCCTTCAGTACTTGCTCGACCGAGCGAAGCGGGGGGCGCTCAGTAGTTTCTCAGACACGCTGAGTGGGGTCCATCACGCTAGACCACGAGGTTGTTGCGAGCGCGAACAGCCAGCTCGCACGGGCGCGAGCCGGCTGAAATCACCCCAGTAGGTGAGCTGTCGCGGCTGGTCAGCCGATCCCGCGGACCCGGTTCGGCCGGTCAGCCGAAGCGGCGGACCCTGTCCTGGCTCAACCCGAGCCGTTCCGGCGCGTGCAGCCGCAGCAGCAGCCTCGGCACGTCCGGCAGCAGCCGCTTGCGGGTCAGCTTGCTGACCACCGTCATGGTGAGGAACGCGGCCGGCACGGTGAGCAGCGCCGGCCGGTTCAGCAGCAGCCCGACCCAGCCGCCCGGGTCGAGCCCGAACAGGCTCAGCGTCACCGCGCCGCCCGAGCTGATCCCGCCGACCAGCAGGCCGGCGATGGCGCCCCGGTCGGTCAGCCCGCTCCACCAGATACCGAGCACGAGCAGCGGGCAGAACGTGGACGCGGCGACGGCGAAGGCCAGCGAGACGGTCTGCGAGAAGTCCAGCCGCGCGGCCACCAGGGCGAGCCCGAGCGGCACCACACCGGAGATCACCGCTGCCACCCGGAAGTCCCGCACCGTGCCGCGGGGGAACAGCGACGGGCTGGTCGAGAGCACCCCGGCGACACCGACGACCAGGCCGGACGACGTGGACAGGAACGCCGCCCACGCCCCCGCCGCGACCAGCCCGGCGAGCAGCGTGGCGAACGTGCCGCCGCCCAGGGCCGCCGTCGGCAGCAGCAGCACGGCGGCGTCGGTGTTGCCGCTGACCAGCAGTTGCGGCACATACAACCTGGAAAGCGCGCCCAGCAGTGTGGGCAGCAGGTAGAACGCGCCGAGGAAGGCGAGCACGACAACGGTGGTGCGACGCGTCGCCCGGCCGTCCGGGTTCGTGTAGAAGCGCACCAGCACGTGTGGCAGCCCCATGGTGCCCAGGAACGTCGCCACGATCAGCGAGTAGATGCCGAACAGCTGGTAGTTGGAGTCGCCGGAAAGCGGTGTCAACCAGCTCGAGTCGCGGATCGGCTGGCCGTCGGGGATCGGCACGGAGGTACCGGCGGTGAAGTTCAGCTGGGCACCGGAGAGCACGGTGTGCCGGCCGGGCACCCAGTTGACCAGGCCGTCCGTCTGCACGCCGTCCAGCACACCGTCGGCCTCGAACGTCACAGGCTGGGTCACCCGCAGCACGACGTCGGTCTTGATGCTGACCGCGGAGTCGGTGGGGAACTGCGGCGGGGCCGGCCGGTTGAACGGCTGGTGGTCACCGCCGACGTAGATCACCAGCACGACTGCCGGCAGCGCCAGCGCGGTGAACTTCAGCCAGAACTGGAACGCCTGCACGAAGGTGATCGAGCGCATGCCGCCGAACACCACCGTCGCGATGACCACCACGCCGGCCGCCACCATGCCGCTCCAGGCGGGCAGCGAGGGCACCACGGTGGCCACCGTGAGCCCCGCGCCCTGCAGCTGCGGCAGCAGGTACATCCAGCCGATGATGATCACGAACACCGTGCACAGCCGCTGGACGGCGGGGCTGCGCAGCCTGAACTCGGCGAAGTCGGGCACCGTGTACGCCCCTGACCGCCGCAGCGGCGCGGACACGAACAGCAGCAGCGCGAGATAGCCCGCCGTGAAGCCGACCGGGTACCAGAGCGCGTCCGGGCCGTACTTGAGGATCAGCCCGGCAACCCCGAGGAAGGACGCGGCGGACAGGTACTCACCGGAGATCGCGCCGGCGTTCGCGGTCGGGCCGACGGTGCGCGAGGCGACCAGGAAGTCGGACGTGTTCCGGGCGAACCTGACCCCGAACGAGCCGATCACGGTAGACGCCACCGCGACGATCGCGATGCAACTGAGCGCCACCACGGCGGCCGGGGTCATGACTGCAGAGCTTAAGACTAGTTCTGGATGTGGTCGGCGAACACCTGTTCCAACCGCTCCGCCGAACGGGCGTACATCCACCCGAGCGCGAGCAGGAACGGGTAGGCGAGCACGCCGAGCAGCAGCCACGGCAGGCGCAGCCCGAACAGCTCGAACCGGCCGAGCACCGGGAAGATCACGAACATGGCGGGCAGCGAGCCCAGCGCGATGAGCGCGATGCCGCCGATCCGCAGCGCCAGTGCCAGCTGCGACCGGATCAGGCTGTTGGTGAGCACCTCACCGACCTGGGTGAGCTCCTGCACGTCAACCACGGTGCGGACCGGGCGTGTCTGCCCCTTGCGCTGCGAGAGCACGACCCGCTCCCGCTTGCCGGGCGACGCCGACTCGGGCTCGACCTCCGGGTCGGGTGGCGGCGGTGTGGCCAGCGGCTGCACCGGGGCGGCCCCCCGGATCGGCTCGGACTCCGGTCGGGCGGCCATCGGGCGCTCCGTCGGGTCCTGCCGGACGCGGGAGAACACCTCGGTCACGTCGGTGGGCGACACCGACCCGGGGCCGGGGGTGCGGACGGCGTGCCTGGGGACGTAGTCCAGCCGGGGCGGCCTGGGCTGGCCGTCCCGGCGGGCGTGCCGGCCGGGCCCCATGAGTGGCCGATTGCCGGGTGTGGTGTCGGGCCCCGCGAAGTCGGCCTGCGGGGCCCCGTTGCCGTTGTTGACCCTGCGGCGCAGCTCGCGACGCAGTTGGATCGGAGACTCGTCGGGCACCAGGTCAGCGTCCTGGTCAGGCCCCAACTCGCCACCCGGCCGGTGGGGGGCGCCGGGTGGCACAGGTGAATCCGCTGGCTCGGGGTATTCGTCCGAGACCACCGACGGCACGCGGCCGTCCCTGCTCACGCCCGCGCTCCCCGCTCGCTCCGGAACTCACCGGCCGGCGCCCGCTCGCGGCCGGGACATCTCACCGCTGGCTCCAGGCCTGCTTCGTGGCCCGGACCAGGCGGTCCTTCAGTTCGCGGGTGTGCCGGCGACTGACCGGCAGCTCGGCGGTCTCCGGGCCGGTGCCGATCCGCACCACGTAGCCCGAACCGGACAGCCGCAGCTCCGTGACCAGCGGCAATGACACCAGGTACGACCGGTGGATGCGGACGAAGCCGGCGTCGCGCCAGCGGTCCTCCAGCACCGAGAGCGGGATCCGCACCAGGTGGCTCTTGTTGTCGTTGGTGTGCAGCCGGGCGTAGTCGCCCTGCGCCTCGACGTAGCGCACCGCCGAGCGCGGCACCAGCTTCGTGGTGCCCGCCAGCTCGACCGGGATCACCTCGTCGTCACCGGGGCCGTCGTTCTGGCTGGACTCGCTGCTGGCCACGACCCGGCTGGACAGGATCCGGTCCAGCGAGTTGCGCAGCCGCTCAGAACGCAGCGGCTTGAGCAGGTAGTCCACCGCGCCGACGTCGAACGCATCCACCGCGCGGTCGTCGTGGGCGGTCACGAACACCACGGCGGGCGGCACCACCATCGAGGAGAACACCCTGGCCAGCTCAAGCCCGTCGAGCCCCGGCATCCGGATGTCCAGGAACACCACGTCGACATCGGTGCTGCGCGCGATCGGTGCCCCCGTCACGGGGTGCACCGGAACCTGGCCCGTCGCCAAACCCGGCATCCCGTCCCGGGGACGTTCCCGGGTGCTCAGCATGCGCAGTGCATCGTTGGCGTTGGACGCGGTCAGCACGGTGCCGATCCGCTGGTCCTGGCCGAGCAGGTACTCGAGCTCGTCGAGCGCGGGCTTCTCGTCGTCTACGGCGAGAACGACGAGCCCACCTGAGCCTTCTGTGCTATTCACGATCTCCTCATCCTGCCCAATCCCCCCGGCTGAGACGTACATCATCGCACCGGAGCCTCGCCCACCGCGTCCTAATCCCGCATTTCATGGTGACGGTGATTGTGACCGAGTGCCAGGGCCGATGCGATTTTCGCCACTCCCGCGAACAGGGGGTTCAGCATGCCATCAAAGACCGAACCTGGACCACGCGGCGCGCACCTCGGCGGCCTGGACCAGGTCCGCGACCAGCGTGGACACCCCACCTCTCACCGAGACGCCGCCCACTCCCAGCCGGGCCAGCAGCGGCTTGCGGCCTTCCACAAGTACCGGATCGGCGTCAGGGAAGCGGCTGGAGATGATCTCCCGCAGCGTACCGAGGCCGTCCACGAGGCCGAGCTCGGCGGCCTTCGCACCGGTCCAGACCTCGCCGGTGAACAGCTCGTTCGCCGCGTCGGCGCCCTCACCCAGCTTGGCGCCCCTGCGGGACCGGACCCAGTCCTTGAAGAGCTCGTGCAGCTGGCCCTGCATGTCGGTCAGCCAGGCCACGTCCTCGGCCTTCTCCGGCAGGAACGGGTCGAGCCGGGACTTGTTGTTACCCGCGGTGTAGAGCCGCCGCTCCACGCCGACCCGCTCCAGCAGGCCGGCGAGCCCGAAGCTCTGGCTGACCACCCCGATGGAGCCGACCAGCGAGGTCGGGTGCGCGTAGATCTCATCGGCGGCGCAGGCCAGCCAGTAGCCACCGGACGCGGCCACGTCCTCGCAGAAGGCCAGCACGGGCACCGGTGTCTTCGCCGCGCCGTTGCCGTTGCTCGAGCCGCCCGTGCCGTGCTGCTCGGCGAGGCCCCGGATCCGATCCGCGATCAGCGCGGACTGGGTGGGCGCGCCACCCGGCGAGTTGATCACCAGAGCGACCGCGGCGAGCCGGTCCACCTCGAAGGCGCGCTTGAGTACCGGCTCCAGCACGCTCAGGTTGATCACCGAGCGGGCCATCGGCCCCATCGCGGGCGTGATCACCCCGTGCAGCCGCACCACGCTCACCACGGACCGCTCGGAACGCTCCCCGAGCTTGCCGGGCAGTCGGTCGGTGACTTCCTTGGGCAGCCTGTCGAGCAACCTGTTAGCGCCAGTCATGCCCGCAACGCTACGCGGTGACCAGGTAGGTTTTGTGTGATCGGCCCAGATGGGGGTGTCAGGCCCTGATGCCGGCGCGGAACTTCGGCACCCGCAGCGTGATCTTGGTGCCGGCGCCGGGAGCGGTGTCAACGACGAGCCCGAAGTCGTCGCCGAAGGCCGAGCGCATCCGGTCGTCCACGTTGCCGAGGCCGACGTGCGCCCCCGACAGGTGCGCGTCCGTCATGTCCTCGCGCAGCCGCCTCGGGTCCATGCCGACCCCGTCGTCCTCCACGCTGATCACGCACTCGGCGCCTGCGTTCTCCGCCGCGATGGTGATCGAGCCGCCGTTCGGCTTGCCGGCCAGCCCGTGCCGCACGGCGTTCTCCACCAGCGGCTGCAGCGCCAGGAACGGCAGCACCACCGACAGCACCTCCGGCGCGATCTGCAGCCGCACGTCCAGCCGGTCGCCGAAGCGGGCCCGCTCGATCATCAGGTACCGCTCGATGTTGGTCAGCTCGTCCTGCAGCGTGGTGTACTCGCCGGCCGTCCGGAACGAGTAGCGCGTGAAGTCGGCGAACTCGATCAGCAGCTCGCGGGCCCGGTTCGGGTCGGTCCGGATCAGCGAGGAGATCGTGGTCAGCGCGTTGTAGACGAAGTGAGGCGAGATCTGGGCGCGCAGCGCACGCACCTCGGCGCGGTTCAGCCTGGCCCGGGACTCGTCCAGCTCGGCGAGCTCCAGCTGGCTGGAGATGTAGCGCGCGACCTCGGCGGTGGCACGCAGCAGCACCGGGCCGGCGGTGGAGTCGGTCAGCGCGCCGAGGGTGCCGACGATGTTGCCCTCGGTCTCCAGCGGCACCACGACGATGCCCTTGACGGCGCAGTCGTCCCGGCCGCAGTCGATCGCGGTGTGCGAGGCCACCTGCTGGCGGCCGGTCTCCACCACCTGCTTGGCGAGCTCCACCACGTCCATCGTGTGGTGGTCACCCTCGCCGTCCCAGGCCAGCGACTGCGCCTGGGCGTCGGTCATGGTCAGCGCGGACGTCTCGAGCAGGGTGCGCAGGTAGGGCAGCGCGAACGCGGCGGACTGCCGGGACAGCCCCTCACGCAGCGCCGGAGCGGCCAGCGAGACGGTGTGCAGCGTGGAGAACGTGGCCCGTTCCAGCGGCGATGCGAACGCCCGCCGGCGCGCCCGCCACAGCATGAACAGCGCGATGGCCGCCACGATCAGGACGGTGACCAGCAGTACCAGCAGCGCGCTCGGCGATGAGAGGAAGTCGGGCACGGTTCATCGAACCAGTCGGGAGAGGCGGCGGTCCGCGAGGGGCTTGCCACCGGTCTGACAGGTGGGGCAGTACTGGAAGGACCGGTCCGCGAACGACACCTCGCGCACCGTGTCCCCGCACACCGGGCAGGGCAGCCCGGTCCGGGCGTGCACCCGCAGGCCGGAGCGCTTCTCGCCCTTCAGCCGCGCCGCGTCCTGGCCGACCGAGCGGGTCACCGCGTCGGAGAGCACCTGGTGCAGCGCGGTGTGCAGCGCGTCCAGCTTGGCGTCGTCGAGGCGGCCCGCGACCGCGTACGGGGAGAGCTTGGCGACGTGCAGGATCTCGTCGCTGTAGGCGTTGCCGACGCCGGCCAGCACGGCCTGGTCGACGATCAGGTTCTTGATCCGCTCGGTACGGCCGGCCAGCAGCTTCGCCAGGTCGTCACGGGTCAGGGAGAGCGCGTCCGGGCCGAGGCGGGCAATGCCGGGGACCTGGGCGGGGTCGGTCACCACGTACACCGCGAGCCGCTTCTGGGTGCCGGCCTCCGTCAGGTCGAAACCGGGGCCGCCGACCTCGTCGAGGTGCACCCGCAGGGCGATCGGCCCCTTGCCGGTCGGCTTGGGCGGCACCGGGGACGCCGTGTCGTGCCAGCGCAGCCAGCCGGCCCGCGACAGGTGCGTGACCAGGTGCAGCCCGTCGCAGTCCATGTCGAGGAACTTGCCGTGCCGGCTGGCACCCGTGACGGCCCGGCCGACCAGGGCGGACGCGGGCGGGTCGAACGTCTTCATCGCGCTCATGCTCGCCGGGTCGACCCTGGCCACCGTGTGCCCCACCGCGTTCGCACGCAGGTGGTGGGCCAGTGCTTCGACTTCGGGTAACTCGGGCACGGGTTCAGCTCACCGGCTGCAGGGGACTGTCGGCGTAGGCGGGCGTGGCCCTGGTGCGGATCATCCGGATGATCAGCTTGGTCTCCTCGCGGGCCTTGCTGACGCCGCGCACCATGCCGACCCAGTGCTCCGGGTCGAGGTCGTAGCCGCCCGGGGTCTGCGCCACCAGCGTCCACGGCCGGCGCAGTATCCAGCGCACCGGGAAGAAGCCCACCACGATGATGCCGGCGAACACCACCCACCACGGCACGTGCACGTCCGCCGGCATCCAGCTGAACAGCGCCACGTAGAACATCAGCAGCGTGGACAGGATCAGCACGGCGGCGGCGCGACCACCGTCCACATCGTGCTCGAACTCCTCGCCGGTGGCCGGCATGGACCACTCCATGCGCCGCCGCACCGTCCAGGTCCGGCCGTCCGACCCGGTGACCGTCTTCGATCTGGTGACCATGTTCCCTGTCGTCCGCTCCCGTGCCGCCGCGACGCCGCCTCGCCCGTCCGCCGGGCCCGTCGCCTGCTACTTCCACTGTCCCACATCGCGGGCCGGTTGCCATCGACTCACGCGCCGGCAGCCGGGCCCGCCAGTGTCCCGGCCACCGACCGACGAGCGACCCACTGATCGGCGGAACGCGCACCACAAATGCCACGCTCAGTTGACGAGTTCGCTCGATTGGTACTCGAAGGTGTGTCGCTGCTAGGACATCAAGATCGCGCATGGTTACCGTCTGCTCAGTTGACGACGGGGAGCCTGCTCGACATGCAACGATCGTGGGTGCTGCTCCCCGTCGCCGTGGCGGCACTGCTGATCACACAGCTGGACTCGCCGACGCTGCCGGCCGGGTACGTCGACCCCGTCGCGCTGGCCACCGCGACCGCAACCGCCGGCTGGCACTGCGTACTGCCGCACCGGGCCCGCCAGGTACAGGCGCGCGCCACCGGCAAGCCCCCGCTGGTGGTCACCGACAACGACCCGGACACGGAACCGCACACAGGTACCGGCACCGGCACCGGCACGGACTCCGGCACAGGTAGCGAATCCGGGGCGGCAGCCGACCCCGGCACCGGCTCCGGGGCGGGAACCGAGTCCGGGACCGGCTCCTCGACCCCGCCGAACGCCACCGAGGACTCCTCCCCCGGCCGACCCCGCCCGATCCCCAACTTCGGCACCGGGGCGGGCAAGAACCCCAAGGCTCAGATCAACGGCGAGCTGACCGGCTCGGACAGCACGGAGAGCTTCCAGATCCCGATGCGCGCGGGCGAGGTGCTCGGGGCGACCGTGTCCGGCGGGGCGCACCAGCTGTCGGTCCGCGACCCGAAGGGTGTACTGGTCGAGGGCTCCACGGAGGACCGGGCGTCCAGCTACCCGCAGTCCTCCCCCCTGCCCGGCGGCGGCAACGCCTCCGTCGACCACGTGGCCGCGGTGACCGGCACCCACGTGCTCACGGTGAGCAAGGGCACCGGCGCGTACCAGGCCACCGTCGTGATCCTGGACCCGCCGTCCAGCGAGCCGCAGCGGATCTACCTGGACTTCACCGGCCCCTCCGTGGACACCCGGATCTTCGGCCAGGACACCGGCGCCCAGCAGCCCCGGCCGATGAGCCCGCTCAAGTCGTTCCTGGCCGCCTGGGGTCTGCGCCCCTCCGACGAGCCCGCGCTGATCCAGAAGATCACCGACCAGGTGACGACGAACCTGAACGCGGCCGGTGGCGCCCGGATCCAGGTGACGAGCTCCTCGCGCTCGGCGAACATCTGGGGCCAGCCGGATGTCAGCCGCGTGGTCATCGGCGGCACCGCGGCGGAGGCCGGCATCGACACGGTCGGCATCTCCGAGTCGGTCGACCCCGGCAACTTCGACCGCACCGAGACCGCGCTGGTCCTGCTGGACAGCCTCAGCCGCCCCGCCACCGAGGCCATCTCGCTGAACCACTACCTGGTCAGTGGCGGCGACCGGCTCACCTTCATCGCCCACGCCGTCGGCAACATCGCCTCCCACGAGGCCGGCCACTTCCTGGGCAGCTGGCACACCGACCCGAACTCCGGCCGCCACGACCTGATGGCCCCCGGTGACCTGGTCGGCGCCTTCGGCTACGGGCCGGACGGGATCGGTGGCACCGCGGACGACACGCGGCCCAAGTTCGGCCAGGACAGCTTCGCCCCCTCCGAGGGCTTCACCGGCACCGAGGACACCCGCAACCGCACCGAGGTCGGCCTCGGCGGCGGCCGGCCCGGCGCCAGCTGAGCACCGCACACCCGTGAGTGGCGAGTTGGGCGTGGGCCAACTCGCCGCTCACGGGTGCCTGTTGGTCAGCAGTTGCGGCCGGAGTTGATGCAGTCGGCGGCCAGCTTGCCCACCGCGTCGGGGACGATGTTCATGAAGTCGGAGTGGTCCGTGCTCGGGTCGTGCTGCTGGTCGGGGAAGGTGTCCAAGGCGAAGTCGCGGCCGTTCGGACGGTCATAGGTGATCGTCTCGCGGAGCCGGGGGATCGCCTTGAAGCCGCGCTGGCAGCGGCCGTCGCCATCCGGGTAGAGCACGTGCGAGCGGTGGTCCTGCGAGTCCAGGTTCTCGCCGTCCCAGCAGCTCGGGAACTCCAGGATGCGGACCAGGCGACTGCCGGCCGGGCACAGCGGGTACTTGTCGGTGGTCCGGTTCTCGAAGCCGGTGCAGGTCCACTGTGCGTTGGCGTTCTTCGGGCCGTCCGTCTTCGCCTTGGCGTCGCCCATGATGATCGTCAGGTCGTCCGGCATCGGCTCCACCTTGCTCGTCGCGTTGCCGAGGAAGCGCAGGTCGACGGCCTTCTCCTGAAGGATCTGGCCGAAGTTGCCGTCCAGCCCGCCGCCGTCGGAGTTGGCGTCGTCGCCCTGCTTGCTGGTGTCACGCAGGACCGGCCAGAAGAAGGTGGACCTGTTGTCCCGGTCGCAGCTGGTGCCGGCCGCGTGCAGGCTGTCGTCGTCGGAGTCCGCGTCGGTGGACAGGTTGCCCACGTAGTTGTGCACGTGCTGGGCGCCGTTGCGCTTGCCCGGGGTCACCATGAAGTTGTCCGAGTTGCGGTGGCCGTTCGGCAGACCGCAGCGCGCCACGAAGCTGCCGGTGGAGGCGTCGCCGTCGCGGCCCCGCCTGTCACCAGCCCGGCCGTCGCTGTCCGGGCGCACGTCGTTGATGTCCACGAAGTCGTCGTCGGAGGCCGGCTCCGCCTGGTCCCGGCCTGGGAACTCGTCGTCGTCCTTGTTGCCGTTGTTGTTGTTCCGGCCGTTGTTGTTGTTCCGGCCGTCGTTGTTGTTGCGGTTGTTGTTGCGGTTGTTGTTGCGGTTGTTCGGGTCGTTGTCGTTGTCGCGGTTGTCGCGGCCGTCGGCCCGTCCGTCGGTGCCGCCGCGCTCGGCCTTGCCCCGGGCGTTGCCGCGCCGGTCGGTGCCTCGGCCGTCGCCGGAGCCATCGGCCCGGTCAGCGGCGGCCAGTGCTGTCTCATCCTCACCGGAGGCGGCCGCCGAGCCGGCGGCCAGCACCACGCCGCAACACACCAACAGGGTCACGACCAGTGCGATCAGCCGGGTCGGGCGGGGTAGTCGATGTCGTACGGGTCGATCCATGAGCTGGTCTCTTCTCGTCATCGTCGAGGAGCGCTGCTGGCGCGCGAGGCACTCGGTCGGTACAGCCGGCGGTCACCAGGGCCGTCGATCACCACGGGAACCGAGCACGACCGGCGGCGGCGGTACCACGGCGCGGCGCAACCGCGCCGGGCGGCGCAACCACCCCGGTCGGCCCTGCTCCCGTGATCGACGCACCTGCGCGGCCAGCCGGAGCTGGTCAGGTGTGCTGGACTGGCCGGCCAGGCCGTTCCGCACGACCCTGACAATGCCGATCACGGCGATCGCGCCGGACAGCGCCACCAGTACGGCGAGCGTGACCATCGTCCGGTCCGGTCCCGGCACCTGCACCGACCCCTCGTCGGCGCGCGACGCGGCGGTGCCGGTCGGCTGCACGGACGGCGTGCCGGCCGCCCCGAGGGCTGCCTGAGCGGCGGCCCTTTCGATTCCGTCCATCTCCTGGATGTGCCGGCCGACCAGTCCCGCTGCCTGATCGGCAAGCTGGCGGATCTCGGTATTGTGCGTGCCGGCGGCCGCCTTGTTGATCAACTGCAGGCTGTCGACGCAGGCCTCACGCAGCCGGTCGACCATGAGCCGGTCGTAGTCCCGGCCGGACTTGCCGGCGATCTCCACCAGCCAGCTCTGCTGGTCCGGGGTCGGCTGGCTCGGCAGCACCACGTCGAGCCGGCCGGCGACCGCCCTGACCTGGGTGGACAACCAGCCCAGGTCGGTCGCCACGGTGCCGCCGAGCTGGCGTACCGCCGGGCTGACGGCCATGTCCTGAGCCTGCTGACCGACCGGTACCTCCCACAGGCCGTCCTGGCGCAGTGTCACCAGCAGGGCCCGGTCGGTGGGGCCGACCGGACCGGCGGCGGTCTGGGTCCAACCGCCGCCGACGCCGAGATGGAGCCGGGGGGCGGGCACGGCGAGCCAGGCGAGTGCCGCCACGGCGAGTCCGGTGAACGCCGCAAGGACGACGGTTGTGCGCAGCAGGGGTGATGTCGTGGCGGGGAGCACGTCGAGCCACAACCTCTCTCCGGCGCCGCCGGTGGCCGGAGGGCCAGCAGGGGGCGCCGGTCGGGCGATTTCGCTGGGGAGCGAAGCTGGACGCCACCTCGGTCCGACGGGGGAGCGGCTGACCGGGCTGGCGTTGCCGCAACAGTTAAGAACCGACCGGCGGCCAGGTTGCGGAAGCTGAGAAGGCCACATCCCGGTGGTCGACGGTCCGCGCCCAAGGGCGGGTCACTGCGCCGATAGCCGAGCCGTGCTGCGCCGACTGTCGGACAGCAAGCTCAGAAAACCCTGAAAATCACTGCGCCGCACGGGTCATCCCGCCGCTCGCCGATTGTCATTGCACGGATGTCGCGCAACGCTGAGTCCAGTGCAGCAACCACGGACGGCTACTTTTCGGCGGTATCGCGTTCTACTGGCGGTGCCGTCCGACCGGTCGACGGGTGCACTGCTGCGTGGCCTGCGCTCCCACTCGTTCGACGCCACGGTGATCCACGACGGCACCCGGGTACTGGACGCCGTGCAGTCCGCCCAGTTCGCGGCGGTGGTGCTCGAGGTGGGACTGCCCGGGTTGGACACCGCGTCCGTGCTGGCCGGGCTGGCCCGGCTGGCCGCCGAGACACCAGTGATCGTGCTCACTCCCCGTGAGCAGCGCGACCAGGTGGTGGCCGGGCTGCGCGGCGCGAAGGACGACTACCTGCTCACGCCGTTCGGCGCCGACGAGCTGGTCACCCGCCTGCGGCTGCGCGTACGTGACCAGCAACCGCAGGAGCGTTCGGTGGCCCGGCGCGGCGACGTCACCGTGGACACCGCCCTCGGCCTGGTCAGCGTCGACGGCCGGCTCGTCACGCTCACGCCGACCGAGTTCGCGCTGCTCACCATCCTGATCAGCCACCCCGACCAGGCCCTGTCCCGCGAGCAGCTGACCACGATGCTGTGGCGCGACCCGCCGTCCTCCAACGTCGTCGAGGTCTACATCGGCTACCTGCGCCGCAAGCTCGGCTCCGAACGCATCCGCACCGTCCGAGGCGTCGGCTACGTCCTGGAGGAGTAACCGCGCGAGTCGAAACCCCTCGGCGAGTGGGGATTTTGTCAGGGTGAGTCGCGGGTTCCGCCAGCCCGTGGCGGGGTGAAACTCGGCGGCGCGGCGGGCCGGCAACGGCGATGCTGTGCCC
>DATAYB010000660.1:0-2182 GCA_036272795.1 Pseudonocardia sp.
GCAGTGGGATCGCTCTGGGACGTGCTGCGCGACCGCCGGGTGCTGCACCGCCCGCAGGTCGTCGGCGGGGTGCTCGCGGAGGACTGCGCGGCCCTGCTCGGGGACTTCTTCACCGAGCACCGCAAAGGCTGACCGCGAGGCCGGCAAAGGCTGGCCGCGAGACTGTCGGACCCGGTCGGCACACTGAGCAGGTGAGCTTCTGGGAACAGCAGCGTCAGCCCCGGCGGGACCCGGGGCCGACCGTGCCCGACGTGGCGGCGGCCATGGCCCGGATCGCCGACCGCTACCTCGACGGGCCCGACTGGGCGCTCCGCCAGGTCACGCGGCTGCTCGGGGTCGACGCCTCGGCGGGCGCGGTTCCGGTGTCGCCGCTGTTCGCCCGCGCCTCGGACCTCGCTCTGGTGGAGGCCCTCGGCCGCTGCTGGCAGTACGGCTGGCAGCCGGTCGACGTGTGGGAGGTGCTGCGCCGCCGCCAGCACGAGGCCGGCGCGGCGTTCGCGGTCGGCGCTATCGCCGCCGAGTCCACCCGGCACGCCGAGGTGGCCATGCACCCTCGCTGGCGGCGCCAGCTGGCCGAGCTCGGCGCGACGGTCTGGTGGCCGTCGGACAGCCCGTACTGCGCGGCCTGGGCCCGCCGCGAGGGTGTCGACGTAGCGGGGATGCTCGCCGTCGTGCTGGAGGCGCTCGCCCACCTGCGGCGGCTGCCGGCGCAACCGGTACTGATCCCGCCGCCCGGCAGTCCCGACCTGGGCGCGCCGGCGACAGGTGCCACGGCGGGTGCCACGGCGGGTGCCGAGGTCGACCCGAAGGTGCTGGCCAAGGTGCGTGCGCTGCTGGCGAAGGCGGAGTCGACGTCGTTCCCCGAGGAGGCCGACGCGTTCTTCGCCAAGGCGCAGGAGCTGATGACCCGGTACTCGCTGGAGCGGGCCGCTGTCGATGCACTGGCCGACCCGGCGGGCGGTATCCCGGTGCGCACGGCTGGGCGGCGGATCTGGCTGGACAACCCCTACCTGAGCGCGAAGTCGATGCTGGTCGGCGTGGCGGCCGAGGCCAACCGCTGCCGCGCGGTGTTCGCCTCGGCGCTCGGCCTGATGACCGTGATCGGCGAGGAGACCGACACCGAGGTCGTCGAGGTGCTCACCACGTCGCTGCTGGTCCAGGCGGGCCGCGCGATGCTCGCCGCCGGCGGCCGGGTCGACCGGCGCGGCCAGTCACGGACGAGGTCGTTCCGGCAGTCGTTCCTGGTCTCCTACGCGCAGCGCATCGGCGAGCGGCTGGCCGAGGCGGCGGCCGGCGCGGAGTCGGCGGTCATCGAGTCGATCGGCGACGGCCGGCTGCTACCGGTGCTGGCCGCCCGCGAGCAGGCCGTCCAGCAGCGGGTCGACGAGCTGTTCCCGCAGCTGGTCAAGCGGCGGGTGAGCGTGAGCAACCCGGCGGGCTGGGCCGAGGGGCGCGCCGCCGCCGACCTCGCCGTCCTCGACGTCCGCCGCGCCGTCGAAAACTAGCGCGGCGCGGAGGTCACCACGGCGACCACGGCTGCGAGGTTGTCCGGCGCGCCGGCCCGGTGGACCAGGGAGAACAGCTCGTGGATGGCCGCCGCCGGGTCCGGCCGGTAGAGCAGCGTGTCGCGCAGCACTACCGGGGGCAGCACGGTGTGCACGCCGTCGGAGCAGAGCAGGTAGCGGTCGCCGGGGCGGGGGTCGTACTGAGTCAGCACGGCCGGCGGATCGGTGTGGCCGCCGTGCAGGGCTCTGGTCAGCACGGCGCGCTGGGGGTGCAGCGCGGCCTCGTGCTCGGTCAGCTCGCCCTTGTCGATCAGGGCCTGCACCACGGTGTCGTCGTGGGTGAGCTGCAGCAGGTCGTTGTCGCGGACCAGGTACGCGCGCGAGTCGCCGATGTGCACCAGTGCGAGCTCGGTGTCGGACCAGGCCAGCGCGGTCAGCGTGGTGCCGCCGCCCCGCAGCGCGTCGTCGGAGTTGATCAGGTCGCGGACGGCGTCGGTGGCGCGCTCGATGGCGCCCTCCACCGTCTCCACCAGCGCGCCGGCTACCGGGGCGGTCACCATCGCCTCGATCGCCACGGCGCTGACCCGGGTGTTCGGGCTGGCCGGCCCGAACCCGTCGGCGACCGCGACCAGCCCGTCGCAGGCCCACGCCGAGTCCAGGTTGTCCTTGCGGACCAG
>DATAYB010000661.1:0-3662 GCA_036272795.1 Pseudonocardia sp.
AAAGCCGTGCTGGCCTCCGTCGCTCCCGAGCTCAACCAGGTGAAGGACGACGACGAGCGCAAGGACGAGCTGGTCCGCAAGAGCCAGAACCTCATGCAGACCGCCGACGAGGCGCACGAGGGCGAGCACGTGGACACCGACGAGAGCGGTGCCAAGGCCGACCCCAACCACAAGCACAACGACCCCAAGAACAAGGACAAGGACAAGGGGAACAACCAGAGCAGCGATAACTTGCCCTGCTCCGGCTCCCCGCAGTCCGGCGAGCAGGGCCCCGGCAACGAGGACCAGAGCAAGAACAACCCCGGCCAGGAGAAGCAGGGCGGGCAGGAGGGCGGCCACCCGTCGCCGGACAGCCAGCAGCAACAGCAACAGCAGCAGCAACAGCAGCAGCAGGGTGGCCAGCAGGGTCAGCAGCCTCCGCCGGACCAGCAGGGTGGTCAGCAGCAGCAGGGGCAGCAGGGCCAGCAGCCACCGCCTGACCAGCAGGGCGGTCAGCAGGGCGGCCAGCAGGGCCAGCAGGGCGGCCAGCAAGGCCAGCAGGGCGGACAGCAGGGCCAGCAGGGCGGACAGCAGGGCCAGCAGAACCCGGACAATGGCGGCAAGCCCCCGGCCGACAACGGTGGCGGCAAGCCACCGCCGGACGGCGGCAACCAGCCGCCCTCGGACGGCGGCAGCAAGCCCCCGCCGGACAAGCCCGCGCCCGACAACGGCGGCGGCAAGCCGTCGGACGGCGGCAGCAAGCCCAGCGGCGGGACCAACGCCAGCAACCCCTCGGGCGGCAGCGGCAAGCCGACCTCCGACAAGGGCGCCGACTCGGGCGGCGACAAGGGCGGCAAGGGCAACAGCGACAGCAAGGGCTCTGGCGGCAAGGGCGGCGGCGGCGACAGCGGCAAGAGCTCCGGCGGCGACAAGGGTGGCAAGGGCGACGGGGACAAGGGCTCCGGTGGCGGCCACGGCGGCGGTGACGGCGACCACGGTGGCGGCCACGGCGGCGGCGGCAAGTCCAAGAGCGGCGACAGTGAGGGCCAGCCCGACGTCGCCAACGCGAAGCCGAGTTTCACCCCGCCGGGTGGCACCCTGCCGGGTACCGGCCATGACTCCGCGGGTGGCGACGGCCCGACGACCTGACCGGCGTCACCGGATGCTCAGCCGGTACTGAACACCGCGTCGGCGTAGCCCCGGCAGTACTCCCAGGTCACGTAGTGGGTGGGATCGGGGTCGAAGGCGGGCTCGTGCCGGCGCATCTGGCCCTCGTCCAGCAGCTGCTGCAGGCTCGCGCGCAGCAAGTTCCACTCGTGGAAGTGCTGCTCACCGCAGTCCGCGCAGTCGACGACCAGCCCTCGGATGCCACGGTTCTCCAGCAGTGCCTGGTACACGGCGAGGTCGCTCAGGTCCTCGACGATCTCGTCGCGTTCCTCTGCGGTCAACGGCTCTGGCTCGTCCTCGGCTGGCAGGCTGTCCAACGCCCGAGCCGGGTCGTGCGGATCACCCGCAAACGGGTCGGGGGGAAGGGCGTCCTGCGGCACGACGCATACCGTACCCGGCTTCCGTCCGCGATGTGGCTCCTGCATGTGATATGGCCGGTCCGAGGCCCCACCGGATGGAGTCGGCACCGAGCCCGCGCGGTGTGGGCGCCCCTCCAGATAGGATTGAACGGTCCCGTCGATCAGCTGAGCTGCTGCGTCGGCCGGCGACCTGCCGCCCGAAGCTTCCCATCATCGGCCGGTGACCGCCGGCCGGTCGAGTTCCCGCCAGTCGAGACCGCCGCCGAAGGGTTGACCAACGCGATGACCACGGAGCTGACCGCAGGACTGCCGCCGAAGTTCGCCCGGCTCGGGCTGACCTTCGACGACGTGCTCCTCCTGCCCTCCGAGTCCGACGTGCTGCCCAGCGCGGCCGACACCTCGACCCAGCTCAGCCGCAACGTCCGGCTCCGGGTGCCGCTGGTGTCGTCGGCGATGGACACGGTCACCGAGTCGCGGATGGCGATCTCGATGGCCCGCCAGGGTGGCATGGGGGTGCTGCACCGCAACCAGTCCGCGCAGGAGCAGGCCGCGCAGGTCGAGGTCGTCAAGCGGTCCGAGGCCGGCATGGTGACCGACCCCGTGACCTGCGCGCCCGACGCCACGCTGCGTGAGGTCGACGCGCTGTGCGCCCGCTACCGGATCTCCGGCGTCCCGGTGACCAACCCGGACGGCACGCTGCTCGGCATCATCACGAACCGGGACATGCGCTTCGAGCTGGACCACAGCCGCCGCGTCAGCGAGGTCATGACCCGCCAGCCGCTGGTCACTGCCCAGGTCGGGGTCACGGCTGAGGCGGCGTTGGGGCTGCTGCGCCGGCACAAGATCGAGAAGCTGCCGATCGTGGACGGGGCCGGCCTGCTGCGCGGGCTGATCACCGTCAAGGACTTCGTGAAGACCGAGCAGTACCCGCTGGCCACCAAGGACCCGGACGGCCGGCTGCTGGTCGGCGCTGCGGTCGGGGTCGGTGAGGACGCGGTCGAGCGCGCGATGCTGCTCGTCGAGGCCGGCGTCGACGTGATCATGGTGGACACCGCGCACGGCCACTCCCGCCGGGTGCTGGAGATGGTGGCCCGGCTGGCCAAGGAGACCGGCGACGGGGTGGACGTGGTCGGCGGCAACGTGGCGACCCGGGAAGGGGCCCAGGCACTCGTCGAGGCGGGTGCGGACGGGGTGAAGGTCGGCGTCGGCCCCGGCTCGATCTGTACGACACGGGTGGTGGCCGGCGTCGGTGCGCCGCAGATCACCGCGATCTACGAGGCCGCGCAGGTGTGCGCCCCCTCCGGTGTCCCGGTGATCGGGGACGGCGGCATCCAGTACTCCGGCGACATCGCCAAGGCCATCGCCGCCGGGGCCAGCACGGTCATGCTCGGCAGCCTGCTGGCCGGTACCGCCGAGGCGCCCGGTGAGCTGATCCTGGTCGGCGGCAAGCAGTTCAAGACGTACCGGGGGATGGGCTCGCTCGGCGCGATGCGCTCGCGGGGCGGGGACACCGGCGGTAAGTCCTACTCGCGCGACCGTTACGCGCAGGACGACGTGCTCAGCGAGGACAAGCTGGTCCCCGAGGGCATCGAGGGCCGCGTGCCGTTCCGGGGTCCGCTCACCCAGGTGATGACGCAGCTGCTCGGCGGGCTGCGCTCCGGCATGGGCTACACCGGCTCGGCCACCATCGCCGACCTGCAGCGCGCGCAGCTCGTCCGGATCACCTCGGCCGGGCTCAAGGAGAGCCACCCGCACGACATCACGATGACCGTCGAGGCCCCGAACTACGTCACCCGCTGACCCTCGACGGTCACCCAGGATCACTGACATACGCTCTTCCCCGTGCGTGACCTTGTCGAGATCGGGATGGGCCGCAGCGCCCGCCGCGCCTACGACCTACAGCAGATCGAGATCGTGCCCTCACGGCGCACCCGGACGTCGCAGGAGGTGTCGACCCACTGGCAGCTGGATGCCTACCGGTTCGACATCCCACTGGTGACCCATCCGACCGACGCCATCGTGTCGCCGGCGACCGCCATCCGGATCGGGCAGCTGGGCGGGCTCGGTGTGCTCAACGCCGAAGGCCTGTGGGCCCGCCATGCCGACCCGGCCGCCCAGCTGGCCACACTGGTCGAGGCGGCCGACGACGATGACCCG
>DATAYB010000662.1:0-5102 GCA_036272795.1 Pseudonocardia sp.
CCGGGCCCGGCCGTGCTCGTGTTCGTGTCGGCCGCCGCGCTGACCCTGTACATGCCGTTCTCGCTGCACATCACGCTCGGCCAGGACTACCTGCCGAGCCGGATCGGTACCGCGAGCGGCGTCACCCTCGGGCTCGCGGTGAGCGCGGGAGGGGTGTTCGCGCCGGTGCTCGGCATGCTCGCCAAGGCCACCTCGCTGCACACCACGCTGGCCTGCCTGGTCGTGCTGCCCCTGCTGGCCTGGCTGCTGGCCCGCCGGCTGCCTGACCCGGCGCCGCCGGGCTGAGCCGCCTCGCGCCGGCGTCTGGCAGCGTCGGTGTGTGGCGGACCGTCGGTGCGGGCGGGCCGCCCCGGCCGGGTCGGGTCGCCGCACAGGGCGACCCGACCCGGGAGCCGGTCACCCCTCGGTGGGGGCCCAGTTGCCGTGGAAGCCGTTGGGCACCCGCGAGGGCAGGTGCACGGCGCCGACGGTCTCCAGGCTCCGGGCGTCGATGATGGTCAGGTCGCTGCGGTCGGTCCCGGTGTCGTAGACGAAGCCCATCAGCACCCCGTCGTCCTCCGCCGCGTCGGGCGCGTTGGGCACGAAGACGAACTCGCTGCCCTTGCGCCCGGCGCCCAGGTGGATCGGCGTCGTGCTGCCCGTGACGAGGTCGTGCTTCAGCAGGGCGTCGCCTGCGTTGGCGCCCGTGCCGGACATGGCCTGCATCGCGTAGCCGTACCGGTGCCGCCGCCCGACCAGCCGCTCGTCGACCCTCGGGAACTCCTGCGGGTGGTCGTCCAGCCGGGACTCGCGGACCTTGTCGTCCGCCAGGTCGACCGTCCAGCGGTCCAGCGTGGCCGGGCCCTCGTTCGGGCCGTTGAAGTCGGTGGCGAACATCCGGGGGTGCCGCACGATGTCGAGCACGATCGTGTCGCCCTCGTCGTAGGCGTTCATCGGGTGGAACACGTAGCAGGGCTCGACGTCGAACCAGCGCACGTCGTGCGCGCCACCCTCACGCGGCATCACACCGACCCTCGCCGGGTAACGCGGGTCCCAGCGGTACGGCATCCGGCCGTTGCTCGGCACGCTCCGGCCCAGCACCGCGTTGACCGGGTTGGGCACCCGGACGCGGCCGATCAGGGCGGAGAGCACCAGCTTGGCCGGCGTGCGCAGGGCGCCCGGCATCGGGATGTCGGCCACACTCTGCTCGGCGTCGAACACCACCGGCAGGTCGTAGAAGATCACGTACTTCTCGGTGATCGAGAAGTCGTGCATCATCGGGCTGCCGGTGACCTTGATGTCCACCGTGCGCCGGGCCTTGCCGTCGACCCCGATCACCGAGTACTGCACCCGGTTGCCCCAGCCGAAGAAGTACGACACCGCGTGCAGCTCACCGGTCAGCGGGTCGCGCTTGGGGTGCGCGGTGTAGCCGCCGGGCAGGGTGCCGTCGAAGTCGCACGCGCCGACGGTGTCCAGCTCGTCGGTCAGCTCGTAGTTGGCCGCGCCGCCCTCCACCAGCGCCAGCGTCCGGCCGCCGTGCGCCAGCACGTTGGTGTTCGCGCCGAACGCCGAGATCGGCGCCGAGTTCGCCCCGCCAGGTACCGGCTCGCCGAGCACACCGGCCACCGAGGGGGAGCGCACCCAGCGGTTGCGGTACCACTGCGCGCGGCCGTCCCGCAGCCGCACGCCGTGCACCATGCCGTCGCCGAGGAACCAGTGGTAGGCCACCGGGTCGACCTCGGAGATCGGGTTCGGACCGTTGCGCAGGTAGCGCCCGTCCAGGTGCTCCGGGATGTGCCCGGTGACCGCAAGGTCGGTGACGGTGAGCTCTTCGTGGACGGGGGCGAAGTTGCCGGCGAGATACGGGTTGACCATGGCTGCTCCAGGTGGCGGGCTGGTTCCGTAACAGTGTTTTGAATCGTAACGCCGTTACGGCCGCAGCGCAAGGAGCCCGGTCGACCCGATTGGGTCGATCGGGCCCCGATGGCGGTTTCGCTGGTCGCTGGTCGCTGGTCGCGCCGGATCGGCCGCGTGGCTGGCAGGGCCGGCGGCGCGGGTTCAGCCGGGCGGGTTGGCGGCGTCGAGTGCCGAGTCCAGGTGGTCCTTCTTCTCGGCCTCGGTGAACACCGGCTCGCTGATGTTCGGCGGGATGCCGACGCCCTCGTAGTTCTTGCCGTCCGGCGCGTAGTAGTCCTCGTTGCCGAGGGTGAAGCTCCAGCCGTTGGGCAGCAGCCTCGACATGTCATCGGAGAACACGCCCTGTGTGGGGGTGCCGATCCGGACCGGCGAGGGGTTGCGGCCGAGCAGTGCCTCGGTGAAGGTCTCGCCCGCGCTCACGGTGAGGTCGCTGATCAGTAGCGCGACCGGCCCGGTGTAGCGCGGCGCGCCGGCGGCCGGCGTCACGGTGACCGCCTGCAGCCGGCCGTGCTTACTGGGATCGTTCGGATCGTCGCGGGGTTGCTTCTGGTAGGCGAGGTACGGCGTGTTGGTCAGCCGGGCCGCGACCTGCAGGCCGAGCGCGTCATCGCCGCCGGTGTTGAACCGGACGTCGATCACGAGCCCCTTCCACGCCGACACCCGCGCCTGCGTGAACACGGTGTCCAGCACCTGCTTGAGCTCGGCACTGCTGTCCACCGACGGGGTGGCGCTGCCCTTGTAGTCCTCGAAGCCGGTGATCCGCAGGTAGCCCCGGCCGCTGGGCAGGTCGGCATAGGCGATCCGGTTGTGCGCGAACGTCTGGATGTTGGTTACGCCGATGTCCTTCAGGTGGGCGTCCACCTCGGAGTCGGCGTCCTGGCGGGACACGTCGTCCTCGTCCCGGGTGCCCGGCCGCTTGCCCGCGAAGTCGTTGCCGTCGGGCCCCTGGATGTAGGCGTGCGAGTCACCGAGCGGCGTGATCATGTCGGTGAGGATCTTGAACAGCGCCTTCGGCCGGGTCTCGTCCGTGACCATCGGCCGGAACTGCGCGCGGGACGCGGCCCAGTTCACGTCCTTCTTGCGCAGGAACGAGTTGTAGTTCTCCGAGAACGTCTGCCAGAAGATGTCGAAGTTCTCCTGCGGCGTATTGGCCGGCCGCTGCGAGCACGAGGCGGGCAGCCCCGGGACCGGCAGCAGGTCGACGTTCGCGGCGGTGCCGATCAGGTGCAGGGTGGCCCGGTCGGCCTGCTCCCACTTCAGCGTCTCGGTCGGCACGTTCTTGGTGCCGAACTGCATGGTGCCGTCGGGACCCGGCTGGCCGATCTGCTCCAGCGGCGGCTCCGGCATACAACTGACCGCGGTGACCTCGTAGGTACGTGCCTGGGTACCGGTCAGCGTCACGATCCAGCCGTAGCCGTCCGACCGCCACACGTGCATCGGCGCCGGCGCGGGGGTGCTCGGCTGGGCGGGAGGCGCGGCGGCGGGGGGCGCAGCGGGGGGCGCGCCGGTGCCGGCCGGGCTGCCCGAGGTCCCGGCGCAGGCCGGCAGCAGGAGCACCAGGGTCACCAGGATCGTCACGCTCAGGGCGGGCCGCATAATGATCGACAGTATTTGGGTTGGCTGCCGGACGCTCGGAATTCGGGCGTGACGTACGAGTCAATCGCGCGAAAGCGTGGACTCTTGACCCGGATCCGGTGGGGCGCGCACGGGCAGGTCGGGGTGCTGAGTTGGGCGTGGTCGGTCGGTCGGGTGGCGTGGGTGGGTCGGGTGGCGTGGTCGGGTGGGGTGGCGTGGTCGGTGGGGTGGTCGGCGCGGGGCTCGATAGCTGGTCTCAAAGGTGTGTGGCCGGTTGATGGTGGCGTGTGGTCGGGGGCCGCTGGGCGATCAAGGTAAGCGGCCGCCGGCCACTTGTCGTGGGTTGTGGACGCGTGGGGCCGGACTTGTCGTGGGTTGTCGACGCGTGGGCCGGACCTGTCGTGGGATGTGGACGCGTGGGCCGGACTTGTCGTGGGTTCTGGACGTGGTAAGCCCACTTGTCGTTGGAGATAGACACGACAGGTGCCAGTTGTCGTGGCAATTAGTCGTGACAAGTCGGATCGAAGTGGGTGGAAGGTCGGCGAAATGGGCGGCCGGGGTTCCACGCAATCAGGGGCGGGGTGCTCGGCTGGTTGCGCGACGAGTCGGATCGGGTGCGGCGTTCTGGCAGGTGAGGTGCCGTGAGCTCGGTCGCCGCCGGCCACTTGTCGTGGGTTGTGGACGCGTGGGGCCGGACTTGTCGTGGGTTGTCGACGCGTGGGGCCGGACTTGTCGTGGGATGTGGACGCGTGGGGCCGGACTTGTCGTGGGTTGTGGACGCGTGGGCCGGACTTGTCGTGGGTTCTGGAGGTGGTAAGCCCACTTGTCGTTGGAAATAGACACGACAGGTGCCAGTTGTCGTGTCAATTAGTCGTGACAAGTCGTGACAAGTCGGATCGGAGGGGCGAAAGCCACCCCCTGCGCCGCCAGCTCTCACCGCACAGACCGTTGCCACCCAGCACAGACCGTGCACAGTCTGTGCGGTGAGGCAACGGTCTGTGCGGTGAGGCATGGGAACGGTCTGTGCGGTGAGGGAACGGGCTGTGCGGCCGCGCCGGGGTCAGGGGAGTCGGCGGGTTACCCGTTCGCCGGTGGCGCGGCGGTCGAGTGCGGCGGGGTCGGCGGGCGCGTTGCGGCACTGGACCAGCGAGCCGCCGGCGGCCAGCACTGCGAGCGGCAACTGCACGAGGCCGTCGTCGAGCGTCCAGTCGTACGTGGTCAGCACCCGGTCGGTGGCGCTGAGGCCGGCCGAGGCGGCGGCCTCCCGGGCGGCGGCCAGCACCTCACCCACCGACGCCCCCGCGAGCGCGGCGGCGGCCAGCGCGGCGGCGGAGGACGAACCGCTCCGCTCCGGAGTGAACACGTCACCGTGCAGCCGGACCTCCGTGGCGTAGTCCAGCACGCCGGGCGGCAGGTCCTTCAGCCCGATGCCGAACGCGTTCAGCGACAGCGCCGTGACCACCGCCGCCCCGGCCCCCGCGGCCACAGCAAGCCGGGGCTCGTCGCAGCACACCAGGTCGGCGCCGGCCGGGTCGGCGACCACCTCGGCACCGCACCACCACGCGCCGAGCAGCACCACCAGCGTCTGCCAGTGCGCCGGCAGCAGCACGGCCACCCGGGCACCCGGTTCG
>DATAYB010000663.1:0-11338 GCA_036272795.1 Pseudonocardia sp.
GACCGGAGCCGCTCAGTCGGACGGTGCTATCGCGAGGACGGAGAGGGTGCTGGCGTGGTGGTTCGCGACGTAGGCGTGGCGGCCGCCGTGGCTGATCGCCACGCCGAGGGGCCCGGGGCCGACCGGGATGGTCGCGGTCACTGGACAGCCAGGTGAGCGTGCGTGGCCGCGCCGAGCGCAACGACGTACTTGGGATGGGCATCGACGACGGTGGGGCGGCCGAGCTGCTCGGACAACATCCGCGCCACCAGCGGGATCCGTGAGGAACCACCCACCAGCAGCACCGCGCTCAGCTCGTCCGGCGAGACCTGGGCCGAACGCAGCGACCGTATCGGTGTCCACCGAGAGGGTCTCCTTGGCCAGCACGCAGTCGGGGCCTGCAGAACGCTGACAGTGCCCTGACGGCCTCGCGGGAGCACCCGCCCGCCGCGCGTTTCGTGTTCCGGACTGAGTTCGTCGCGAACCGGCTGGTAGCTGGCCGGATTGAGCCTAGCGTCCGGGTCACAGTCAGCGCCGAGCGGAGGAAGTTCCGATGACCGAGATCCTTGATCGTCCGCAGGGGGCCCGGACCGGTGCCGGCGTCGAGCCGGACCGGGAGGTGATCGCCCGCGTCACGGAGCTCGTGCCGTTGATCCGTGAGCACGCGGCGAGATCCTCCGAGGAGCGCCGGGTGGTGCCCGAGGTCATGGCGGCCCTCGAGGAGGCGGAGCTGCTCCAGTTGCTCGTACCCCGGCGCCTCGGTGGCCGGGAGACGAACCTGCGGACGATGATGGAGTGTGTCGCCGAGGTGGCGCGTGGCGACGGGTCGACGGCGTGGGCGGTCGCGCTGCTGAACGTGTGCACCTGGTTCTCCACCACGTTCTCCGACCGGGCGCAGCAGGACATGTTCTCCACACCGGGCGCGCGTGCGTGTGGGATCTTCTCGCCGCCGCTGCGCTCCGAGCGGGTCGAGGGCGGGTACCGGGTGAGCGGCCGGTGGGGCTACGCGTCGGGCTCCTTCGCCGCGCACTGGGCGACCCTGGGCATCGGGCTCGAGGGTGCCGGGGATCCCCGTGCGTTGGCCCTCATCCCCTCGAGCGCGTGGCAGATCGAGCCGACCTGGTTCGTCGCCGGCATGAAGGGGTCGGGCAGCGACACCATCGTCGTCGAGGACCACTTCGTCCCCGACCATCGGATCCAGCGGTTCACCGACATGGTCGAGGGAGACTTCGCGACCTCGCGCAAGGGCGGTGAGCAGAACTCCACCATGGCCTTCATCCCGGTCGCGGCGCTGGTCCTGGTCGGCGCGCAGGTGGGGTTGGCCCGCCACGCGATGGAGCGGACGCTCGCGAGCCTGCCGAAGAAGAACGTCGCCTACACCTGCTACACGGCAGCCCGGAACTCGCCGACGCACCAGGTCGGCGTCGCCGAGGCGGCCACCCGGTTCGACCAGGCGGAGCTCCTCATGCGGCGGGCGTGCGGGGATATCGACGGCGCGGCCGCCCAGGGTGCCCCGCTCGAGAAGCTGACCCGTGCCCGGGTACGGATGGACACCGGCATCATCGGCGAGCTGGTCAAGGACGGCATGGACAGGCTGATGACCGCCAACGGTGCCTCGTCGTTCGCGGACGCCAACGTGCTCAGCCGGATCTGGCGCGACGCGGAGATCGCGGGCCGGCATGCGCTGGTGATGCCGGAGCTCGGCAAGGAGGCGTACGGCCGGATGCTGCTCGGCGCCGACGGGCCGTTGACGCTGGACGTCTGATCCCGCTGAAGCCCCGTCGCCGACGTCAGCCCCGGTGGCGCAGCGTCTCCGACGGGGCTTCACCGAACCGCTCGCGGTAGGCGTCGGCGAACCGGCCCAGGTGCGTGAAGCCCCACCGGAACCCCACGTCGGTGACCGAGCCCGCCCCGGCAACCAGGTCCTGGCGCGCCCGCTCGAGACGCACCACCCGCAGGTAGACGCTCGGAGACATGCCCAGCTGCTCGCGGAAACCCTGCTGCAGGCGCCGCGCGCTCACCTCGGCGAGCCGGGCCATCGTGGACAGCGACCACGGCTGCTCCGGGGCCGACTCGATCGCATCCACGACCCGCTTCACGATCCGGGACCGCGCCGGCGGCCGCTCCTCGTACAGCGCGTCGTAGAAGTCGTGCGGCTGCGCCCGCAGCAGGGAACTGATCACCAGGCGTTCGAGCTGCTCGCGGTGTGCGGCCGACTCGCGCGCCAGGCTGTGGTCGCTGTCCAGCTCGGCCAGCAGCAGCCGCACGATCGACAACCAGCTCCGGCCGGCGGGACTGGTGAGGTCGAGACCGAGGGAGAACTTCACACAGGAGGACACCGGGCGGCCGATCATGGCCTCCAGCTCGCTCTCCAGGGACCGTCGTTTGATCTTGATGCACAGCTGGCCGGCATCGGCCCCCCAGCGCGGCAGGTAGGTGTGCTCCCGGGGAGTGAACACCGCGGCCATCCCGGGCCGGGCGACCACACTCTGCTTGCCGCACTCCGACTCGACGTTGCCCGTCAGTGCCACGTTGACGTGGTAGGCCCCCAGCGCGCCGGGGTCGAGGCGTGTCTCGGTGCCGAAGCGGACGAAGCCCAGCGTGAGGTGGGTGAGGGTGGTGGCGCTGAGCAGGGAGTGGTCGAGGGTGCCGTCATGCCCGGTCGGCTCCACCCGCGCCGGGTAGAACACGCCGTTCAGGCTGTCCCGGAAGGCGTCGAACCGGACCGCCCGGCAGAGCTCGTAGTTGCCGAGGACGTCGGGCGGGCCGGCCCGGTCGCGTGAGGACGGCTCGATCATCCCCGATCGCTCCATGCGGCACGCTCCTTCGGTGGATCGCACGCCGGTGGGGTGAGGATATCGCCGACCCACCCGTGACGTCCTGATCGTGCACCGGTTCAGCCCGGTCGGTCGGCCTCGATCGGGTTCGCCAGAGGGTCCCACTCGACGAGCAGGTGGTCCGGACCCCGGAAGGAGGTGTTCGGCGAGTAGGCGAACGTCTGGTCAGGGACCAGTCGCATGTGCGGGAGCCGACGGGCCAGCTCCTCCAGGAAGATCTGCATCTCCAGCCGGGCCAGCGGTGCGCCCAGGCAGAGGTGCCGGCCGTTGCCGAAGGCGAAATGCCGGTGCGCGTTGTCGCGGCCGATGTCGAACCGCTCCGGATCCGGGAAGACGGACTCGTCGTGGTTGGCCGACCCGGTGATCGCCAGCACCTTCGACCCGGCCGGGATCTCCGTACCGCCGATCACGACATCACGGACCACCTCGCGGCGCCAGGCGATGACGGACGAGCTGTAGCGCAGGATCTCCTCGACGGCACCGCGCGCCAGCCCCGGGTCGGCGCACAGCGCGTCCCACTGGTCGCGGTGATGCAGCAGCGCCCGCAGGCCGTTGGCGGTGGCGTTCGTCGTCGTCTCGTGCCCGGCGAACAGGAAGTTCATCATGGTGGTGACGAGGTAGTTCTCGTCGAACAGCTCCTCGTTGCCGGGGGTGCGCCACGCCCGGACGAGATCGCCGATGTAGTCGTCCGGCGGGTTCGCCAGCCGGCGGTGGACGTGCTCGCGGGCGTAGCTCCAGTACTGGCCCATGCCGGCGGCCAGCTGGGTCTGCTCGTCGTCGCTCGGGTGTCCCCAGGTGAACAGCGCCAGCCGGTTGGCGAACCGCTTGGCCCGCTCCATGTCCTCCTCGGGCACGCCCATGATCACGAACGTGACCAGGGCCGGGATCTCCCAGGCGAACTCGGCGACGAGGTCGGCGTGGCCACGGCGCACGAACCGGTCGATGTACTCGCCTGCCAGCTCGCGGATCCGGGGACGCACCGCGTCCATCCGCCGAGCACTGACCAGCGCGTCGCGGACGTGCTTGCGGCGCTGGGTGTGCACGGGCGGGTCCTCGTTGACCAGGCTCGGACCCATCACCATCTGTGCCTTCACCAGCTCGTCGACCGCGGCGGGGCACAGCTCCTTGAGCGGCGTGATCGAGATGGCCGCTGAGAACGTGTCGGTGTCGCGGAAGACCTGCTGGACGTCCTCGTACCGGCTCACGATCCAGTAGCCGAGCGACGGGCTGTAGAAGACCGGCTCCTCCTTACGCGCCACGGTCCAGAAGCTGTACGGGTCCCGCAGGTACGGATCCGTGAACGGGTCGAAGCTCTCGGCAAGTCGACTGACCGGGCAGCGGGCATCGGGCGACACGCCGGCCGGCTCATCTCTCACTGATGACGACATGTGACTCTCCCGAGCAAGCGGACGACGGTGGCCGAACGGGCATCGCGGCGGTGGACAACGCCGCAATCTAAGGGGCCACCACGCTCGGGAAGAGCCAGATCACGCCGGGGGTAGCCGAATCGCGAACTCGCTGTCCGGTTGCTCGCGCTGTCCGGTTGCCGGCGCTAGCCGGTTGCGAGGCAGGAGGCCGGGTGCCGGGCGAGTACCTCGTCGAGCCGCGAGCCGACCTCGGAGCAGTTCGCGCGGACGACCTCGAGGAAGGCCGCTAGGACGGGGGAGCGGTCGGCGGCGCGGAAGGACAGCTGGAGGTCGGGCAGGCGGACCGCCGGCGTCACGTCGCAGAACCAGATGTCGTCGCGCGCGAGCCGGCGCATCCGGGTCGGCCCCAGCCCGACGCCGACCCCGCAGGCCGCGAGGCCGATGATCGTGTGGATGTCACGGGCGGTGGTCGCGGTGTCCAGCGGGGACGGCGTGGTCGGGTCGGCGGGGAACAGTGCCCGGAGCCGGGCGCCGACCGCGGGCTCCTGGTCGGGCGGAGCCATGATGAGGGC
The DNA here is from genome assembly GCA_036272795.1 of Pseudonocardia sp. Taxonomy (GTDB): domain Bacteria; phylum Actinomycetota; class Actinomycetes; order Mycobacteriales; family Pseudonocardiaceae; genus Pseudonocardia. Next base: position 4,756 of record DATAYB010000663.1, read on the forward strand.
CTCGCAGGCGAGCTGGTCGATCGAGATCGTCCGCAGCCCCGCGAAGGGGTGCGCCCTGGCCACGGCCGCGACCAGATCGTCGGTCCCGATCGGCACCGTGACCAGCCCCTCCGCCCCGGCGCCGCGGGGACCGCCCCTGCCGACGGCGACCTCCAGCTCGCCGGCCACCAGTGCCGCCACGCCCTCCGGGCTGCCCATCTCACGCAGGTCTAGCCGCACGTTCGGCCGCGCCCGCCGGAACCTGCCGAGCACCCCCGGCAGCGGCTCCAGCAGGGCCGACCCGATGAACCCCAGCCGCAGCCGGCCGGTCTCGCCGCGGGCCGCGCGGCCGGCGTCGGCCACCGCGCCGGCCATCTCGGCCAGGGCGCGGCGGGCCCTGGCCAGGAAGGCGTCGCCGGCCGCGGTCGGGAACACCCCTCGGGAGGTGCGGTCGAACAGGCGCTCGCCGATCTCCCGCTCGATGGCCGCGATCTGCGAGGACAGCGGCGGCTGGGCGATGCCGAGTGACGCGGCGGCCCGGCCGAAGTGCTGGTGTTCGGCGAGGGCCAGCGCGTAGCGGAGATGGCGCGCTTCCATGGCTCCCATACTCCACGGATATCGCGGCGGGTGCATTGAGATATATAGGTGGATGGCGCCGACGCACGCGGGTCAGCTGGGTGGTGACCCGCTCGCCGTAGGAAAGGCCGTTCCATGAACAGCACCGTCACCGTTTTTGTCCACGGCGCCTGGCACTCCTCGCTGCACTTCGTGGCGACCCAGGGTGAGCTGGCCCGCCACGGGGTCCCGAGCATCGCGCTCGACCTGCCGGGCCACGGCCTGGGCGCACCCGCCCCGTCCGGCTACCTGCTGCCCGGCCAGCCCGGCCTCGCCACCGAGCGGTCCGAACTGGCCGACCTGACGATGGACCGGATCGCCGACGACCTGCTGGCCTCGCTCGCCGGGATCCGCCCGAGGTTCGAGCGGGTGGTCCTCGTCGCCCACAGCGCAGGCGGCGGTCCGGCGTCGGCGGTGGCGGAGCGGGCGCCGGAGCTCGTCGACCAGCTGGTGTACCTGTCGGCGTTCCTGCCTGCCGGCCGGCCTCGCTTCCTCGACTACGTCTCGGCGCCCGAGAACGCGGGTGCGGTCCACGTGCCGACGGTCGGCGACCCCGAGGTGCTGGGTGCGTTCCGGATCAACCCGCTCTCCGCCGACCCGGCCGAGGTCGCCGCCATCCAGCGGTCCTTCCTCGCGGACTGGCCGGCCCAGCTGCCCGGCTGGCGCCTGCTGCTGCACCCGGACGAGCCGCTCGCGTCGCTGCTCGCCCCCGTCCAGCTCACCCCCGCCCGCTGGGGCCGCATCCCGCGCACCTACATCCGGCTCACCGACGACCTCGCCCTGCCGCCCGCCACCCAGGACCTGATGATCGCCGAGGCGGACCGCGCGGTGCCGGACTCGCCGACCGAGGTGCACTCGCTGCCCGGCGGGCACTCGCCGTTCCTCACCCGCCCCGCCGAGCTCGCCGAGCTGCTGGCGACGGTGGCGAAGTCAGCGGCGGCGTCGGTATGAGGTGCGAGGCGGAAGCCGACGTGAGGGCTCCGGCCTTCGTGCCGGCGGCGCCACCGTCGAAGATGTGGCTGTCGACGCCGCGCGTGCCGCTGCTGCCGGTGTTGCTCTCCGGCACGTTCGTCCAGCTGTTGAGCGTGACGGTGATGCAGGTCGCGGTGCCCGACATCCGGCGAGACCTGGACGCGGGCGCCGGGGTCGGGCAGCTCGTGCTCGCCGGCTACACCCTGACCTTCGCCTGCTCGCTGATCACCGCGGCCCGGCTGGGGGACCGGTTCGGGTACCGCCGCCTCTTCGTGCTCGGGATGGCGGTGTTCGCGGTGGCGTCGGTGGTGGGCGTGCTGGCTCCGGGCGCGGGCGTGCTGGTCGCGGCACGGCTGCTGCAGGGGCTCGGCAGCGGCCTGTTCGGCCCGCAGATCCTGTCGATCATCCAGCTGACCGTCGCCGAGGCCCGGCGGCCCCGTGCGCTGGCGTACTACGGAGCGACGATGGCGGTCGCGTCGCTGGCGGGTCCGGTGCTGGGCGGGGTGCTGCTCGAGCTCGACCCGTTCGGCCTCGGGTGGCGCGCCGCGCTGGCGCTGACCGTACCCGTCGCGGTCGCCGCACTGGTCTTCTCGTTCGTGCTGCCCGCGGGGCGACGTGCGGGTGCCTCGGCCCGGGTCGACCTGGTCGGTGCGGTGCTCTGCCTGTCCGGGCTGTTCCTGCTCGTGCTGCCGCTGACGCTGGGTGCGGACCTCGGCTGGCCGGCGTGGGTGTGGGTCAGCCTGGCGGCGTCCGTCGTGGTGCTGGGCGCGTTCGCGGTGTCGCAGCGCCGGGTTGCGCACCCGCTGGTGCACCCCTCGGCGCTGGCCGGGCGGACGGCCCGGTGGGGGATCGGTGCGGTGCTGCTGTTCAACGCGGGGGTCCCGTCGTTCAGCCTGCTGCTGTCGCTGCACCTGCAGGGAGCGCTCGGGTTCGGGCCGCTCGGGACGGCGTGGACGATCACGCCGTACGCGGTCGGGGCGCTGGTGGGCAGCGGGGTCTCCGAGGCCGCGGCCCGCCGGTGGGGTGCCGCGGTGCTCGCCGTCAGCGCCGGCATGCTGGCCGTGGTGTGCGCGCTGGCCGCCGTCACGATTGCCGGACACGGGCCGGCTTTCTTGGCGGTGCTGGCGGCAGGCGGTCTCGCCTTCGGTGTTTTCACCGCGTCGGCGTTCGCACTGGTGCTGGCCAAGGTCCCCGCCACCGCGACCAGCTCCGTGTCCGGCCTGCTGCCCACCGCCCAGCAACTCGGCGGGACGATCGGGGTGACGCTGGCCGGCGTCGTGTACACCGCACCGGCCGCCGACCCCCCGACCGCGTTCGGCCACGCGATGATCTACGAGGTCGCGGCGTTCGCCCTCGCCGCGCTCGCCACGAGGGTCCTGCACCGAGGCCGTCCACCGGCGGATCTCAGTCGTCCAGGAGGTCCTCGATCGTGATGGGGATGTGGCGGACGCGGATGCCGGTGGCGTTGTAGATCGCGTTGGCGACGGCGGCTGCCACACCCACCGTGCCGATCTCGCCGATCCCCCGCGCGCCGACGGCGTTGTGCAGCGTGTCCGGGTACTCGACGAAGTGCACGTCGATGTCGGGGATGTCCGCGTTCACCGGGAGCAGGTAGCCGGCGAAGTCGCCGTTGGCCAGCCGCCCGTTCTCCTCGATCTCGAGGCCCTCGTGCAGCGCCGCCGACACTCCCCAGATCATGCCGCCGCTGAGCTGGCTGCGCGCCGTCTTCTGGTTGAGGATCCGGCCGGCGTCGAACACCCCCAGCAGCCGCGACACCCGGGCTTCGCGCGTCCACCGGTGCACCCGGACCTCGCAGAACTGCGCCCCGAACGAGCTGAAGGAGTGCTTGGTCATCTCCTCGCCGGGCGCCGAGGAGCCCTTCGCGGCGAGCGACGCCCGGCCGAGCGCGCGCAGCACCTCCCCGAACGTCATCTTCGCGCCGCCGGCCAGCACATGACCGTCGGCGTAGGAGACCTCGAGCCCCTCGAAAGGGCCGCCCGGGGACGACGCCACGGCCTGCAGGTCGTCGAGCACCTTGGCGGCCGCGATCAGGATGGCCGTACTGACGCTCGCCGTGGCCGTCGAACCGCCGGACATGCCACCCGGCGGCAGCGCCGAGTCGCCCAGCCTCGGCGTGACCCGGTCCGGCGTGATGTCGAGCGACTCGGCCCCGACCAGGGAGAGCACGGTGAGCAGACCGGTGCCAGGGTCGGCCCCACTCGTCGCGACGACCGCCGAGTCGTCGTCCCGCAGCGTGATCTCCACCGTGGCGGGGAACCGCAGGGCGGGAAACATCGCGGTCGCCGTGCCCATCCCGACGAGCCAGTCGCCGTCCGTGCGGCCGTGCGGCGTGCGCTGCGCCCAGCCGAAGCGGGCCGCGCCGATGCTGAAGCACTCGTCGAGGTGCTTGCTCGACCACTGCAGGTCGTGGCCTGGCGGCGCCGTCGAGTCGTTCCGCATGCGCAGCGCGATCGGGTCCATGCGCAAGGCCACGGCCAGCTCGTCGATCGCGCTCTCCAGCGCGAACGACCCCGGTGCCTCGCCCGGTGCCCGCATGAACGTCGTCGGCGGGATGTGCAGCGGCACCATCTTCTGGGTGATGGCCAGGTTCTGGGTGGCGTACCACTCCCGCGAGGTGCCGTAGGACGTCGGCTCGACGAACGACCGGTCCGCCGCCGTGGTGCACCACGAGTCGTGGCGCACCGCGATCAGCGTGCCGTTTTCGTCGGCGCCGAGTGCGATTGTCTGGATCGTCGCGGCGCGGCCGGCCGTCGCGGTGAAGACCTGCTCCCGGGTCAGCGCCGCCTTGACCGGCCGGCCGAGGACCCTGGCCGCGGCGGCTGCCAGGAACGCCGGTGTGGACGTCCGGCCCTTGCCCCCGAAGGCCCCACCCACGAAGGGGTTCACCGCGTGCACCGCCGACGGCTCCTCGCCGAGGGCGCTGGCGAGCTCGGCGGCCTGCAGGTCGGAGCCCTGGTTGCCGCTGTAGACCGTCAGGCCGTCGCCGTCCCACACGGCCACCGCGGAGTGCGGCTCCATCGCGGCGTGGTTCTGGGTCGCGGTGGAGTACGTCGCCTCGACGACGACCGGGCTGGCCGCCAGCGCGTCCTCGATCGACTCGACGCCGTCGGCCAGCACCGTGAGGTTGTGCGGCGCGCCGCTGAAGGTGGGCGGCGCCTCCTCGGCGGTGGCCAGCCCGTCGTGCAGCGAGGTCAGGGCAGGTCGCTCGTGGTACGACACCTCGACGAGCAGTGCGGCGTCCCTGGCCTGCTCGAAGGTCTCGGCGACCACGAAGCCGATCGGCTGGCCGTAGTAGGCGACCTCCCTGTCCCGCAGCGGGACCCACGTGTCGCCGAGCATGGGCGAGCTCGCCGTCTGAAGCCGCAGCGGGTCGAACGGCGAGTACACGCCGAGCACGCCGGGCGCACTCTTCGCCGAGGTGACGTCCATGCCCGCAACCTCGCCGTGCGCGATCGTGCTCAGCAGCACGTACCCGTAGGCCATGCCTGGGAAGTTGTGGTCGGCGCCGTAGCGGGCGCGGCCCGTGACCTTCAGTGCGCCGTCCACCCGGCTGGCCATCAGCGGTTCTCCTCGGTGAGCTCGCGCAGCGCGCGGACGACGGTCCGCCTGAGCAGGGACACTTTGTAACCGTTCGCGGCCAGCGGCCTGGCTCCGTCGGCGGCGGCCGTCGCGGCGGCCTCGAAGGTGGCCTCGGTCGCGGGTGCGCCACGCAGGGCGGCCTCGACGGCGGCCAGCCGCCACGGCACGGTCGCGACGCCGCCGACGGCCACCCGGGCGTCGGCGATCCGCCCGTCCCGGACGTCCAGCGCGACCGCCGCCGAGCACAGCGCGAACTCGTAGGACTGCCGGTCCCGCACCTTCACGTACGTCGAGTGCGCCGCCCAGTCCAGCCGGGGCACCCGAACCTCGGTGATCAGCTCGCCGGGGCGCAGGTCGTGTTCCACCTCTGGGGAATCGCCCGGCAGTCGGTAGAACTCCGCCAGTGCGACGGTCCGGCCGCCCGCGGCGCTGACCAGCCGGACCTCGGCATCGAGCGCGACGAGGGCGACCGCCACATCGCTGGCGTGGGTCGCCACGCACTTGTCGCTGGTACCCAGCACGGCGTGCATCCGGTTGGCCCCCGAGATCGCCGGGCAGCCGCTGCCGGGCCGGCGCCGGTTGCACGGCATGGCGACGTCGCGGAAGTACGTGCAGCGGGTGCGCTGCAGCAGGTTGCCGCCGATGCTCGCCATGTTCCGCAACTGCTGGGAGGCGCTCAGCAGCAGGGCGCGGGAGATCACCGGGTACACCCCGGGGTGCGCCGCGATGTCGCTCATCCGCTCCAGCGCGCCGAAACGCAGCCCGTCGGCGGTGTCGATGCCGCGCAACGGCAGGTCGTTGATGTCCAGCACGTGGCGCGGGGTCAGGACGTTGAGCTTCATCAGGTCGACGAGGGTGGTGCCGCCGGCCAGGAACGAGCCGGGCTCCGCGAGCGCGGCCTCGACGGTGGAGGGCGCGGTCAGCTCAAACGGACGCATCGGCCCGCCTCGCCTGCTCGATCGCCGCGACGATGTTCGGGTACGCCGAGCAGCGGCAGATGTTGCCGGACATGAACTCCCGGACGTCCTCGACGCCCTGCTCGATCGCGGCGACCGCAGACATGAGCTGCCCGGGTGTGCAGAACCCGCACTGCAGCGCGTCCTGGTCGATGAACGCCTGCTGGACCGGATGCAGCTCGTCACCGCCGGCCAGCGCCTCGACCGTGGTCACCGGCCGTCGCACGGTGGCGGCCAGCGTGAGGCAGGACAGCACGGGCCGGCCGCCGACGTGCACGGTGCATGCACCGCACTGTCCACGGTCGCAGCCCTTCTTGGGGCCGGTTATGTCGAGCCGCTCCCGCAGAGCGTCCAGCAGTGTCACGCCGGGATCGACGCTCAGCTGTGCGGTCCGGCCGTTGACTTCGAGTGAGATGTCCACTGATCTCTTTCCCTCGGGCCGCTGTGGAGAGGCCGCCCGA
>DATAYB010000664.1:0-3529 GCA_036272795.1 Pseudonocardia sp.
CGACGCGCACGCCCGCGGCCCGGACCTGTTCCGCGTCACGGAGGGCCCGGGCCGCTGGGAGATCCACCAGGTGCTCGACGACCCGGAGGGGTACCACGAGTGGTCCATCTCCGCCGAGGTCGACCTGGACGCCTCGCAGCGCGCCGGCACCGCCGTCCTCAAGGTGATCGCCGTAGAACCGTTCTAGTTGGTCGCCGCGTCCACCCCGGCCGAGGACCCGGGCGTCCGGTGCGGCCAGTCAGCGCACGTCGGCGGCGTCCGGTGTCTCGACGACGGCGTATCGGGTGTGCGCGGTAGCGCGGAACCGTCCTGGCGAGACGCCGTACTCGCGGCGGAAGGCGGCCGAGAAGGCGAACTCGGTCGAGTAGCCGACCTGGGGGGCGATCTTCGCGAGCGATGCGCTCGTCTCATGGAGCAGCTGGGCAGCACGGCTGAGCCGCCAATCGGTCAGGTAGCTCATCGGCGGCCGGCCCACCACGTGGGTGAAGAGCCTAGAGAAAGCAGTGCGAGGCATCCCCGCGACCTCGCTCAGCCGACCGACCGTCCACTGTCGGTGCGGGTTCTCGTGGATCTCGCGCAGGGCAGCGGCGATACCGAGATGGGCGACCTCCGGCCACCCGGACGTACTGTTCTGCTCGTGCCATTGACGGAGTATCTGGATGAGGATCAGGTCCAGTAACGCCCGTAGTGTCGCGCCCGAGCCCAGCTGGGCCGTCGAGGCGTCCGCGGCAAGAAGGTCGGCTGGGCTCGCGGTGCTGGTGGAGGGGGCCTTCTCGTTTGCGCTGATGCCGACCACCGACCTGGTCGTCGAGCGGACCTGGCACATGGCGGGCATGCGCGGCACCGGTAGCCACACCCTTGTCGCCGACGACGTTCTGGTGCCGGCCGAGCGGATCGCCTCGGCGGCGCCCTTCACCCTGAACGACATGATGCTGTTCGCGATGACGGTGCTCGGCCCGGTGGTAGGCGCCGCCCAGGGTGCACTCGACACGATCACCGCGATGTTCGCCTCGGACCGCACACCGTTCATGACCGCGTACTCGCGCATGGGAGAGTCTCCCGGAGCCCGCCACTGGTTGGCGGGCGCCAGCTACCTCGTGAGCCGCGCCGAGAACACGATGCTCGAGGTTGCCCGCGAGGCGAGTTCGGCCGAGTTGTCCCCCGTGGACGGCCCTCGCCTGCGCATGGCTCTCGCGGACGCCGGCCAGGACTGCCGAACTGCCGTCGAGCGGATGCTCGACCTCCACGGCGCGAGTGGTTTCGCCACGTCGAACCCACTTCAGCGCTTCTGGCGCGACACCGCCGTCGGCAGCCGGCACCCGCACCTCAACCCGTACCTCGCCGTGGAAAATCTCGGTACGGCGTTAGCCGGTACGAGCGAACCGGACGGGCGGAGCTGACTGTTGGTCGATGAGGCAGCCGAGAGACACCTCGCCGAGCCGCACCTTTCCGCGAGTCGGGGGATCTTGTCAGGGTGAGTCGCGGATTCCGCCAGGCGCCTACCGGTTCCTATGCGCCGACCGGCTCCTCGGCGTCCGGGTCCGGGGTCTGGCGCTCGGGCAGGGTGGCGAACGCGGCCGGCGGCTCGCGCCACGGCTCGCCGAGGCGGCCGGCCTCGGCGTCGTGCACGGCCCGCCAGACCGCCTGCGGCGTGCAGGGCAGGTCGATGTGCCGCACGCCGAGGTGGCTCACGGCGTCGACGACGGCGTTGTGCACCGCGGGCGTGGAGCCGACGGTGGCGGACTCGCCGATGCCCTTGGCGCCGAGCGGGTTGTGCGGCGTCGGCGTCTCCGTGTTGCTGACGTCGAACCACGGCAGGTCGGCCGCGCTGGGAATGGTGTAGTCGGTCAGCGTCGCGGTGAGCGGGTTGCCGTCGGTGTCGTAGACGAAGTGCTCGAACAGCGCCTGCGACATGCCCTGGGCGAGCCCGCCGTGCTGCTGGCCGGCCACGATCAGCGGGTTCAGGATCCGGCCGCAGTCGTCCACCGCGTAGTGCTTGAGCGGGGTGACCCGGCCGGTGTCGGTGTCCACCTCGACGACGCTGACGTGCGCGCCGAACGGGAACGTGGAGCCGCCCTCCTGCTCCCAGTCGAGCTCCACGCTCAGTGGCTTGCCCCGCTCGGCCGCCGCCGTCGAGAGCGTCGCCCAGCTGATCCGCTGGCCCGGCACACCCGCCACCCCGAGGTCGCCTTCTTCGGTGACCTCGATGTCGTCGACACCCGCCTCGAGCAGGTCGGCGGCCAGCTCACGGGCCTGCTCGAGCATGACCTCGGCGGCCCGGTTGACCGCGTTGCCGCCGATCTGCAGCGACCGCGAGCCCATCGTGCCGCCGCCCCTGGGTACCTGGGCGGTGTCCGCCTGCACATAGGTGATCTTGTCGAGCGGGATGCCGAGCTTGTCCGAGACGATCATGCCGAACGACGTGGCGTGGCCCTGGCCGTGTGCCGAGGTACCGGCCTTCACGGTCGCCGTGCCGTCGGAGTGCACCTCGACCGAGGAGAACTCGGTGAAGTTGCCGGCGCCGGTGACCTCGACGTAGGCGCTGATCCCGATGCCGAGCTGCTTCGGGTCGCCGCTCGCACGGCGGCGGGCCTGCTCGGCGCGCAGGTCCTCGTAACCGGCCAGCTCGAGCGCCTTGCGCAGCGGCAGGTCGTAGTCACCGTTGTCGTAGTTCGCGCCGACGACCGTGGTGTACGGGAACTCGTCGGGCTGGATGAAGTTGCGCCGGCGCAGCTCCACCGGGTCGATCTCGAGCTCGACGGCGGCCATGTCCATGATGCGTTCGAGCAGCTCGGCGGCTTCGGGGCGGCCGGCACCCCGGAACGCGCCGACCGGCGTGGTGTTGGTCAGCACAGCCGCCACGTTGTAGCTGATCTTGGGAATGCGGTAGACCCCGGACGCCATCAGCCGCGTGAACACGATGCCCAGGAAGCCGTTGAAGCCGCCGTAGGCCCCGCAGTCGACGATCACGTGCAGCCGCAGGCCGACGATCGTGCCGTCCCGGCGCAGCCCCAGCTCGGCCCATTCCTGCTGGGCGCGGCCGTGCATCATCGACACCGCGTTCTCCGAGCGGGTCTCGATCCACTTCACCGGGCGGCCCAGCTCGAGGGCGGCGGCCAGCGTCACGAGGTGCTCGGTCTGCGCGCCGATCTTGGCGCCGAACCCACCGCCCACGTGCGGCGAGACCACCCGCATCCGCGTCTGGTCCAGCCCCAGCCCGCCGGCCAGCAGGTCCCGGGCCATGTGCGCGCCCTGCGCGGAGACATACACGGTCACGTCGTGCTCGCCGCCAGCCTCCGCTGTGCCGTCGGTGGGCACCGCGACCATCGCGTTCGGCTCCATCGGAATCGGCGCCAACCGCTGGTTGCGCATGGTCACCCGGACCACGACGTCCGAGCCCGCGAGCGGGTCCTCGTCGCCGGGCTCCCGCTCCGCCGCCGCGATGTTCGACCCCAGCTCCTCGAACTGCAGCGGCCCCTCGGGGTCCAGCGCGTGCTCGAGGTCGACCACGGCGCCCAGCGGGTCGTAG
>DATAYB010000665.1:0-10348 GCA_036272795.1 Pseudonocardia sp.
CTTGGCCTGCACCGACCCGCCGGTCGCCGTGCCCTGGTACCAGCCTTCGACCGACTTGCCGTCGCACAGGTACGCCGAGACCTTGTCATTGCGCACAGTGACCGCGATGGCCGCCTTGCTGCCGTCGGTGTGACCGGTGTACTTGGCCTGCACGGGGAACGGCTCGGCGATGGCGCCCGAGGCGGGCGGCGCGCCCGGCGCACCGGCGTCGGGAGCAGCGCCGGGACCGTCAGCGGGAGGCGGGGCAGCGGCCGGCACGGCGGATGCTGCTGGCACGGCGGATGTGGACGGAGCGGCCGTGTCGCCGGACGAGCCCTTGGCGAGGTTGACCACCAGCAGCACGGCGGCCAGCACCGCGACGACGAGCAGCGTGACGAGCGGGCCGCGCGATCTCATCTGCGCTCTCCTCGACGGGTGGGTCGCGAGCAAGAAGTTCTACGCGGCCGAGCGGCTGACGGCACCATCAAATACGCGGAACATGATGCTGAGGACCGGCTCAACCGTCCAGACCGGCTCGGCGAGCGGTCCCCGAGCCGGCGTGCCGGGCCAACCAGCACACCGAACGCGGTCAGTCCCGCAGTGCGGCCGCCAGGATCGCGTTGACCTGCTCGGTCTCGACCAGGAAGCCGTCGTGGCCGCGGTCGGAGTGGATCACGATGGGCTTCACTCCGAGCAGCTCGGCGAGCTCGACCTGCTGGTGGAACGGGTAGAGCCGGTCGGAGTCCACCCCGGCGACGGTCGGCACGGCCCGCAGCCGCGACAGCGCCGCGCGGGTGCCGCCGCGTCCCCTGCCGATCTCGTGGCCATTCATCGCCGAGGTCAGCGACAGGTAGCTGTTGGCGTCGAACCGGTTGCGCAGCCCGTCCTCGGCGTGGCGCAGGTACGACTCCACCGCGTACCGGCCGCCGCGCAGCGGGTCGAGGTCGTCCTGCCAGCTCCGGCCGAACCGGTCGTCCACCTCGGCTGCGGTGCGGTAGGTGAGATGCGCGATCCGCCTGGCGATGCCCATGCCGACGTGCGGGCCCACCGGGTCGTCGTAGTAGTCACCGCCCATCCAGCGCGGGTCGGCGCGGATCGCGTCCAGCTGGATCGAGCAGATCGCGATCTGGTCGGCGCTGGCCTCCGTGTTGGCCGCGAGCACGATCATCCGGTCGACCCGCTCCGGCGCCTCGACCGCCCACTCCAGGGCCCGCTGGCCACCCATCGAACCGCCCACCACGGCGGCCCACGACGGGATGCCGAGCGCGTCGGCCAGCGCCAGCTCGACGCTGACCTGGTCGCGCAGCGTGATGTCCGGCCACCGGCTCCCCCACGGCCGGCCGTCGGGCGCGGGCGAGGCGGGCCCGGTGCTGCCCTGGCAGCCGCCGAGCGAGTTCGGGCAGATCACGAACCAGCGGTCGGTGTCCAGCCCGAGGCCGGGGCCGATCACACCCTCCCACCAGCCTGGCGTCGGGTGCCCGGGGCCGGCGGCTCCGGTGGCGTGGCTGTCGCCGGTCAGGGCGTGCAGCGCGAGCACCGCGTTGTCCCTGGCCGGGGACAGCCGACCCCAGCTCTCGTAGGCCAGCCGGACGCCGGGCAGGGTGTCCCCGAGCTCCAGGGTCAGCCCTGGCAGGTCGACGAACCGCCGGTCACCGACCGGGTCGCCGTCCAGCCAGGCGCCGGTCACCCGCTGCGCTGTCGAGCTCATCGCCCCTCGCTCACCGGGCCGCGCGCCGCGAGCTGATCACCCCGGTGTTGAAGCCAGCCAGGTGCAGCCCACCGTGGAACCGCGCGTGCTCGATCTTCAGGCAGCGGTCCATCACGACGGTCAGCCCGGCGGCCTCGGCACGGCGGGCCAGCGAGGGCTCGAACAGCCCGAACTGCAGCCACCACGCCTTCGCGCCGACCGCGAGCACCTCGTCGAGCACCGTCGGAAGATCTTCGGGGCGGCGGAACGTATCCACCAGGTCCGGCACCACCGGCAGGTCGGCCAGCGACTTGTACACCGGCCGGCCGAGGATCTCCGTGGCGTTCGGGTTCACGAAGTAGACGTCGTAGTCGGTGCTGGCCAGCAGGTAGGTCGCCACGAAGTTGCTCGGGCGCGCCGGGCTGGCCGAGGCGCCGACCATGGCGACCGTGCGGATCCGGCGCAGCAGGGCCAGCCTGGCGCTCGCTGACGGGTTGACCCACTCGTCGGTCTGCGTGCTCATGCCGTGCCCCCGTTCACCACGTCCTTGGTCGCGGCGGCGAGCGCCTGGTCGAGGTCCCAGAGGATGTCGTCCGGGTCCTCGAGGCCGACGCTGATCCGGACCAGGTCCGGCGGCACCCCACCGACCCGCAGCTGCTCGTCGGTCAGCTGCTGGTGCGTGGTCGAGCCGGGGTGGATGACCAGGGTGCGCGCGTCACCGACGTTGGCCAGGTGGCTGCACAGCTCCACCGACTCGATGAACGTCTGCCCGGCCGCTCGGCCGCCCTTCACCCCGAAGGCGAACACCGCGCCCGGCCCGAGCGGGGTGTAGCGCGCGGCCCGGTCGTGGTGCGGGTGGTCGGGCAGGCCCGCCCAGCGGACGTAGGACACCCGGGGGTCGGCGGCCAGCCACTCGGCCACCACGCGAGCGTTCGCAAGGTGCGCCTCCATCCGCTGCGGCAGCGTCTCCACGCCCTGCAGCAGCAGGAACGCGCTGTGCGGGGAGAGGGCGGGGCCGATGTCGCGCAGCTGCTCGGAGCGGAGCTTGGTCAGGAAGCCGAACTCCTGGAAGTTGCCCCACCAGCTCAACCCGCCGTAGGACGGGATCGGCTCGGTCATCTGGGGGAACCGGCCGTTGCCCCAGTCGAACCGACCGGACTCGATCACGACGCCGCCGAGCGTGGTGCCGTGCCCGCCGAGGAACTTCGTGGCCGAGTGGATCACGATGTCGGCGCCGTGCTCGATCGGCCGGCACAGGTACGGGGTGGCCAGGGTGGCGTCGATGACCAGCGGCACGCCGGCCGCGTGCGCCACGTCGGCCAGCCCGGCGATGTCCGCGATCTCGCCGGACGGGTTCGCTATCACCTCGGCGAACACCAGCTTGGTGCGCTCGGTGATGGCCGCCGCGAAGTCGGCGGGGTCGTCGCCTGCGACGAACGTGGTCTGCACCCCGAAGCGGCGCAGCGTGACGTCGAGCTGAGTGACCGTGCCGCCGTACAGCCCGGCGGCCGCGACGATCTCGTCACCGGCGCCGGCGAGGCAGGCAAAAGTGAGGAACTCGGCGGCCACGCCGCTCGCGGTGGCCACCGCACCGAGCCCGCCGTCCAGGCTGGCCAGCCGCTCCTCCAGGGCCGCGACCGTCGGGTTCGCGATCCGGCTGTAGATCGTGCCGTACTTCTGCAGCGCGAACAGGCTGGCGGCGTCCTGGGTGTCGGTGAACACGAAGCTCGTGGACTGGTAGATCGGGACCGCGCGGGCCCCCGTCGTCGGGTCGGGTGCCGCACCGGCGTGCACCGCTCGGGTGCGGAACCCCCACTGGCGGTCGGCCATCAACTCTCCCCGCGCCCGCGATGCATACCTTTTCCTATCACATCGGTGGGCTTTGAGACGGTGCGCTCGGGCGCCGCCAGCCGGTCCGGGCCGTACCGCGCGCGCACCCTCGCCTGCAGGTTGGGGTCGTTGCGCGGTACCGGTTCCAGGAAGATCTCGTCCAGGTCGGGGAAGTGCCGGCGCAGCTCCTCGTCGATCCGCACGCAGGCCCGCTCCAGGTCCGCGGTGGTCACCGAGTCGACGAAGTCCAGCCGGGCGCAGACCAGGACCCGGTCGGTGCCGGTCAGCATGGTGAGCAGGTCCACAACGACCTCCACCTCGGGCTCACCGAGCAGCCGGTCCCGGATCGCGAACACGAGCCGGGGGTCGGCCTGCCGGCCGATCAGCAGGTTCATGTTGGTGCGGCCCAGCAGGTAGGCCACCAGCACCAGCAGGACGCCGATCAGCAATGACGCGATGCCGTCCCACACCGGGGAGCCGGTGAGCTGGGTCAGCCCGAGCCCCGCGAACGCCAGGAAGAGGCCGACCAGCGCGGCGCTGTCCTCGTAGAGCACGGTCTTCACCGTGGGGTCGTCGCTGCGCCGCAGGTAGAGCCACAGCGGCAGCTCGTCCTTGGCCTGCTCGCCACGGACCTGCCGGATCGCCTGGGTGAGCGAGATCGACTCCAGCACGGCGGACCCGGCCAGCACGAGGTAGCCGACCAGCACGTCGCGGTGGTCCTCCGGGTTCCCGGTCAGCGTCGTGTAGCCCTGGTAGAGCGCGAAGAGGGCGCCGGCGGTGAAGATCGACACCGCCGCCAGCAGGGACCAGAAGTAGCGCTCCTTGCCATAGCCGAAGGGGTGGCGGGCGTCCGCCGGTTTCGCCGACCGGCGCAGCGCGGTGAGCAGGAACAGCTCGGTGCCGCAGTCCGCGACCGAGTGGGCCGACTCCGAGAGCAGCGCGGCGCTGCCGGTGAGCAGGCCGGCAACCGCCTTGGCCACCGCGACCGCCACGTTCGCGCCCAGCGCCAGCAAAACGGTGAGCATGCTCTCGCCGTGTTCCGAGTCACCACCGTCCGGCGCGGACTCGACGAGCGCCTCGGCGGGCCGCTCGGTCGCGAGCTCGGCGGACAGCTCGGTGGCACGCTCGGTAGGGGGCTCAGCCATCGAGATGCTCCCGGAAGAACGCCACCACGCGCTCGCGGGCGTCCTGGGCGCTCGGCGCGTGCCACCCGAGGGACAGCGGCGCTCCGACCACCTCCAGCACCCGGTTCGGCAGCTGCGTGTAGAAGGAGTGCCCGGCCTCGGGATACGTCTTCACGTCGTGCGGCACCCCGAGCTGGACCAGGTTGCCGCTCAACCGGGCCGGCGCGCCCTTGAGGCTGACGTCCTTGCCGCCGTAGCTGGCCACGACCGGGCAGGACTGGGGCATCCGCTTGGGCGCCATGCCGTAGAACGGCGCGCTGGCCTGGTACTTCCCGGTCATCGCGAGCAGCAGCGCGAAGCCGCCGCCCATGCAGAAGCCGATCGCGCCGATCCGCTCCGCGTCCACGCCCGGTAGCGCGGCAAGGTAGCGCCGGGCCGCCTCCAGGTCGTCCAGCGCGACACCCTGCCCGGTCGCCACGGTCTTGATGCAGCGCGCCACGCAGAGCGGCTTGCGGCCCCGGGCGAACAGGTCCGGGATGAGCACCGTCCAGCCCTCGCCGGCCAGGTCCGCGGCCACCCGGGTCATCTCGTCGTTCATGCCGAACGCCTCGTAGATCATCAGCAGCCCGGGCCGGGGCGCGCCCGGCTCGCCGTCCGGCGTCGTCAGCACACCGGGCATGACGAGGCCGTCGTCACACCGGAACGTCACGTCGCTCTGCATGCCGCAGACCCTAACGCCCGTGGCACCTCGGCGCCGGGCCTCTCACCGGGCGGTGATGCGCACCAGTCCCTCCTGCACGGTGGTCGCCACGAGCCGGCCGTCCTCGGTGAAGAAGCGGCCGGTGGCCAGCCCCCTGGCCCCTGACGCCACCGGCGAGTAGCACTCGTAGAGCAGCCACTCGTCGGCCCGGAACGGCTGGTGGAACCACATCGCGTGGTCCAGGCTGGCGCGGCTGACCTCCTCGTCGCGCACCGGGATCTCGTGGCGGGCGAGCACCGAGTTCAGCAGGGTGAGGTCAGAGGCGTAGGTGAGCACGCAGACGTGCAGCAGCTTGTCGTCCGGCAGGGTGCCGTCGGCGCGCATCCAGACCCGCATCGGTCCCTCGGTCGGCGTGAACCCCGGCAGCCACACGGGGTCGTGCACGTACCGGATGTCCAGCGGGCGGGGCAGGCGCTGGAACGGGCCGACCGGTACCCCGAGCCCGACGATCCGGCTGCCGATGTCCGGCAGGTCGCGCGGGCCGGGGATGCCCTCCGGCATGGGCTCGGTGTGCTCG
The DNA here is from genome assembly GCA_036272795.1 of Pseudonocardia sp. GTDB lineage: Bacteria > Actinomycetota > Actinomycetes > Mycobacteriales > Pseudonocardiaceae > Pseudonocardia. Next base: position 5,898 of record DATAYB010000665.1, read on the forward strand.
AGGCCCGGCTGGGGCAGCTGGAACGAGGCCGACAGCGAGAAGATGGCCTCGCCGTGCTGGATGGCCAGCACCCGCCGGGTGGTGAACGAGCGCCCGTCGCGGACCCGCTCGACCTCGTACACGATCGGCACCGTCGGGTCACCGGGCCGGATGAAGTAGGCGTGCAGGGAGTGCACCTCGCGGTCCACCGGGACCGTGCGGCCGGCGGCCACCAGCGCCTGGCCGGCAACCTGCCCGCCGAACACCCGGGGCGGGGACTCCGGCGGGCTGATCCCCCGGAACAGGTTGACCTCGATGCGCTCCAGGTCGAGCCGGGCGACCAGCCGGTCCAGCACCGCCTGGCCGGTCGGCACCCCGTCCGCCCCGAGTACCTCGGTGCCGGGGCCGGTGTCCGTTTCGGACTGCGTCATGACCGAGCAGTCTGCCGTATCCGGACACCGCCCCGGCGCCGCGATCAGGACAGGTCTTCCTCGCCCAGCCGGTGCACCCGGATCAGGTTCGTGGAGCCGACCGTGCCCGGAGGGGAACCGGCCACCACAACCACCAGGTCACCGGGCTCGGACCGCTCGATGCTCAACATGGCCTGGTCCACCTGACGCACCATGGCGTCCGTGGAGTCCACGTGGTCGACCAGGAACGTCTCGGTGCCCCAGGTCAGCGAGAGCTGGCTGCGCACCGCCGGGACCGGCGTGAAGGCCAGCAGCGGCAGCTTGCTGTGCAGCCGGGCCAGCCGCCGCACGGTGTCGCCGGACTGTGTGAATGCCACCAGCGCCCTGGCACTGAGCCGCTCGCCGATGTCGCGGGCCGCGTAGGACAGCACCCCCCGCTTGGTACGGGGCACGTGGTTCAGGGGCGGCACGCCGAACGAACCGGCCTCCACCGCCTCCACGATCTCCGACATGGTGCGCACGGTCTTGATCGGATAGCGGCCGACGCTGGTCTCCCCGGAGAGCATGACCGCGTCGGCACCGTCCAGCACGGCGTTGGCCACGTCGGACGTCTCGGCGCGGGTCGGCCGCGAGTTGTTGATCATCGAGTCCAACATCTGAGTGGCCACGATGACGGGCTTGGCGTTCTCCCTGGCGATCTGGATCGCGCGCTTCTGCACCAGCGGCACGTGCTCCAGCGGCAGCTCGACGCCGAGGTCACCCCGGGCGACCATGACGCCGTCGAACGCCAGCACGATGGACTCGAGGTTGTCCACCGCCTCCGGCTTCTCCAGCTTGGCGATCACCGGCAGCCGGCCGCCGCCCACCCGGTCCATCACCTGGTGCACCGCGTCGATGTCCGCCGGGCTGCGCACGAACGACAGCGCGATGAAGTCGACGCGCAGACCGAGCGCGAACTCGAGGTCGGAGATGTCCTTCTCGCTCATCGCCGGCACCGAGACGTTCATCCCGGGCAGCGAGATGCCCTTGTTGTCGCTGACCGTGCCACCCTCGACGACCTTGCAGACGACGTCGAGCCCGTCCACCTTGATCACTCGGAGGCCGACCTTGCCGTCATCCACCAGCAACCGGTCGTCCGGGCGGGCGTCGTCGGCCAGGCCGCTGTAGGTGGTGGACACCCGGTCGTGGGTGCCGGCCACCTCCTCGACGGTGATCCGGACCTCTTCGCCGGTGCGCCACTCCACCGGGCCCGCCGCGAAGCGGCCGAGGCGGATCTTGGGGCCCTGCAGGTCGCCCATGATGCCCACCGCGCGGCCTTCCGCGTCGGCGGCCTCCCGGACAAGCTCGTAGACGCGCTTGTGGTCTTCCCGGTTGCCATGGCTGAAGTTCAGCCGGGCAACATCCATCCCGGCCTGCACCAGGTCCCTGATACGTTCGGGGCTGGCCGTGGCGGGCCCCAGGGTACAAACGATCTTCGCACGACGGCTCACATCGCAAAAGCCTAGCGCTCGCCCGTAGCGGGCCCGGCTACTACGAGGTGAACGTCTAGACCGGCGGGCCGAGGCCGGTGCGTCGCCACCGGCACCGCTAATCTGTCGGACGCACCCTGCTGACCTGGCGATTCGTCCTCATCTTGACGACTTGAGCACACCGCCGGTAACCACTGAGGAAACACTGATCCGCCCATTTGCGCCATTTTCGGCAATCCCGGGAAACGGCGGGCCGGACTGGTCCGGAACGGGTCGAGGTGCGCAATCTGCCGATGGTTCACCGGGCGCGACCAGTGGCGTAGTTCACAGCGCCGCCCGGGGCGAACCGGCGGCCCGCGGGCGGCTCCGGGTCAGCGCCTCGGGCGTTCCGTGGGGCCGACGTGGTCGGTCAGCCACTCGACCAGCGGGCCGAGCTTGCGCCAGTGCGCGGCGACCTCGCCTGCCAGCTCCGGGCTCAGCATCAGGTCCTCCCCCGCCCAGCGCCGCCAGCCGTAGATCCCGCGGTGCCGCAGCAGCTCCAGGCGGGGGTGGCCCGGGTCGACCCCGCGCGGGCGGGTGGCCAGCTGATCGCCCGCTACGGTCAGGCCCGCCTTGGTGAGCCGGTCCAGGCGGCCGCGCAGGTCCTCGCCCCTGCGCTCCTCGTCCACCGCGACGCGGTAGCGGGCGATCTGGTCACCGGCCATCTGGTAGTACCCGCCGGCAATCATGATGCCGTCGGCGCCGGCCTGTACGTAGTAGCCGCCGACGATCGCGCCGCAGTGGGTCTTGTACGGCGTCTTGTCGGCGCTGAACCGCACGTCCCGGTACGGGCGGAAGATCTTTCCCTGACCGAACTCCGGCTCGAGCTCGGCGAGCAGGGCCGTCATCGGCGCCTTCACCTGCTCGTCGTACACCGACCTGTGGTCGGCCCAGTACGCCTTCGAGTTGTCGGCTTCCAACCCGTCGTAGAAGTCGACCAGCTGTTCACCGAACCCGGCAAAACCCATGCCGTGCAGGTTATCCCTCGTAGTCGTCGGGATAACCGGGGTCCTCCGGGTAGGCCGGCTCCTCGGGGAAGCCCGGGTCCTCCAGCGCGGGCCCACCGGGTGTCCGCGGCGCCTGCCCAGCGGGCGCCGACCCGGCGGGCACCGGCTCGCCGGGTGTCCCGCCGCCGAGCACGCCGAGCACGCCGTCCCCGTACTTGGCCAGCTTGTTCTCGCCGATGCCACTGATCGTGCCCAGCGCGGCGAGGTCGACGGGCAGCTTCGACGCGATCTCGCGCAGCGTGGCGTCGTGGAAGATCACGTAGGCGGGTACGCCCTGCTCCTTGGCCGTCGCGCCCCGCCAGGCGCGCAGCCGCTCGAACACCGGAGCGGCCTCGCCGGACAGCTCGACCTGTGCCGCGCCGGCCTTGCCGGAGGTCCGCGTACGGGTCCGCGCCTGCTTCGGCTGGTCGCGGCGCATCATCACCTGGTGCTCGCCGCGCATCGCCGCCCGGCTGGCCGGGGTGAACCCCAACGTCGAGTAGGTGCCCTCCACCGCGAGCAGCCCCTGCGCCATCAGCTGGCGGATCACCCCGCGCCACTCGCTGTCGGACAGGTCGACCCCGATCCCGAACACGCTCAGCGAGTCGTGCCGGAACTGCTCGATCTTCGCGGTGCGCTTGCCACGCAGGATGTCGATGATCTGCCCGGCGCCGAAGCTCTGGTTCCGTTCGTTCTTCAGCCGGAACACCGTGGACAGGACCTTCTGCGCGGCGACCGTGCCGTCCCAGGACTCCGGCGGGGTCAGGCAGGTGTCGCAGTTGCCGCACGGCTCGCCGGGCTGCCCGAAGTAGTTCAGCAGCCGCACCCGCCGGCAGCCGACCGTCTCGCAGAGCGCCAGCATCGCGTCCAGGTGCTGGCCGAGGCGCTGCCGGTGGGCCCTGTCGCCCTCCGAGTCATCGATCATCTTGCGCTGCTGCACCACGTCCTGCAGCCCGTAGGCGAGCCACGCGGTGGACGGCAACCCGTCCCGCCCGGCGCGGCCGGTCTCCTGGTAGTAGCCCTCCACGGACTTCGGCAGGTCGAGGTGCGCGACGAAGCGGACGTCCGGTTTGTCGATGCCCATCCCGAACGCGATCGTGGCGACCACCACCAGCCCGTCCTCGCGCAGGAACCGCGACTGGTTCGCCGCGCGCACGCGCCGGTCCAGCCCCGCGTGGTAGGGCACCGCCGGAATTCCGTTCTGCACCAGGAAATCCGCGGTCTTCTCCACCGAAGCGCGCGACAGGCAGTAGACGATGCCCGCGTCGCCCTTGTGCTCGGTCCGCAGCAGCTCCAGCAGCTGCTTCTGCGGCGAGGCCTTGCCCACGATCCGGTACTGGATGTTCGGCCGGTCGAAGCTCGCGACGAAGTGCTTCGCGCCTTCGAGGTTCAGCCGTGCGGAGATCTCCTTGTGCGTGGACTCGGTGGCGGTCGCGGTCAGCGCGATGCGCGGCACGTCCGGCCAGCGCTCGTGCAGCGAGGACAGCATCAGGTAGTCGGGCCGGAAGTCGTGGCCCCACTGGGACACGCAGTGCGCCTCGTCGATGGCGAACAGCGAGATCCTGCCC
>DATAYB010000666.1:0-7314 GCA_036272795.1 Pseudonocardia sp.
CAGGTTCATCACTCATGTCCCTGGTCGTGCCCGCATGCTCGCGGGACGCCACCGTCCCCTGGACTGGATCACACCGATGACCCCGCTCGCTCGGTCTCCGCTGCGCAGGTTCGTCACCGACGGTCTGCGCGACACCATCGACTCGTACGCCGCCGACGACCTTCCGCTGCACCGCTTCGTTTGGGAGCTCGACTCCCGGCTGACCACCCTCGCCGAGCACACCGGCCTGCCGCACCGGCGGACGCTCACCGCGTTGTGGTCGGCGCACGATGCGCTCGCCATGATTGACACCGAGCTCCGCGAGACCGGCCGCCACCGCGCCGACCCCGTCGAACGGCACGCGCTGGCCGCCGCGGTGACCGCGCTGCGCACGACGCTCGCCCGGCTCGACCCCCCGGACCCGGTCGACCCCGCGCCCGTCGCCGTGACCGTGCTGCGCCCCGATGGCCACGTACCCGTCCGGGCCGCCGCGCAACAGCCACGCCCCCGGCCTGTGGTTACCGAGCTGCACAACAGGCCGGTTTTTGAGCCGCTCGGCCTGCCTGGTGTGCAGTTCGGTAACCGCCGGCCGGACCCGCAGCGCCGAACCTGCCCGGGGTGCAGTTCGGTAACCACAGGCAGGCGTCGGCGAGTGGCACCACGCGGTACGGCCGACCGCACAGACCCTCTACCTACAGCACAGACCGTGCACAGTCTGTGCTGTAGGTACACGGTCTGTGCGGACCCCCGGTAATGCCGCGAGCAGGAACCGGCGGGCCCCGACGGTCACCGCGACGAGCCGCGCACGTTCAGCCCGCGGTGAGGGTCGCCTTGGCGTGCGCCAACCACGCGGCGGCGTAGCGGTCCTCGTCCAGGTCACCGGGGGTGTGCCCGATCAGGGCGCGCAGGATCGGGAAGTAGGTCAGCGAGGCGAGCAGCACCGAGGCGGTGGCCTCCGGGTCGGCGAGGCGCACCGTGCCGGCCACCGCGAGCCCGGTGAGCCAGCGGGTCAGCTCGCCGTACACCTGTGCCCGTACCTGACCCCACACCTCGGCCAGCAGGTCGGGAAACTCGTCGAGGTCACGCAGCAGCACACGCAGCACGTCCCGGTCGCGCTCCAGGCCGGCCCACACCCCGCGCCGGATCACCTCCAGCGCCTCGTCCAGGTCGGCCGGCAGCTCGTCGACGAACCCGCCACCACTGTCGCCCACCGTGCCCAGGTGCACGCGGACCACGGCGGCCAGCAGGTCGCGCTTGGACCGGAAGTGCTTGTACAGCGCGCCGGAGCCACCGGTCAGGCCGGCGGCGAGCTGAACGTCCGCCACGGACGTCGCGGCGTAGCCACGCGCGGCGAACAGCCCGGCGGCCTCGGCGACGAGCCGCTCGCGTGCACTGGAGGATGGTGTAGACACAGGTGAGAGAGTACTCTCTCACCATGGTCAGCGTTCAGGTGGCGGAGACGATCCGGTGCACGCCCGACGAGCTCCTCGAGTTCGTGATGGACATCGAGCGGTACGCGGAGGTGGACCGGAAGATCCAACCGATCCGGTGGAGCCGGCGGGAGGGCAACCTGCTGGAGTTCGCGTGCCGGCCGAAGCTGGCCGGGCTGCGCCAGCCGACCGTCGTCCAGCAGGTCCGGCTGACGCCAGGCGAGCGGATCGACATCACGCTCTCGCCGCGTCCGCTCAACCGGCTCGCGCACGCCATGGCCAGCTTCGACGCGCACTTCGAGTGCACCCCGACCGATGACGGCACACGCGTCGTACGCACGCTGAACTTCCGCTTCACCCCGGCCGTGCGCTGGCTGCTCGAACCGCTGCTCCGCCGCCGGCTACCTGCCGAGGTCCGCGCCGAGATCGACCTGGCCAAGCACCACCTGGAACGCCGCGACACCCCGGCCTGACCCGCCGCCCCCCGGATAGCGGGCCCAGCTGACGTTCAACCGACCAGGGCGCGCAGTGCGGCGGCAGTACGGGCACCGCTGGTGAAGTACGCGAGGCCGAGCTGCTCGAGCAGGTCCACGCTGGCCGGCGCGGGACGCGTATAGCTGTAGATGACCAGCGGCAGCGCGGCGGCCAGCTCGACCAGGTCGACGCGCTCGCGCTCCAGCTGGTTGGGGTCGGCAAGGGTCTTGACCAGCACCACGGCGTCCACCTCACCGCTTTCCACGAGGAGCCGGACCACGGGGCCGACGCCACCGGTACTGAGCACCTGAGCGGTCGCGTCCACGGGGTTCACGGGACTTCCGTAGGCCGGGATCAGCTCGCGCAACCGTCGCTGCAGCGGCACGCCGAGCACGGGTACCGAGAGCCCGGCCGCCACCAGGTCGTCGGCCAGCCAGGTACCGGCACCACCGGACACGGTGACCACGCCGACCCGCCGGCCGGCAGGGCGCCGCACGCGGGACAGCGCGAGCGCGAAGTCGATCATCTGCTCCTGGTCGGCGGCACGCAGCAGACCGGGTCCGGACAGCGCGCGGTCGTACGTCGCGGCGTCACCCGAGTCGTGCGCGGTGTGCGCGAGCGCGGCCCGCCGGCCGGCGTCCGTGGTTCCGACCTTGGCCACCACGACCCGCTTGCCCCGCTCGGCCGCGGCCGCCCCCAGCGCCGTCAGCCGCCCAGGGTCGGCGAGACCCTCGACGAACAGCAGCAGCACCCGCGTCGACGGGTCGTCCAGCAGGTACTCGGCCAGCTCGGCGAGGTCCAGGTCCACCTCGTTGCCGGTGCTGAGCACGTGGCTGAACCCGAGCCCCCGGCTGAGCCCGTCGTTGAACAGCGCGAACCCGAGCCCGCCGCTGTGCGCCACCACCGCCACGTCGCCGTCGCGCAGCCGGACCAGCCCCCGTCGGTAGTCGATGGTCGGGCTGAAGCCGACAGGGATGTCGTCCACGACGTTGATCAGGCCCTCGGCGTTGGGCCCGAGGATCCGCATGCCCGGGTACCGCGCGCCGACATCGCTCAGCTCCCGCTCGCGGTCCGCCCCGTCGAACTGCTCGGCGAACCCGGAGCTGATGATCACCACGAAGCGCACGCCGGCCCGGCCGCACTCGTCGACGACCCGGGCCACCCGCGACGCGTTCACCACGACCAGCGCGATGTCGACCGGCCCGGGTACCGCGCCGATGTCCGGGTAGCAGGGCAGGGCACCGATGCGCTCGTACCGGGGGTTCACCGGGTACACCGCGCCGCTGTACCCGTGCTGCGCGAGCACGACCTGCGGGATGCCGCTGATCACCTGGTCGTTGGTGGACGCACCGATGATCGCGATCGAGGTGGGCCGCAGCAGCCGGCCGAGGTCGGTCGGGCGTGCACCGGCGGGCTGGATAGCGGCGGGCTCGGAACCGGCGGTGCGGGCGGCCGTGTCGGTCACGAGGCCCTCCCGAGCGCGGCGCTACCGAGCAGGTCACGGGCGACCAGGAACCGGTGGATCTCGCTCGGCCCTTCCACCACGCGGGCCACCCGCAGGCCGCGGAACCAGTGCTCCAGTGGCAGGTCCATGGTCATGCCCATGCCGCCGAGGATCTGCATCATCGCGTCGACGACCTCGAACCCTGCCTCGGTGGCATACAGCTTGGCGATGGACGCCTTGGTCCTGGCGTCCCTGCCCTGGTCGGCGTCCCAGGCGGCGTCCCAGGTCAGGTGCCGGGCGGCGGTGACCTTGATGTGGGCGTCGGCGATGGCGAACTGCACCGCCTGCCGGGTGGCGAGCAGCGCCCCGAAGGTCTCCCGCCGCCGGGCCCACTCCCCTGCCATCCGGATCGCCTCCTCGGCCACCCCGACGGCCTGCGCGGCGTACCGCAGCCGCCCCCGTACCAGCCACTCCTGAGCCAGCCCGAACCCCTGCCCCTCGGCGCCGACGAGGTTCTCCGCCGGCACGACGCAGTCGTCGAAGGTGACCTCGGTGGTCCAGTGGTCGCGCAGCACCGGCACGCTGGTCACCGACATGCCCGGGGTACCGCCGTCCACGATGAACGCACTGATCCCGGCCCGGCCGGCGGCCCGCTCGGCGGTGCGTGCGTAGACGATGCCGTACTTGGCCTTGTCCGCGCCGGTGGTCCACATCTTGTGGCCGTTGATCCGGTAGACGTCGCCGTCGCGGGTGGCCGTCGTGCGGATCGCCCTGGCCGGGTCGGAGCCGCCGGTGGGCTCGCTGATCGCGCTGAACGCCGACCAGCCGTGCTCGATCGTCGGCCGCACGTAGCGCTCGATCTGCTCGCGACTGCCCCGGTAGAGCACGACCGGTGGCTCGGACCCGAACACCCCGGCGCCGGGCCGGGGGAAGCTGTACCGGTGCTTGGCCATCTGCTCGGCGAGCACCACGCCGGCGAACACCCCCAGCCCGCCGCCGCCGTACTCCTCCGGCGCCTCCAGGCACCAGAAACCGGCCGCGCGCGCCTTGGCCCGCAGCTTCTCCCGCGCCTCGGCGGGCAGGTCGCGGGCCTCGCCGGGCACCGTGGCCTCGACCGGCACGATCTCCTCGCGGACGAACTCCGCGATCGTGCCGGCGAGCAGCCGCAGGTCGTCCGGCAGTTCAAATCCCTGGAACGTCACAGCAAGTCCTCCCTGGTAGGAGCTGGGGTTCAGTGGCCGACGAACGTGGGCGGACGCTTCTCGCGGAATGCCGCGAGTGCCTCGGCGGAGTCCTGCGTGGAGGTGACCACGGCCATGTGCGACGAGATCAGGTCGAGTGCCGTACGCAGGTCGGACCGGGCGGACTGGTACACCGCGCGCTTGATCGTGCGGATCGCGACCGGCGGCCCGTCGGCGATCTTGCGGGCCAGCGTGCGCACCGCGCCGGCCAGGTCGGCGTCGTCCACCACGTGGTTGGCGATGCCCAGCCGGCCGGCCTCCTCGGCGTCGATGAAGTCGCCGGTGAGCAGCAGCTCCAGCGCCTTCGCCGTACCGACCAGCCGCGGCAGGTAATAGCAGCCGCCGTCCCCCGGTACCAGCCCGACGCGGACGTACCCCTCGGACAGCCGCGCCGACCTGGCCATGATCCGCATGTCGCACATCAGCGCCATGTCCATGCCCGCGCCGACCGCGACGCCGTTGACGGCCGCGATCACCGGCTTGTCGAGGTCCTCCATGGCGAGCGGGATGCGGTGGATCCGCTCGGTGAGGTTCTCCTTGCGCTCGAGCGGGGTCGCCGGCGTGGCGTCCTGGCGGCGGTCGAGGTCGACGCCGGAGCAGAACGCGTCGCCCGCGCCGGTCAGCACGACCACCCGCACGTCCGGGTCGGTGCGGGCGTCGCGCAGTGCCTCGGCCCAGGTGTCGATCATGTCGAGGGTGAACGCGTTCTTGCGGTGCGGGCGGTTCAGCAGGATCGTGCCGATGCCGTCGGCGACGGTGTACTCGAGGTCCGCCATGGGGCTCCTTCCGATGGTCGGGCTGGTCAGTGCGGCAGCTGGTCAGTGCAGGAGCTGCGACGGGGTGAGCTGGTCGAGCTCGCGGCCCGGCGGCAGGTTGCGCCCACACGCCATCACCAGCGCGCCGAGCAGCACGAGCGCCGCCGAGATGGCCGGGATGACGGCCGGTACCCGGGACTCGATGAGCGCCCCGCCGAGGATCGGCATGAACGACAGCGTCAGGAACGAGACACCGAGGGAGAACGAGGTCCCGGTGCCGCGCAGCTCGGCGGGGTACGACTCGGTGGTGTACCGGGTGTAGCAGCCGAACGTGCCGTTGCCGAAGAAGCCGAAGGCCACGAGGCTGACCAGCGCCAGCGCGTAGCTCAGGTGCGGCAGTACAAGCAGCGCCAGCGCGGCGGCGGCGAGCACCGAGTACACGGTCATCAACCATTTCGCCGCCACGTAGTCCGCGAGGAAGCCGACAAGTACCTGGCTGCCGAGCGCGACCCAGTTGCTCAGCCCGAACAGGAACGCCGCGTCCCCGATGGCCAGCTTGTCGACGTGCACGAGGTACGTGGTGACCACGCCGATGATCAGCCCGATCCCGCCGTTGATGCAGAACCCGAAGAGGCTGGTGACCACCGTCTGGCGGCGCTGCACCGGCGTGAACAGCTGCCGCCAGCCGGGCCGGTGCACGATCTGCCGCCGGGCCGCCTCCGCCCGGACAGCCTCGAAGCTGCGCGACTCCCGCAGGAACCGCGCCGAGACCAGCACGATCACCACCGGCGCGAACGCGACCAGGAACAATGGCCGCCACCCGGCGTGCGGCAGCAGCACGGCGGCCAGCGTGCCGGCAACCGCGGCACCCAGCGGGTAGCCGGCCTGCACCAGTCCCATCAGCAGGCCGCGCCGGCGACTCGGCGCCTCCTCGGCGACCATCGTGTTCACCACCGGCTCGGTCAGCCCGAACGACGTGGCCGCGACCAACCGGACCAGCACGAACTGCCACGTCGAGCCCACCAGCGCCGTCAGCCCGCCGAACACCCCGGTACCCAGCAGCGACGCCTGGAACGTCCACCGCCTGCCCCGCCGGTCGATCCACCGCCCGACCAGCACCGGCGCGGCGAAGGTCACGAACGCGCAGATGCCGACCAGGTACTCCAACGTCGACAGCGACAGCCCCAACGCCGGTGCCAGCGCGGGTACCGCGACGCCCAGCATCACGTTGTCCATGGACACGAGCGCCCAGGCCAGGAAGCCGACGACCACGACGAACGCCACGTAGCGCGTGCTGGAGGCGGGCACGGCGATGGGTTCCGTGCCGGTCTCGATCGGGCTCGGCGGAGTGGTCGAGGTCCGCGGAGTGGTCGGGCTCGGCGGGCACACTGGTTCGTGCGGGCCTGTGGTGGTCACCGAAGTTCCCTCCTCATCGAGTGGAGCGTGATGACGTGCGTGCGCGGGCCCGCCTGCTCAGGGGGGCGGCGCGGGCCGGGTGAGCACCTGGATGACCTCGAGCTCGCTGGTCCGCCGGTGGTCGTCCATGACCTCGATCAGCCGGTCCGTCTCGCCCCTGCGCAGCGCCTCGACGAGGTGCTCGTGCTCGTCGATGATCCGCGCGCGGGCGAGGCGGTCGGTGCTGTAGACGGTGCGGTACGGCGTGGTCCGGTCCCAGAGCCGGCCGACCTCGGTGACCACGTGGTGCAACCCGGCCAGCCGGAAGATCCGGAAGTGGAACTCGTGGTTGAGCGCCCGGATCTCTCGGGACGGGGTGTCGACGAGCTCGGCCATCCGACCGTTGAGCTCGGTGAGCCTCTCCAGCTCGCCGGCCGGCACCCGCTCGACCCGGCGAAGTAGCTCGGTCTCCAGGAGCCGCCGCATCAGGTAGAACTCGGCCAGCTCGGTCGACGAGAGCCGGGTGACGACAAAGCCACCGGTCGCCGAAGGCCGCACCAGCCCCTCCGCCTGCAGGTTCTGCAACGCCTCGCGCA
>DATAYB010000667.1:0-11972 GCA_036272795.1 Pseudonocardia sp.
GTACTCGACGACGCCGCCCGTGCGCGGCTGGTGTCCAACGTGGCGGGACACCTGCTCGGCGGCGTGTCCGAGCCGATCCTGCTGCGCGCGTTCGAGTACTGGAAGAACATCGACAAGGAGCTCGGCGACAAGATCGAGCACGCCGTCCGCAACGGCGACTGAGCACGGCACGCACCCCGGTACCTGGGACAGCGGTCCGTGGCGGGCGTGGTGGGCGGCCCAGTCCGCGGCGTGGCGGTGCTGTGTCCACCCGGCCGGCAGCCGCGACAGACCCGCCGGCGCAGCGGTCGTGGGCGGGGAGGTGAAGATGTCGGACCCGAAGCGGCACATGCAGCCGCACCAGGCCGGTGATACACAAAGGACTTCGCTCACCGGGCCGTCCTGTATGTAGGCCGCCACAATGCTCACTCAAGGCAGGCTGGCCTTCCTGCAACTATCCATGCGGCCTAGGGCCTGGCCGTGCAGCAACTCGTCGATCACGTCGTAGCCCACCCCGAGCGCGCGCGGCTCAACCAGACCTCCGGCGCCGATGACCAGGCCACCGAGCGCCGGCCGGCAGGCCGACAAGAGCCCGCCGGATTGGATGCTGTAGACAGTCAGCTCGCCGGTTCGGCCCCGAACGTGGATCCGTCGGTAAGCTTGGCTGCTGTCCGGCCCCAACGGAGGGAGACGTCCATGCGCCGACCGCGCCACGTACGACTGACCGAGCCGCTGGTCCGCGACCGGGGCGAGCTCCGTGTGGCGAGCTGGGACGAGGCGTTGGATCGCGCCGCGGAGGGTTTCCGTGCGGTACTGCCCGACGGGGCCGATGCGTTCGGCATGTTCAGCTGTTCGAAGGCCACCAACGAAATGAATTTCACCGCGCAGAAGTTCGCGCGCGTGGTGATGGGCAGCAACAACGTCGACAGCTGCAACCGAACTTGACACGCTCCTAGCGTCGTCGGTCTGACGACAGTGTTCGGTGCCGGTGGCGGCACCTCCTCCTACATCGAGGCCGAGCATGCCGACCTGGTCGTGCTGTGGGGCTCGAACGCGCGCGAGACCCACCCGATCTTCTTCCACCACGTGCTGCAGGGCCTACGCAACGGCGCCCGGATGTACAGCGTCGACCCCCGCCGGACCAGCACTGTGCAGTGGGCCGACGGGTGGCTGGGCCTGGACGTGGGCACCGACATCGCGCTGGCCAACAGCATCGCCCGCGAGATCATCGCCGCCGGGCTGCACAACACGTCGTTCATCGAGCGGGCCACCACCGGGTTCGAGGACTATCGGCGCACCGTGGAGCCCTACACCCTGGCCAGGGGCGAGGAGCTGACCAAGGTGCCGGCCGCGATGATCCGCGAGCTGGCGCACGCCTACGCCAGGGCCGACCGGGCGCAGCTGTGTTGGACATTGGGCATCACCGAGCACCACAACGCGGCCGACTACGTGTTCGCGCTGATCAACCTCGCGCTGCTGACCGGGCATGTGGGCCGCTACGGCTCCGGGCTGTGCCCGCTGCGCGGCCAGAACAACGTGCAGGGTGGCGGCGACATGGGCGCCATCCCGGCCAAGCTGCCCGGCGGCTACGACCTCCGCGACGACGAGGCCAGGGCGCGGTACGAGCGGGCCTGGGACGCCACCCTGTCCCCCAAGCCCGGCATGCACCTGTCCCAGATGTTCGAAGCGATGGAGCGCAAGGAGCTGCGCGCGCTCTACTGCATCGGCGAGAACCCGGCCGAGTCCGAGGCGAACGCGACGCACGCCCGCAAGATGCTCACCGGCCTGGACCATCTGGTGGTGCAGGACATCTTCCGCACCGCGACCGCTGAGCTTGCCGACGTGGTGCTGCCCTCGGCGGCCGACTGGTGCGAGTACGAGGGCACGGTGACCAACAGCGAGCGGCGGGTGCAGCGGGTCCGCAAGGCGATCGACCCCCCGGGTCTGGCGCGCCCGGACAGCCACATCATCTGCGAGATCGCGAACCGGATGGGCCACGACTGGGGCCAGCCGACCGCCGAGCAGGTGTGGGACGAGCTGCGCTCGGTCTCGCTGAACTGGCATCACGGCATGAGCTACCAGCGGTTGGAGTCCGAGGGCGGGCTGCAGTGGCCGTGCCCGACCCTGGATCACCCGGGCACACCGCTGATGCACGCCCGGCTCTGGGCCACCGACCCGGCCGAGCGCGGCACCCCGGCACCGTTCACGCCCGTCGAGCACGTGCCGCCGCTGGACGCGCTCGCGCCGGACTTCCCGATCCGGCTGACCACGGTACGCAACCTGGACAACTACAACTCCGGGGTCCAGACCGGTGGCTACAGCTCGCCGCTGCGCCGCCGCGAGGCACTGCGCATCGACGCCACGGACGCCGCCGAGCTGGGGCTCGAGGAGGGCGAGGTGGTCCGCATCGTGTCCCGGCGCGGGTCGGTGCTCGCCCCGATCAGCGTGGACCCAGCGCTACGGCCCGGGCTCGCCTCGATCACGCCGCACTTCACCGAGCAGGTGGACACCAACGTGATCACCAACGACGCCTGGGACCCGAAGTCGGGCACCTCGGAGTTCAAGGCGGCCGCGATCCGGATCGAGAAGGTGCCGGCACCCACCACCGAGCAGGCTGCCCAGCTGCCCGTCGCCGGCCAGTAGAGGAGTCCCGTGGATCTTCGGCTCACCCAGGCCAGGGCGAACGACGCCGAGCGCGCCGCCGTCGATGGGGTGGTCAGCGCGGCCCTTGGCGGCGGCTCGGCGAACGGCTCTTCGGCCGGCTCGGTCCGGGACGAGCACTTCGCGGACGCGGGGCATGCCGCCCGCGGCCGGCGCCACCTGGTGCTGCCCACGCTGCACGCGGTGCAGGAGGACATCGGCTGGATCAGTCCGGGTGCGCTGAACTACGTGTCGCTGCGGCTGTCCGTGGCGCCGGCCGACGTGTACGGGGTGGCTACGTTCTACGCGATGTTCAGCACCGAGCCCCGCGCGCCGAGGGTGGTGCACGTCTGCGACGACGTGGTGTGCGGGCAGCGCGGTGGCGAGCGGCTGGCCCAGGGGCTGGCCGCCGAGCTCGGTGCGGAGGGTTCCGGGGACGACGTGTGCTGGGTGCGCAGCCCGTGCCTGGGGCTCTGCGAGCGGGCGCCGGCGGTGCTGCTGCAGCGCACCGGTGAGCCGGACTACTCGATCGCGCCGGCCTCGGTCGAGCAGACCCTGGGGGCGGCCGCCGGCGGTGGCACCGGGGCGGTCGGCGCGGACGCGGCGTTCGACGACACGTCGGTCAGCGCACCCCAGACGGGCTCGAGGTCCGCGTCGGGCCTGCGGCTGCTGCGCCGGGTCGGCGTGGTCAACCCGGCCAGCCTGGACGACTACCGGGCGAACGGCGGCTACACGGCGCTGCGGCGGGCGGTCGGCATCGGGCCGACCAGGGTGATCAAGGAGGTGTCGGACTCCTCGCTCACCGGGCGCGGCGGCGCGGCATTCCCCACCGGCCTGAAGTGGGACGGCGTGGCCAAGGCCCCGGAGCGGCCGCACTACCTCGTGTGCAACGCCGACGAATCCGAGCCGGGCACCTTCAAGGACCGGATCCTGCTGGAGAGCGACCCGTTCGGGCTGGTCGAGGCCATGACGATCGCCGGCTACGCGACCGGCTGCGAGCGCGGCTACCTCTACATCCGCGGCGAGTACCCGCTGGCCACCCGCCGGCTCATGAACGCCATCGAGCAGGCCCGCCAGCGCGGCTACCTGGGCGCGGACGTGATGGGTGAGGGCTTCTCGTTCGACCTGGAGCTGCGCAGGGGCGCCGGGGCGTACATCTGCGGCGAGGAGACCGCGCTGCTCAACTCCATCGAGGGATTCCGGGGCGAGCCGCGCAACAAACCGCCGTTCCCCTCGGTGTCCGGCCTGTTCGGCAAACCCACGGTGATCAACAACGTGGAGACGCTCTACAACGTGCTCGAGGTGCTCTCGGTCGGCGGGCCGGCGTTCGCCGAGATCGGGGGTGGGCGCTCCACCGGGCCGAAACTCTTCTGCCTGTCCGGCGCGGTGGCCAGACCCGGCGTCTACGAGGTGCCGTTCGGGACGACCCTGCGCGAGGTGCTCGAGCTGGCCGGCGGCACCGTCGGTGAGCTGCGGACGATCCTGCTCGGCGGGGCGGCCGGCGGCTTCGTGCTGCCCGACCGGCTGGACGTGCCGCTCACCCTGGAGGGCACCCGGGAGATCGGCGCCTCGCTCGGCTCCGGGGTGATCTTCGCTATCGACACCTCGGTGGACATGACCGAGATCCTGCGCCGGATCGCCGCCTTCTTCCGCGACGAGTCGTGCGGGCAGTGCGTGCCGTGCCGGGTCGGCACCGTGCGCCAGGAAGAGTCGCTGGCCAGGATGCTGCGCCATGCCGAGATCGGGTCCCGGGAGCAGGAGCTCGCGCTGCTGGACGACCTGGGCAAGGTCATGCGCGACGCGTCGATCTGCGGGTTGGGCCAGACCGCGCCGGCCGCGATCCAGTCGGCGATCGGCCTGGGGCTGTTGAGCGAAGGAGTGGGACAGTGACCGAGGTGTTGGAGCCGATGCGCCGCCCCGGTGGTCCGGTGATGCTGGGCCAGATCCGCCGGATGATCACTCTGACCTTGGACGGCGTCGAGGTCCGGGTGCCGGAGGGCAGCACCATCCTGGAGGCGCTCAAGGCGCACGGCACCGAGACACCGACACTCTGCTATGCGCCGAACCTCGCGCCGATCAACGCCTGCCGGGTGTGCATGGTCGAGGTCTCCGGCTCCCGGGTGCTCGTGCCATCCTGCGCCCGCGCGGTCGAGGACGACATGGAGGTGCACACCGACTCCGAGCGCGTCCAGCACAGCCGCCGCATGGTGCTGGAGCTACTGGCCAGCTCGGTGGACCTCTCGCAGACCGAGCCGGACGTGCAGCGCTGGATGACCAAGTACGGCGTCGACGCGGAGCGCTACGGCCCGGCCGCTCCCCCGGCCGCCGAGGGCGAGCGGGACAGCCGCCACGCCGGCCACCACCACGCCGTCGACGGCTCCACCGCCGCGACCGTGGCCCAGCCCGTGAAGGTGGACAACGACCTCTACGTGCGTGACTACGCCCGCTGCATCATGTGCTACAAGTGCGTCAAGGCCTGCGGCACGGACGCCCAGTTCACCTTCGCCATCTCGGCCGCCGGGCGCGGCTTCGACACACGGATCGCCACCGAGTACAACACCGAACTGCCCGACTCCGCCTGCGTGTACTGCGGCAACTGCATCGGCGTCTGCCCCACCGGCGCGCTCAAGTCGGTCGCCGAGCACGAGCTGCGCGAGGCCGACGAGTGGGACGAGGACAACGAGACGGTGACCACCACCATCTGCTCGTTCTGCGGTGTCGGCTGCAACCTCGAGCTGCACGTGCAGCACAACACCATCGTCAACGTGACCTCACCGAGCGACCACAGCGTCACCCACGGCCACCTGTGCATCAAGGGCCGATTCGGCTTCCAGCACGTCCAGAACCTACCGAACAAGCCATGATGCGGGTTCGTGTCCGAGCTGAAGCCGCTCGAACCTCTTTGCTCGTCGCCGGGTAGCGTTGCTGGTGGAGGCGTGAGGGCGCCTGGTGGCCCCCGTGGTCTTCAAAACCGACGTGGCCGAGCATCTCGGTCAGGCGGGTTCGATTCCCGTCCGCCTCCGCCACATTGCCGTGCTGCCGGCTGTTCAGCGCAGCGTGATCCGGCCGGTGCCGGCCCGGACGCGGCCGATCACCGCGGTGGGTGGGCCCAGCTCGCGCACGGCGGCGGCGGCGGCGTCCGGCGCGGCACCGAACAGCAGACCGCCGGAGGTCTGGGCGTCGGCCAGCAGGAGCACGTCCAGCTCGGAGCGGTCGCCGGACCGCACGTGGTCGGCGACCCAGTCCCGGTTACGGCGGGTGCCGCCGGGCAGCACACCGCTCTCGGCCAGCGTGCGCACGCCCGGTAGCAGCGGCACGGCATCCACGTCCAGGTCGGCGTCCACCCCGGAGGCCTCGGCCATCTTGCGCAGGTGACCGAGCAGGCCGAACCCGGTCACGTCCGTCGCTCCGGTCGCACCAGCGGCCAGCGCGGCGCGTGAGGCGGCGGCGTTGTTGGCGGTCATCGAGGCGATCGCCGCGTCGGCGACCTGGGCCGGCGCGGTACCCATCTTCACCGCGCTGGTGACGATCCCGGTGCCCAGTGCTTTGGTCAGTACCAGCACGTCGCCGTCCCGCAGGCCCGCGTTGGTCAGGATCCGGTCCGGGTGTACCTCACCGATCACGGCGAGGCCGTACTTCGGTTCCGGATCGTCCACGCTGTGTCCGCCGACCACGGCGAACCCGCACTCCGCGCCGATCTCCGCGCCGCCGGCGAGCACCTCACCGAGCAGTTCCATGGGCAGCTCCGTGGATGGCCAAGCCACCAGGTTCAGTGCGAACAGCGGCCGGCCACCCATCGCGTACACGTCGGAGACCGCGTTGGCGGCGGCGATTCGGCCCCAGGTGCGGGCATCGTCGACCAGCGGGGTGAAGAAGTCGGTCGTCGCGACGAGTGCCCGGTCCGCACCCAGGCGCCAGACGGCGGCGTCGTCGCCGGTCTCGGTACCTACCAGTAGGTCGGGGTGGGATGCCGGGGTGAACGCCGCGAGAACCTCGGCGAGTAGCCCGGGCGCGAGCTTGCAGGCGCACCCGCCGCCGTGGCTGAATTCGCTGAGCCGTCGGGTCGGTGGGGAAACGCTCATGCGGGCGAGGCTAGACCGGATCCGGGGTCCCCACCCAGCTGGACGGTCACGGCGCGCACCGGCGGGCAGGCGCGCCCTAGGCTGGGTGGGTGACCGGTTCGTGGACTGATCCGCGTCGGCAGGTACCCAGGACCGACGCCGTGCTCGCCGACACCAGGCTGTCCGAGCCGCAGCGTCGGCTGGGCCGTGCTCTGGTGCGCCACGCGGTGACCGGGGCGCAACAGCAGGTTCGGGCCGGCGAGCTGGCCCCGGAACGGATCGTGGACGCCGCCCTCGCAGCCCTGCCCACGACCGCGGCCGTCAGCATCACCCCCGTACTCAACGCGACCGGGGTGCTGCTGCACACGAACCTGGGCCGGGCCGTGCTGTCCGAGGCCGCTGTCGCGGCGATCGGGGTGGCCGCCGGGAGCTGCGACGTCGAGCTCGACCTGGCTACCGGCGCCCGAGGCAGACGGGGTCGCGGCGCGCTGACCGCGCTGGCCACGGCGGTCCCCTCGGCGGGGGACGTGCACGTGGTCAACAACGGCGCCGCGGCACTCGCCCTGGTGGCGACCGCGCTCGCCGGCCCGGCCACCGACACCCCGGAGATCGTGATCGCCCGCGGCGAGTTGGTGGAGATCGGCGACGGGTTTCGCATTCCCGATCTGCTGGCCGCCACCGGCGCCCGGCTGCGTGAGGTCGGTACCACGAACCGGGTCCGGCTGGTGGACTATGCCGACGTGATCGGGGCACGGACCGGGTTCGTGCTCAAGGTGCACCCGTCCAACTTCCAGATCACGGGATTCACCTCGTCGGTGACGGTGGCCGAGCTGAGCACACTGGGCCCGCCGCTCGTGGTGGACATCGGTTCCGGCCTGCTGGCCAGGGAACCGTTGCTGCCCGACGAACCGGACGCCGCTACCGCCCTCGGTGACGGGGCAACCCTGGTCACAGCCTCGGGTGACAAGCTGCTCGGCGGTCCGCAGGCCGGCCTGCTGCTCGGCTCGCCGGGGGCGGGCGCCGAGCTGGTGCAACGGTTGCGACGGCATCCGCTGGCCCGGGCGCTGCGGGTAGACAAGATCACTCTGGCCGCGCTGGAGGCGACGTTGGCCGGCCCGCCGACCCCGACGACAGCTGCCCTGCACGCGCCGCCCTCGGCGCTCGCCCGGCGGGCCGAGGCACTGGCCGGGCGGCTAGTTCGGGCCGGGTTGGACGCCACCGCGGTTGCGTCCGAGGCCACGGTCGGCGGCGGCGGGGCACCGGGTGTCATGTTGCCTAGCGCCGCGGTGTCGCTGCCGCCTCGGTACGCGGCCGCGCTGCGCGTGGGCCGCCCCTCGGTACTCGGCCGCGTGGACTCCGGCCGGTGCCTGCTCGACCTGCGCGCGCTACCGGAGGACGCCGACGAGGCGTTGTATACGGCGGTGTGTGCGATCGCGCGGCCGACGAGCGAGGGGTGAACGGCCGATGCAGGTCATCGCCACCGCCGGACACGTCGACCACGGAAAGTCGACGCTGGTCAGGGCCCTGACCGGGATGGAGCCGGACCGCTGGGCGGAGGAACGGCGCCGCGGTATGACGATCGACCTCGGCTACGCCTGGACCGAACTGCCCGGTGGCGGCACGGTGGCCTTCGTGGACGTCCCGGGCCACGAGCGCTTCGTGGACACGATGCTGGCCGGCGTCGGCCCGGTACCCGCCGTGATGTTCGTGGTGGCCGCCGACGAGGGCTGGATGCCGCAGTCCGCCGAGCACCTCGACGCGCTCACCGCGCTGGGCACCGGTCACGGGGTGCTGGTCGTCACCCGAAGCGATCTGATGGAGCCCGAGCTGGCCCTCGAGGAGGCTCAGGAACACCTGGCCGCCAGCGGGCTCGGGCGGTTGCCGTCGGTCTGTGTGTCGGCCGTGACCGGGGCCGGTCTCGACGAACTCCGCATTACACTCGCCGAGCTGGCCGCTCGGCTGCCGGTACCGGCCCCGGATTCCGACGTGCGGCTGTGGGTGGACCGGGCATTCACCATCCGGGGGGCCGGCACCGTGGTCACCGGCACCTTGCCGGCCGGTCGGCTCGCGGTCGACGACGAGCTCGAACTGCAGCCCGGCGGCCGCCGGTTCACCGTGCGCGGGCTGCAGAGCCTCGGCGAGCCGGTGCCGCTCGCGACCGGGGTGGCCAGGGTGGCGGTCAACCTGCGCGGACTGCCCCGCGAGGCGGTCGGGCGAGGCGACGTGCTCGTCACCCCCGGCGCCTGGCTGAGCAGCACGGTCGTCGACGTGCGCCTGCGCAGAGCCCACTCCCCAGCCGACGCCGACGAACTGCCCCGGCAGCTGAGCCTGCACATCGGCGCCGCGGGGGTCCCGGTGATGCTGCGGCCGCTCGGCGCGGCGCATGCGCGGTTGACCCTGCGGACGCCGCTGCCACTGCGCATCGGCGACCGAGGACTGCTGCGGGACACCGGTCGCCGGCGTATCGCCGCCGGGCTGACCGTGCTCGACGTGCGCCCACCGGAGCTGACCCGGCGAGGTGCCGGCGCACGCCGGGCCGAGATGCTGGCCGGGCTGCCCACTGGGCCGGACCCGGCCGGGGAGGTGCTGCGGCGGGGGATCGTGCGCCGCGCCGAGCTCGCCGCGATGGGGGGCGGAGCGCCCGCCGAGGGCGACGACGTACTGGGCGTCGGTGACTGGTTGATGGATCGAGGCCGGGCCGGTGAGCTGGCCACACGGCTGCTGGCGTCGGTTCTCGACCACGACAGGCAGGTCCCCCTCGACCCCGGCCTGCCTGTCGGGGCCGCCCGGCGCGAGCTGGAACTGCCCGAGGGGCGCCTGGTCGAGATCCTGCTCACGGTGGACCCGGCCGCCGCGCGGCTGATCGTGCGCGACGGCCGGGTGTACCGCGCCGACGCGGTGCACGACGGCCTGCCGGCGGTCCTGCGGGAAGCTCTGGACACCATCCGCACCGAACTCGCGGACAACCCATTCGCCGCCCCAGAAGCCAGCCGGCTGACCGAGCTCGGCCTGGGCGGTAAGGAGCTCGCCGCGCTCGTCCGGGCCAACGAGCTGACCCGGATCGCGGACGGGATCTACCTGTTGCCCGGCGCCGAACACGCGGCGGTGCGAGTGCTCGCCGGGCTCGGGGACCGGGAGTTCACCCTCAGCGAGGCACGTCAGGCCCTACGCACCAGTCGCAGAGTCGCGGTGCCGCTGCTGCAGCGGCTGGCCCGGGTCGGCCACACCCGGCGCACCCCGGATGGCAACCACCACCTCGTACCTACTCATGGGGCGGCAAACCCGCGCGGCTCAACCTGAGGCACCGGCTCCACCGCGGACAAGGTCGTGAAGATCAACTGTCCGTTCAAAGTCCGCTCGTCGGTCGGCCCCGCCGAGATCGGGTATTCCTCGGCGGACCACCTGACCGGGGCCTCGGCGTTTCCCGATCCCCGTACCGGGTAGCCCGCTTCCGGCAACGTGAGGAGTCCTCTGTGGCAACCGTCCAGGACAGCGGCGACATCCCGAGCCCCGGTGACCGCCAACCACAACCAGTGGCCCCAGCTCGAGGGCTTCCTGGAGTACACGTACGGCGCGAAGGGACCCGCCCGTGAATCCGCGTGACTGGATCAGCTCGTGGCCGGTGTACCGGCAGCTCGCGGGCGCGGACAAGCTGGGCCGGGCCGCGGCAGCGCAGAGCCGGGTCAGCGCGAACCTGCAGCCGAGGACCGCGCAGGCGGACCGGGTTGTGAAGTCCATCTGCCCGTTCTGCGCGGTCGGCTGCGGGCAGAACGTGTACGTGCGCGACGAGCAGGTCACCCACATTGAGGGCGACCCGGACTCGCCGGTGAGCCGAGGCAGGCTGTGTCCACGCGGGTCGTCCAGCCTGCAGCTGACCACCGGTCCTGCCCGCGAGCACCGGGTCCGCTACCGCCGCCCGTACGGCACCGACTGGGAGGACCTGGACCTGGACACCGCGATGGACATGATCGCGGACCGCGTGCTGAGCTCCCGCCGCGACGGCTGGCAATGGGAGGTTGACGGCCGGCGCACCCGCCGCACGATGGGGTTCGCCAGCCTCGGTGGCGCGACCTTGGACAACGAAGAGAACTATCTGATCAAGAAGCTGTTCACCGCGCTGGGTGCCATTCAGATCGAGAACCAGGCGCGCATTTGACACTCCGCGACCGTTCCCGGTCTGGGAACTAGCTTCGGGCGTGGCGGCGCCACCACGTTTCCCGCCGACCTAGTCAACTCCGACTGCATCCTGATCGAGGGCTCCAACATGGCCGAGTGCCATCCGGTGGCCTTCCAGTGGGTCACCGAGGCGAAGGCGCGCGGCGCGACGATCATCCACGTCGACCCCCGGTTCACCCGGACCAGCGCACTCGCGGACCTGCACGTACCGCTACGCGCCGGATCCGACATCGCGTTCCTCGGCGGGATCATCAACCACGTCCTGCGCGAGGAGAGGTACTTCCGGGAGTACGTGTTGGCCTACACCAACGCCGCCAACCTGATCTCCGAGGACTATCAGGACACCGAGGACCTGGACGGAGTGTTCTCCGGGCTCGACCGGGACGGCCACACCTACGACTTCCACACCTGGACCTACCGCGACACCGAGATACAAGCCGCGTCCGGCCAGCGGGAACAGGTGGGCAACGACCGGTACCGGGCGAGCGACGAGGTCCGCGAGGCAGCGCGCGGCGAGGCGCACGGCTCCGGCGGGGCACACGTGCCCACGGACGCCCCCCGCGACGACACCCTCACCGACCCTCGCTGCGTGTTCCAGATCCTCAAACGGCACTACGCCCGCTACACCCCGGAGACGGTCGCGGAGATCTGCGGCATGTCGGTGGCGGACTTCGAACGGATCTGCGAACTGGTCACCGCCAACTCCGGGCGTGAGCGAACCACGTCGATCGTGTACTCGGTCGGCTGGACCCAGCACACGACCGGCGTGCAGTACATCCGCGCGGCGTCGATCCTGCAGACCCTGCTCGGCAACATCGGCCGGCCCGGCGGCGGCATCCTGGCGCTGCGCGGACACGCCTCCATCCAGGGCTCCACCGACATCCCGACGCTGTTCGACCTGCTGCCGGGCTACATCCCGATGCCGCACGCGCACAGCAACGCCGACCTGGACGGCTTCGTCGAGGCGGAGCGCACCGACAAGGGATTCTGGGCCGAGACCCGCGCGTACCTGGTCAGCCTGCTCAAGGCGTACTGGGGCGAGGCGGCGACGCCAGACAACGACTTCTGCTTCGACTACCTGCCTCGGCTCACCGGCAGCCACAGCACCTACGAGAC
>DATAYB010000668.1:0-6390 GCA_036272795.1 Pseudonocardia sp.
GCGCACGGCCTCGAGGCGGGCGAGCTGGTTGTCGAGCTCGGCCGGGAGCGGTTCCAGGAGCTCGAGGTCGAGGCGCTGCGCGGTGTGCTGGGCAGCTTCGGCGGTGTGCTCGCACTCGGCGGCGGCACGCCGACCGCACCCGGCGCGGCGGAGCTGCTCGCCGGCCGCGCAGTGGTCTTCCTCGACGTGGACCTCGACAACCTGCTGCGCCGCGAGGGGCTGCTGCCGCTGCACCCGTGGCTCCTGCCGAACCCGAGGGCGCACCTGCGTCAGCTACTCACCGAGCGGCGGCCGGTCTACGAGTCGGTTGCCAGCGCCACCGTGTCGACCAGTGGCCGGGAGCCGGCGGACGTGCTCGCCGACGTACTGAGCGCCCTGCCGGCGGCCGCGTCATGACCGGCGCGAACGCCAGCGCCTCCCGGATCCGGGTGAGCGCGGACCGGCCGTACGACGTGATCATCGGGCGCGGCATCCCGGAGGGGGAGCTGCGCGCCGCGCTCGGCGGGGCCACCCGCACCGTGATCCTGCACCAGGCGCCACTGGCGCAGCGCGCCGAGGAGCTGCGCGCCCAGCTGGCCGACGCCGGCATCGACGCGCACCGCGCCGAGGTGCCGGACGCCGAGGACGCCAAGACCCTGGGCGTGCTCGGCTTCTGCTGGGACGTCTGCGGCCAGGTCGGCCTCACGCGCGGCGACGCGGTGATCGGGCTCGGCGGCGGCGCGGTGACCGACCTGGCCGGGTTCGTCGCGGCGACCTGGATGCGGGGAGTGCGGCTGGTCCAGGTGCCGACGACGCTGCTGGGCATGGTCGACGCGGCGGTCGGCGGCAAGACCGGCATCAACACCGCCGCCGGCAAGAACCTGGTCGGCGCCTTCTACGAGCCGGCCGCCGTGCTCGTCGACCTCGACACCCTGCACACCCTGCCGGCCGCCGAGCTGCGCCCCGGCATGGCGGAGATCGTCAAGGGCGGCTTCATCGCGGACCCGGTGATCCTCGACCTGATCGAGGCCGACCCGGCCGCCGCCGTCGACCCGGCCGGCGACGTGCTGCCTGAGCTGGTCCGGCGCAAGATCCAGGTCAAGGCCGATGTGGTGTCCGCCGACCTGCGCGAGTCCGACCTGCGCGAGGTCCTCAACTACGGGCACACGCTGGCACACGCCATCGAGCGCCGGGAGGACTACCGCTGGCGCCACGGGGACGCGGTGAGTGTGGGCCTCGTGTTCGCCGCCGAGCTGGCCCGCGCCGCCGGCAGGCTGGACGACGAGACCGCCGACCGGCACCGCGCCCTGCTCGAGGCGATCGGCCTGCCGGTCAGCTACCCGGCTGACGCGCTGCCAGAGCTGCTCGAGACGATGAAGCTGGACAAGAAGGTCAAGGCCGGCAAGCTGCGCTTCGTCGTGCTGGACGGGCTGGCCAGGCCGGGCCGTCTCGACGGGCCGAGCCCCGAGCTGCTCACCGCCGCGTACACCGCCGGGCCCGCCCGATGAGCCGGCCGGCACTCGTGCTCAACGGCCCGAACCTGGGTCGGCTCGGCACCCGCGAGCCCTTGATCTACGGCGCGACCACGCACGCCGACCTGGCCGAGCTGTGCGTGCGCAGCGGCGCCGAGCTGGGGCTGGCGGTCGAGGTCCGGCAGACCGACCACGAGGGCGAGATGCTCGGTTGGCTGCACGGGGCCGCCGACACCCAGACCCCGGTGGTGCTCAACGCCGGTGCCTGGACGCACTACTCGGTCGCCGTGCGGGACGCCTGCGCGTCGCTCACCGCACCCCTGATCGAGGTGCACATCAGCAACGTGCACAAGCGTGAGCAGTTCCGCCACCACAGCTTCATCAGCGAGGTGGCCACGGGCGTGATCATCGGGCTCGGCGTCGCGGGCTACCCGCTCGCGCTGCGCTGGATCGCCGAGCAGGCCACCAACACGTAGCCGCGCCCCCGGCCACCGCCGCATAGACGTCTACCCACAGCACCGCCGCCGCACAGACCGTCTACCCACAGCACAGACTGTGCACAGTCTGTGCTGTGGGGGAACGGTCTGTGCGGTGGGTGGGGCGCCGGCCTGAGCGCGGTCGGGCGCCGGCCTGAGCCCCGGTCAGCGCCACGGCGTAGCGCCACGGCGTAGCGCCCAGGACTCAGCGCCCAGGACTCAGCGCCCAGGACTCAGCCGAACATCGAACGGAACTGCTCCAGCGAGTTCGCCCGGTAGACCATGTTGGTCCGCCGTACCTCGGACAGCGGCGCCTTCGGCTCGGCCGAGTACTGGTGCCCGGGGTGGACCACGGGGTCGCCGGTCAGCTCGGCGAGCTGGCGCAGGCTGGTGTACATCGCGTCCGGGTCGCCGCCGGGGAAGTCGGTGCGCCCGCAGCCCTGCAGGAACAGCGTGTCACCGGCGACGAGCTTGCCGTCGACCAGGAAGCACTGGCTGCCCGGCGTGTGCCCGGGGTGTGCAGCAGCCGGATCGGGACCTGGCCGACCAACACCTCGTCGTCATGGTCGTGCGAGGTGAGGTCGGTCGCGGACACGCCGGTGGTGCGCCGTACCCACTCCGCCTCGTTGCTGTTGACGTGCACCGGGACGGGCGCGCGGCCGAGCAGGTCGGCGAGCCCGGCCAGTGGGTTGCCCATCAGGTCGCCGCCGACGTGGTCCGGGTGGTGGTGGGTGACCAGCACGCCGGTCAGCCGCATGTCGTCGGCGGCGAGCAGGTCGAGCAGCTGGCCAGGGGCGTACGCCGGGTCGACCACTACCGCTTCGCGGCTCGCCTCGTCGCCGATGAAGTAGGAGAAGTTGACCATCTGCGTGGCGATCGGGTTGCCGACCGCGAAGTCCCGCCCCGACAGCACCTGCCGGAAGTACACCCCGTCACTCATGCCGATCAGCCTATGGGTAACCACCTGGCGGTTCTGTTTGCGCAACACCCCGCTTGGTGGACGCGTCGGCGGCCGCCGCGTGGTTACCTGCCACACGCCGGTGGTACAGCCACCGTTCGGCGGTGATTCACTGGCGGTTCGGGCGGGTGGTTCGGGCGGGTATCGACGGCGAGGTGGCGCACCATGGGTAAGTCGGGCAAGAAGTCGCACGGGCACGAGCCTGGTGGCGACACCGAGGTGCAGCCCCGGGTACCGAAGAAGGTCTACGAGACCGAGCTGTTCCGGTTGCAGGGTCAGCTCGTCGAGATGCAGGAGTGGGTGCGCACCAGCGGTGCCCGGCTCGTGGTGATCTTCGAGGGGCGGGACGCGGCGGGCAAGGGCGGCGCGATCCAGCGGGTCTCGGAGTTCCTGAACCCCCGTGTCTGCAAGATCGTCGCGCTGCCGGCACCGACGGATCGGCAGCGCGGCCAGTGGTACTACCAGCGCTATATCGAGCACCTGCCCGCGGCCGGCGAGATCGTGCTGTTCGACCGCAGCTGGTACAACCGCGCCGGCGTCGAGCGAGTGATGAAGTTCTGCACGGAGGAGGAGTACAGCCGGTTCCTGCACCAGACGCCGGTGCTCGAGAAGCTGCTGGTCGAGGACGGCCTGATGCTGCGCAAGTACTGGTTCTCGGTCAGCGACTCCGAGCAGGAGCGGCGCTTCGAGGGCCGGTTGAACGACCCGATGCGGCGCTGGAAGCTCTCGCCGATGGACCTGGAGTCGGTCACCAGGTGGGAGGACTACTCCCGTGCCAAGGACGAGATGTTCTTCCACACCGACACCGCCTCGGCGCCCTGGGCGGTGGTGGAGGCCGAGGACAAGCGCAGGGCCCGGCTCAACATGATCGCCCATCTGCTGTCCAGCGTGCCGTTCAAGCACGTGGACGCCCCGAAGCTGACGCTGCCGGCGCGCCCACCGCAGCGCGGCTACCAGCGCCCGCCCCGGGACATGTTCACCTCCGTGCCCGACCACGCGGCCACGCTGCTCAACGGGCACTGAGCGGGCACCGACCGCGCCGACGACGGGCAGTGAACGAGCACACCCCGGGGCATACCCTGGGCGGATGACACCCGCCGCCCGCCGGGGCGCGCTGCGTGAGCTGCTGCGCGCCGCCGAACTGGAAGCCCTGCTCGTCACCGACCTGGTGAACGTGCGCTACCTGAGCGGCTTCACCGGCTCGAACGCCGCGCTGCTGGTGCTCGCCGACGGGGAGCGGGGTACCCGGCTGGCCACCGACGGGCGCTACACGGCGCAGGCCGCCGTCGAGGCGCCGGACGTGCAGCGGGTGATCGAGCGTGCCTGTGACCGCACCCTGGTGGCCGCCGCCGGCGCGGACGGGGTCCGCCGGCTGGGCTTCGAGTCGGGCCACGTGACGGTGGACGCGCACGCCGCACTGCTCGAGGTGGCCAGCGAGATCGGCACCGATACGACCGGCGCCGGGCTGGAGCTCACCCGCGCGCCCGACCTGGTGCAGCGGCTGCGGGCGGTGAAGGACGAGGCGGAGATCGAGGCGTTGCGCGCGGCCTGCGCGGCGGCCGACGCGGCGCTCGCCGACCTGATCGCCGCCGGTGGGCTGCGGCCGGGGCGCACCGAGCGGGAGGTCGCCGCCGAGCTGGAGCTGCGGATGCGCCAGCACGGCGCGGACGGCCCCTCGTTCGACACGATCGTCGCGGCCGGCGCGAACTCGGCGATCCCGCACCACCAGCCGACCGACGCCGTGCTGGCCGGTGGCGACCTGGTCAAGATGGACTTCGGTGCACTGCGCGCCGGCTACCGCTCCGACATGACGCGGACCGTGGTGCTCGGCGCTCCGGCGGACTGGCAGCGCGAGCTGTATGCCCTGGTCGCGGAGGCACAGGCGGCCGCAACGGCGGCGCTCGCCGTCGGCGTCGAGGTGTCCTCGGTGGACGCCGCCGCCCGGGACGTGATCACCGATGGCGGCCGGGGCGCGGAGTTCCCACACGGCCTCGGGCACGGCGTCGGCCTCGAAATCCACGAGGCACCGGCACTCTCGGCCACCGGCGCCGGTACGCTGGTCTCCGGCATGGCGGTCACCGTCGAGCCCGGCGTCTATCTCGCCGGCCGGGGTGGTGTCCGAATCGAAGACACGCTCGTGGTTCGCCCCGACGGCGCCGAGCTGCTCACCCTCACCGGTAAGGAGCTGCTCGCGCTGTAGTGCGCGGGCCCGGGCAGCTGAAGGGGATGTACCGGTAGTGGCCAGCAGGATCGACCTCGGTGACCTCGCATGAGGGCACGCACGAAGGCGCGTAAGCGGGCGCTGGACATCCTCTTCGAGTCCGAGGCGCGCGGCGCGGACCCGCTGGTGGTGCTCAAGGAACGGCAGGACACGGCGGATGCGCCGCCGGTGTCGGACTATGCGGCGCTGCTGGTCGAGGGCGTCGTGGAACGCCGCGAGCGGATCGACCAGCTGCTCACAGAGCACTCCGAGGGCTGGTCGGTGGCGCGCATGCCGGCCGTCGACCGCGTCCTGCTGCGCATCGGCCTCTACGAGCTGCTCTGGGTCGACGAGATCGACGATCCGGTGGCGATCACCGAGGCGGTCGAGCTGGCCAGGACCCTGTCCACCGACGACTCGCCACGCTTCGTGAACGGCGTCCTCGGCCGGATCTCCGACATCGCCGACCACCTCCGCCCCGGCCTGGCGCCGACCGCCGCCCCCAGCGACCCGGCAGCCGACCCCGAGCTCTAGTCCCACCTGTCGTGGCCACTTGACGCGACAGGTGGCACTCGTCGTGTCTATTTCCCCTGACAAGTCGAACCAGCGCGCGGCCACGCCGTTGCCGACGTCAGGGACGCCGGCAACGGGGTGGTCAGTCCTCGCGTACCGGGCGGGCTTCGGGGGGCAGCACCCCCCAGTCGACGAGCTGCTCGGTGAGCTCGCCGGGTGTCATGTCGTAGATGATCGCCAGGGAGCGCAGGTCCTCGGTCCGGATGGACAGCACCTTGCCGTTGTAGTCACCACGCTGGCTCTGGATCGTCGCGGCGTAGCGGGCAAGGGGTCCGACCTTTTCCGCGGGCAGCTGCTGCAACCGCTCCAGGTTGATGACGATCTTCGTGGCCGGTTCGGCGCCCGACGGCACGCGGCCCTCCGGCAGCAACTCGGCGACCGGAACGCCGTAGAAGTCAGCGAGCTCGGCGAGTTTCTGCACGGTAACGGCACGGTCGCCACGCTCGTAGGAGCCGACGACGACGGCCTTCCACCGGCCTCCCGACTTCTGTTCGACGCCGTGCAGCGACAGGCCCTGCTGCTGGCGGATTCCTCGGAGCTTGGCTCCAAGCGCCTTGGCGTAGTCGCCCATGTGACGGTTCTCCATTCGTTCGCCCCGTCAGCCGGTATGGGAGAGCCACGGGGAACCTGAGATCAATACGCAGAGTAATGGTTACTCGCTGTCTTCACCAGGTCAAGCTGATCCCGCGACGTAGTCGTGACGAGTTCGGCGAGTCCACTCGGAAGGTGGAC
>DATAYB010000669.1:0-11322 GCA_036272795.1 Pseudonocardia sp.
TGGTGCTGCCCGCCTTCTACCGGCTGGCGATGGAGAACCTGCTGCCGCCGGACTGGCGCCTGATCGGAAACGGCCGTGGCGACGTCAGCCATGAGAACTTCCAACAGCGCGTGTTCGACGCACTCACCGAGTTCGGCCCGCACCCCGACGAGGGGCCGTGGGACGAGTTCCGCACGCGCCTCCGCTTCGCCGGCGGCGGCTTCGCGGCGGACGACCCCGGCCACCTCCTCGACGTGATCGCGGACGCCGAACGCGAGCTGGGCGCCGACGCCCAGCGGGTGCACTACCTGGCGGTGCCGCCCAACGCGTTCGGCTCACTCACCCAGGCCCTCGGCGAGCACGGCCTCGCCGAGCGCTCCCGCGTGGTGTTCGAGAAGCCGTTCGGAACCTCGATGAGCACGTTCCAGGAGCTCAACGACGCCGTGCACAAGGTGCTCGACGAGTCCCAGGTGTTCCGGATCGACCACTTCCTCGGCAAGGAGGCGACCCAGGACCTGCACGTGGTCCGGTTCGCCAACGGCCTGTTCAGCGGCGTGTGGGATGCCAAGCACGTCGCCGAGGTGCAGATCGACGTCCCCGAGACGCTCGACGTCGCCAACCGCGCCTCGTTCTACGATGGCACCGGCGCGATGCTCGACATGATCGTCACCCACCTGTTCCAGGTCGCGGCGGAGGTGGCCATGGAGCCGCCCGCCAGCCTGAACGCGGAGGACCTGGCGGCGGCCCGCGAGGACGTGATCGGTTGCTTCCGCCCGCTGACCAGCGACGATGTCGTCTTCGGGCAGTTCGAAGGCTACCGCGACATCGAGGGGGTGCCCGACGACTCTCGCACCGAGACCTTCGTGGCCGCCCGGCTCTGGGTCGACACCGACCGCTGGCGCGGCGTGCCGTTCCTGCTGCGCACCGGCAAGCAGCTCGCCCAGTCGCGCCAGGTGGTCAGCCTGGTGTTCCGCGAGCCTGACCAGGCCGTGCACGACCTGCCGGAGATGGGCAACGTGCTGACCTTCGACCTGGCCGGTACGGGCGGCCTCGCCCTGTCGCTGGTCGTCAAGCGGCCGGGTGCGACAGACGACCTGGGTACCGCCCACACCGAGTTGCCACTGGCCGCGGTCGACGGCGCCGACCCGCTGCCGGCGTACACCCGGCTGATCCACGACGTGCTGGTCGGCGACCGCTCGCTGTTCACCCGCCCGGACGGTCTGGAACACGTCTGGACCGTCGCCGGTGGCATCGTCGCCGACAAGCCCGAGCCGCTGCCCTACCCGAGGCAGTCTTGGGGGCCGGAGGCGGCGGAGGAACTCGCCGGGCCGATGGGATGGCTGCTCAGCCGCCCGGACACCAACGGCAAAAGCTGACCCAGAGCCCGATCGTGAGAGCCGGTGGTGGACGACGAGCGCCGGCATGTCGTCCACCACCGGCCGAACAGATCGCACGCGCTCTCGAGAACGCCAGATAGGCGTGCCTCACCTGGTGAGGAGAGGCAGCAGTACCTCGTCGATCATCTCAGTGATGTCTTTCTCCGTCAGGTCGTGAGTGTCGAGCAGCGTGCGCTTGATAATCAGTGCGTGAAGCACCTCGAGCACGACAGGAGTCAAGCGATCCGACGAGATCTCACCGCTCTCAGCCGCGTCGCGCAGCAGTTCGTTCAACGCGTCGAGGATCGGCTGGAAAACCTCTGACTTGAAGCGAGACAACAATTCCGGATAACGATACGCTTCCCCTATCAGGCTCCGGAACGCGTTGCCCTTGAGGCCTCTCTGTGTTTCAGTCATATGGTGGGTGAACCCGATCAGGTCCTCACGGAGGTTTCCGGTTCGCACGTATTCTTCCGGCTCGGCCCGTAGCTTCTCCAGCGTGTCTACCACCAGAGACGTCGTGTCGGGCCACCGCCGGTATAACGGACTCTTGCCAGTGCCCGCACGCTCGGCGACGCTGTCAAAGGTGAGTCGACCGAATCCAACCTCAGCCAATTCAGACAGGACAGCATCAGAAATGGCCTGCTCGACCGCGGCCGCACCTCGCCGCGTGCGGACGCTTCGTTCGACGGGCCGAGCGACGGATCGAGCGGCATTGTGGCGGGTCGGCACGGCGCCAGTGTAGGCGAGCCGTGCAATTGCGTCCTGGACGCGGGAACCGGTCAGCCGGCGGTGCTCTCCCTGACCCGCAGCGCGAACGGCGTCTCCACGTCCCTCGGCGGCGCAGGCTCGGTGCCGCTGACGCGGCGGTGGATCAGTTCGACGGCCCGCGCCGCGATGGCCGACTTGTCGGGTGCGACGGTGGTCAGTGAGGGCAGGCTGTACGCGCTCTCCTCGGTGCCGTCGAAGCCGACGACGGCGAGGTCGGCCGGCACCCGCAGGCCCCGCTCGGCGGCCGCCCGCAGCGCGCCGATGGCCAGCAGGTCGTTGAAGCAGAACACCGCGTCCGGCGGTGCCGGCCCGTCCAGCAGTGCGGCCATCGCCTGCGCGCCGTCCCGGCGGTGGTAGTTGAGCACGGGTGCGACCAGCGTCTCGTCCTCGGGTAGCCCTGCGTCGGCCAGCGCGGCGCGGTAGCCGGTGAGGCGCAGCGCGGCGGTACCTCGGTGCGGGTTCGCCCCGATCGCCGCGATCCGCCGCCTGCCCAGCCCGGCGAGGTGTCCGACGGCCTCCCGGGCGGCCCGCACGTTGTCGATGGCCACCCGGTCGATCGGGAAGTCCACCGCGTGCTCGCCGAGCATCACCAGCGGCACCCCCGGCCCGAGCCGGCGCAGGTCGTCGGCCTCGAGTGCCTCCGGGCTGACGATCGCGCCGTCGATCAGGTGCGGGCCCAGCGAGGCGAGGCTGGACTGCTCGCGTTCCCGGGTGCCCTGCGTCTGCTCGATCAGCACGTTCCAGTCGTGGCGCTGCGCGGCGGTGATCACCAGCGCGGTCAGCTCGGCGAAGTACGGCACGCTCAGCTCGGGCACCATCAGCGCGATGAACCCGGTGCGGCCCCTGCGCAGGTTCCGGGCGCCCACGTTCGGCCGGTAGCCGGTGGCGGCCAGCGCCTCCTCGACCCGGCGGCGGTTGTCGGCCTTCACGAACGCGTACCCGTTGACGACGTTGGACACGGTCTTGACCGAGACGCCGGCCAGGCTGGCCACGTCCTTGAGCGTGACGGCCATGTCCCTCCGTATCAGAGCGGTAGCCGAGCCGTGTCCGAACGGTGTCCGAGCAGGTGGGCGGCCGGGCGGTGGCGGCCCGAGGATCGGAGTTTGCCCCACGTAAAGCGTCTTTACAACGTTGTACCAACGATGTAAAAAATACTCCACCACTCCACCTCAACTCGGCCCCGGCGGATCGCCACCGGCCGTTCTGTGTGTCGCCACGGTGCGCGGCGGCCACCCGGTCACCGCCGCCCACCCATCCCGGCCCGGCCACCGGTCGCCCCGCGCACCCACACCTGAAGGAGTTGACTCCGAATGGTCCTGACCGACCACCGCCGAGGCCCGAGGACGGCCGCGCTGCTGGGGTGCGTGCTCGCCGCCGCGCTGCTCGCCGCCGGCTGCGCGAAGAGCGCCGAGAGCCCCGCACCGGCCGGCGGCGCCGGGGGCGGTGGCCAGCAGGAGGTGTCCGGCTCCGGCGCGAGCGGCCCGCTGTGCACCGCCGCCCAGTACGGCGCTCCCCCGCTGGACCTGACCAAGGCGACCGTGGGCTTCTCCCAGTCGGAGTCCACCAGCAACCCGTTCCGCGCCACCGAGACGCAGTCGATCACCGACGAGGCCACCAAGCTGGGCATCAAGCTGATCCAGCGCAACGCCAACGCCAACGTGCCGCAGCAGAACACCGACATCCAGGACATGATCGCCCAGGGCGCGCAGGTGCTGATCGTGGCACCGGAGAACTCCGACGGCCTGGCCCCGGCGTTCGCGGCGGCCAAGGCCAAGCACATCCCGGTGCTGACCATCGACCGCACGGTCAACGGCACCGCGTGCAGCGACTTCATCGGCTTCATCGGCTCGGACTTCCTCGGCCAGGCGAAGATCGCCGCCGACGACCTTGGCGCCGCGCTGAACGGCCAGGGCAACGTCGCCGTACTGCAGGGCACCTCGGGCAACAACGTGGCGACCGACCGCACCAACGGCTTCAACCAGGAGCTCGCCGCCAAGTACCCGAACATCAAGATCGTGGCGTCGCAGACCGCGAACTTCGACCAGGCCACCGGACAGAAGGTGATGGAGCAGATCCTGCAGAGCAACCCGGACATCACCGGCGCCTACGCGCAGAACGACACCATGGCGCTCGGCGCGATCCAGGCGATCAAGGCCGCCGGCAAGACACCGGGCAAGGACATCAAGGTCGTCGCCATCGACGGCACCCAGCAATGCGTGCAGAACGTGGCGAGCGGTGTGATGGTGGCGGACGTGGAGACCAACCCGCGGTTCGGCCCGCTGGCGTTCCAGAGCCTGCAGAAGTTCTACGGCGCCGGGGTGCCGACGAAGGTGATCATCAGTGACCACCACTTCACCTCGGCCAACGCCGCCGACGCCCTGAAGAACGGGGACGTCTACTGAGCCCGGACCCTGTGAGTGGTATTGGTCGCTCGAGCGACCAATACCACTCACAACCCATCCTGGAAGTCCGTGGCGTGTCCAAGCGGTTCCCCGGGGTGCACGCACTGCGGGAGGTCGACTTCGAGCTGCGCGCCGGCGAGGTGCACGCGCTGGTCGGCGAGAACGGGGCCGGCAAGTCCACGCTGATCAAGGTGGCGACCGGCGTGTACCGGCCCGACTCCGGCGAGCTGCGCTACCTGGGCCAGCCCGCGTCCTTCGCGCGGCCGCTGGACGCGCAGCTGGCCGGCATCTCGACGATCTATCAGGAGGTCAACCTCATCCCGCTGATGAGCGTGGCCCGCAACCTGTTCCTGAACCGGGAGCCTCGGCGGTTCGGGCTGGTCGACGGGGCCCGGATGCGCCGCGAGGCCACCGAGATCCTGCGCGACTACGGCGTCGGCGTGAACGTGACCAGGCCGCTGCGCTCGCTCGGCCTCGGCGCGCAGCAGATGGTCGCCATCGCCAGGGCGGTGCAGATCGACGCGCGCGTCGTGGTGATGGACGAGCCGACGTCGTCGCTGGAGCAGCGGGAGGTCGAGACCCTGTTCGAGGTGGTCGACCGGCTACGCAGCGCCGGCATCGGCATCGTCTACGTCAGCCACCGGCTCGACGAGCTGTACCGGATCTGCGACCGGGTCACGGTGCTGCGGGACGGCCGGGTGGTGCAGGTGTCCGCGATGGCCGACGTGGACCGGCTCGAGCTCGTCTCGCTGATGCTCGGCCGCAATGCTGCCGACGTGCGCCGCCACGGCACGACGGCGTTCGGCACCCAGCACGCGGCGCGCGAGGGCGCCGACGCCACCCCGGTGCTGCGCGCCCAGGGGCTCAGCGCCCGCCACCGCATCCACGACGTCTCGCTACAGGTGCACCGTGGCGAGGTCGTCGGCCTCGGCGGGCTGCTTGGCGCCGGGCGCAGCGAGACCGCGAAAGCTGTGGTCGGCGCGCTGCACACCGAGTCCGGCACGGTGGAGGTGGCCGGCACGCCGGTGCGGCGCAACTCGACCCCGGCCGCCATCCGGGCCGGCGCCGTGATGCTGCCGGAGGACCGCAAGAGCGAGGGCATCATCCCGAACCTGTCGGTGCGGGAGAACATCGTGCTCGCCGCGCTGCCCCGGATCTCCCGGGCCGGCCTGGTCGACCGGGCGAAGCAGGACGAGATCGTCCGCTACTTCATCGACCGGCTGCGGATCCGCGCGTCCAGCCCTGAGCAGAAGGTCAGCGAGCTGTCCGGCGGCAACCAGCAGAAGGTGATGCTGGCGCGCTGGCTCTGCCTGAACCCCAAGGTGCTGCTGCTCGACGAGCCGACCCGGGGCATCGACGTCGGCGCCAAGGCCGAGGTGCAGGGCGTGATCGACGAGCTCGCCGCCGACGGGCTGGCCGTCGTGCTGATCTCCTCCGATCTCGAGGAGCTGATCGAGGGGTCGGACCGGGTGGTCGTGCTCAAGGACGGCGTCCAGGTCGGGGAGCTGACCGGCGCCGACGTCACCGAGCCGGCCCTGCTGGCCGCCCTGGCCGCCGCTCCCTCGGCTGCTCCGGGACAAGCGCCAGCGCAGCCGGAACGGCCGCCGCCGGCACCGGAGGCAGGCGCGTGACGACCGAGGCCAGCCCGCGCGGCGTCGGGTTCGACCGGGACCGGATCACGCACCTGCTCGCCGACTACGGGGTGTACGCCGCGATCGTCGTGCTGGTCGCCGTGAACACCGCGCTGGCCCCGCACTTCCTGAGCGTCGACAACCTGAGGGTGCAGCTGTTCCAGGCGGTGCCCGTGCTGCTCGTCGCGCTCGGCATGGCGCTGGTGATCGGCACGGAGGGCATCGACCTGTCCGTCGGCGCGGTCATCGCGCTGGCGTCGGCGCTGATCCCGCTGTACCTGGGCTACGGGCCGTGGCCGGCGATCGGCATGGCGGTGCTCGGCGGGATCGCGTCGGGGCTGGTCGGGGGCAGTCTGGTGGCGTTCGCGCGGGTTCAGCCGATCGTCGCCACGCTGGCGTTGATGATCGGCCTGCGCGGCTTCGCGGTGATCCTTAACGGCGCCACCGCCAAGCCCGTGAACGACCCGACGATCCTCGCGCTGGGCCTGCAGAGCTGGCTCGGCCTGCCCGCGATGGCCTGGTTGGCCGCCGTGGCGGTGGCGTTCGTGGCGTTCCTGGTGCGGCGGACGACCTTCGGCCGCCAGCTGACCGCGATCGGCGACAACCGGCCGGCCAGCGCGCTCGCCGGCCTGCCGGTGCGGCGGGTACTGCTCACGGTGTACCTCATCTCCGGCGTGCTGGCCGCGTTCGCCGGCGTGCTGATCGTCGGGCACGGCGGCTACGCCGACCCGGCCAACTACGGGCTCGACTACGAGCTGGCCGCCATCACCGCGGTGGTGGTCGGCGGCACCCCACTGTCCGGCGGCAAGGTGCGCGTGCTCGGCACTGCGGCGGGAGCGCTGTTCATGCAGCTGATCGAGGCCACCCTGATCCAGCACAACGTCAAGTCGTCCTACGAGCAGATGGTCGAAGCGGTGATCATCGTCGCGGCGGTGTACGCGGCGCGCGGACGGGCGGCCCGATGACGCCGCCGATCGACAC
The DNA here is from genome assembly GCA_036272795.1 of Pseudonocardia sp. GTDB lineage: Bacteria > Actinomycetota > Actinomycetes > Mycobacteriales > Pseudonocardiaceae > Pseudonocardia. The sequence continues at coordinate 7,141 of DATAYB010000669.1, forward strand.
CGCACGCGCACAGGACAACCCGGCCGGACCGTCCGCCATCGCCGTCGAGACACCCCGGGAGCGCCTGCTGGCCCGGGTCCAGCAGCAGGGCAGTACCGCGGTGCTCGTCATCGTCGTGGCGCTGGCCTGCCTGTTCTCCCCCGGCTTCGCCGACGCGGGCAACTTCCAGAGCATCCTGGTCGGCAACGCCTACACCTCGTTGCTCGCCCTCGGCATGACGTTCGTGATCATCTCCGGCGGCATCGACCTGTCGGTCGGCTCGGTGTTCGCCCTCGGCGGGGTGCTGGCGGCGTGGGGCGTCAACCACGGTGGCACGGTCGTGGCGGTGCTGCTGCCGCTGGTGTGCTGCGGCGCGCTGGGCACCGTGCAGGGCCTGTTGATCACCCGGGCCAGGTTGGCGCCGTTCATCGTCACGCTCGCCGGGCTGCTGTTCGCCAGGGGGTTCCTGCAGGCCATGTCGAACGAGGGCTCCACGACGTACCTCGTGCCACCGGACTCGGCGCTGCTCGCGCTCGGCCGCGGCGTCTGGCTGCCGATCCTGACCGCCGTGGTGCTGTTCGCGGGTGGCGCGGTGCTGCTGCTGCGGACCCGGTTCGGCCAGGCGTTGTTCGCGATCGGCGGCAACGAGCAGGCGGCTGTGCTGATGGGGCTGCCGGTGGCACGGACGAAGACGCTGGTCTACACGCTGTCCGGGCTCCTCGCCGGCGGCGCGGGTTTGCTCAACGCGGCGCGACTGCAGTCCGGCGTGACCAACATCGGCGTCGGCTACGAGCTGACCGCGATCGCGGCGGTGATCATCGGAGGCACGTTGCTCACCGGCGGCGCGGGCTCGGTGGCGGGGACTGCGTCCGGCGTCCTGCTGCTCGCGGTCATCCTGAACCTGATCGGCGTGCACCTGTCGGAGTACGGCTCGTCGGCCTCCGACCTGGTCAACGGCGCGTTCCTGGCCGTGGTCGTACTACTGCAGACCGTCCTGACCCACCGACGCCGCCTCCCCTGACACCGCCTGCTCCGCCCGGATCACCGACGCGGGCCGGGCCGGGGCTCGCGCCGTCCCGTCCGCTCCGCACAGACCGTTCCCCTACCGCACAGACTGTGCACGGTCTGTGTTGTGGGTACACGGTCTGTGCCGGGGGCGGGGTGCGTTACGCGAAATGCGTTCGGCGTGGTCTCAGGAGGTGGGATTCGGCGCATTCGGAACCGCGGTTCCACCCGAAGCGGCGACAATTCCGGGGCACGTCACATCCGGTCGGCCGTGCAATTCGCTACGTTCCGTACCGGCATTACTCCAACGGGGCCAATCGGCCAATCGGTCAGGAGAGGCTGCCACCGAGTCGGCGACCACTCCACAGCGGCTCGACCTCCGCCCACTCGCGCGCCCAGCGGGCGTAGTTGCGGGTGAAGGTGAAGTGCCGCACGCCGCACCACGCCACCATCAGCGCGGCGACAGACAGGAACAGCGTGATGCCTGCGGCGACGATGCCCGCCGCGGTCGCGTCATCGGGGTTGGTGGGCGCCGGTACCAGGTGGTGCGACTTGTCTGCCCACACCTGCACCGTGTCGCCGGCGCGGGGCAATCCGGTGATGGTCGCGTCGTCGAAGCGCACCGTGCCGTCGGTGTCGATCCAGCGCACCGGCACCTGCACGACCGGCCCGGTCTGCTGATCGTCGGCGTCGGGCACCACCGGGGCGTCCTGCAACAGGACCGCGCGCACCGGCGTCCGGGACGTCGACTCCAGCGCCGCGCGCTCCATCAGGCTGCCGTGCACCTGCAGGCCGACCATCAGTGCCATCGCCGCGCCCAGCAGACTCAGTGACGCCAGCACCCACGCCGCGGCGTCCTCAAGCCAGTCCGTACCGCGCTTCGGGATCCTCCGGCTCGAGATCCGCTGTGCACGGGACGGACGCGAACGCTCACCGTCGGCTCGCATTGTCCTCGCCCTCCCTCGTTACTTCGAGGATCCCGCGCCGCTCCGGGCGCGTCGAGCAATTGCAGCCCCCCAATCGTTTGACTTTCCTCACCTTGCGCTTATGTTGCTCTCAGCTTCGGCCATCCGATGCGGCGCAGGTCACTATTCACACGGCACTTCCGGGCTTTTTCATGGCCTGTGTCACACCGTCGCGGGTTAGCGCGCGCTGTCTGGCGTTTTGATGATCATCAGGACCACACGGCTGTTTTCGCCGTGATCGAACAGCCCTCCGGTCCTGATGATCACGCTCGGACCGCGGGGGCGGCAAGCGCCCCTGAGTGAGTACGCGCGCCGGAGAACGGCCCGCCGGGCTACCTCGTACCGCCGTAGCGGCGGATCGTGTACGCGTTGAGCAGCGCGCAGAACACGAGCACCGCACCGAGCGCGAGCAACTGGAACTGGGTGCCGTCGTTGCCCTCGAACAGCAGCAGGATGCCGGCGTCCAGCCAGGTGATCAGGACGGCGGCGAGCAGCACGCCGGACACGCGCCCGATGCCGCCCGTGATGGCCACGCCACCGAGCACCGCGATGGTGATCGCCGGCAGCGCGAGCCCGTTGCCACTGGTACCCGAGTCGGGGCGGGCCGAGGCGAACTGGCCGGTGACGTACACCGCGACCACGCCGGCCAGCACCCCGGCAGCCACGTAGGCCAGCAGCCGCGTCCGGGCCACGGGCACACCGGACCACGTGGCCGCCACGTCGTTGGTGCCGATCGCGAAGAGCCGCCTGCCGTACGTGGTTCGGGCCAGCAGCAGCCACACCACGACCACCGTGGGCACCAGGAACGTGAACACACCGAGCGGCACGTTCGGGATGTCGTGCCCGATCACCGGGATCTCCACCGCGCCGGTCAGCGAGTACAGGGCCTGGATGTCCGGTGTGCTGATCGGCTTCTGGTTGTTGATCACCAACGCGAGCGAACGGTAGGCGTAGTACGTGGCCAGCGTCGTGATCAGCGCGGGGAAGCCGAGCCAGGCAACCAGGACGCCGTTCACCGCGCCGAGCAGCCCGCCGACGAGCACCGCCAGCAGGATCGCCAGCGGCAGCGGCCAGCCCCACGTGCCGTAGGCGATGCCGAACACCATGCCGGTGAGGGAGACGATCGAGCCGATCGACAGGTCGATGCCGCCCCGCCCGGACACGATCACCAGCAGCTCGGCCAGCGCGAGCATCGCCAGCGGGACCGCGTCCACCAGCGCGCCGGCCAGGTAGTCGGGGTCGTACGGGCCGGTCAGGTAGCCGCCGTAGCCGAGCAGCGTCATCCAGACCAGCACGACCACGAGCAGGATGACCAGCAGCAGCTCGCGCCTGGTCAGCACGGCGCGCAGCGCCCGGCGCAGCGGGCCGGGCTCGGTCCCACCGTTCTCCGGCGCGCCTGGCTCGTTCTTCGTGGCAGACGCCGTGCTGGTCATCGGGCCGCCCTCCTGGTGCGCTGGCGCAGCAGGTCGGTGCCCACCGCGATGATCACGAATACGCCGACGAACAGGTCGGACAGGTTGCTGGGCCAGCCGAGCTGGGTGACCCCGGAGCTGACCGTCTGCACCAGCAGCGCCCCGAGCACCGTGCCCAGCACCGAACCCCGGCCACCCATGATCGACGTGCCGCCGATGATCACGGCGGCGATCACCGCGAGCTCCTGGCCAGCGCCGATGCTCTGGTCCAGCGTGGTGGTGCCCTTGGCGATGGTGAACACCGCGGCGAGCCCTACCAGGGCGCCGGTCACCACGTAGGTGAGCAGCACCCGGCGGCGGACCCGGATGCCGGCCAGCTCGGCGGCCAGCGCGTCACCGCCGATGGCGTAGAAGTGCCGCCCGCCCGGAGTCTGCCGCAGGTACCACCAGACGGCGCCCGCGACCAGCGCGGTGAGCAGGAAGCTGTAGGGCAGGCCGCCGATCTGGCCCGCCTCGCCCCTGCCGAACACGTCCAGCGTGGACGGGATGCCGTTCACGGTCTGCGAGCCGAAGATCTGCCGGCCGACGAACTGGAACAGGTTCAGCGTGCCGAACGTGATGATGATCGCGTGCACCCGCCCCCAGGCGATCAGCACGCCGTTCACCGTACCCAGCACCGCACCGACCAGCACCGACACGAGCACCGCCACCAGCAGCGGGACGTGCGCCTCGACCAGCAGCCGCGCGGTGATCACGCCGCACACCATCAGCTGGCTGCCGACCGACACGTCGATGCCGGCCGCCACGATCACCAGGGTCAT
>DATAYB010000670.1:0-3247 GCA_036272795.1 Pseudonocardia sp.
ACCGCCTCCACGTCCACGACGCCGTCGAACACGATCACAGACGGCTGGGTACCGGTCGGCGGGTGCTGGCGCAGCCGCTCGACAGCGCGGGAGCTGCCCTCCTCGGGCACGCGCAGGCTCATCGCGTCGGCGAACTCCAGCAGCCCGGCCAGCATGTCCTCGTGGCTGCCCGAGTTGATCCACGCGACCAGCGGCCAGCCCTCGGAGATCCGGGCCCGCGCGTAGCCGGCCGCGAGCTGGGTCTTGCCGACCCCCGAAGGGCCTGTGATCACCACAACAGGGCTGCTCTTGCCCTTGTAGCCACGAAATGCGCCGTCCAGCCCAGCCTCGTCGGCCGTGCGGCGCAGCGTCCAGGCGGGCAGGCCGGGGACCCGCCGCCAGGTCACCCAGGCGACCTCGGCCGGCTCGTCCAGCAGCTGGCCGCGGAACGACCACCAGGACAGCGGCACGCCGATGGCCGCCGCGGTCACCGCGGCGATCTCCAGCGAGGTGGCGCTGCCCAGGTCGTAGACGTTCGCGCTGATTCCCCAGGCCAGGGCGAAGACGAGCCCCACCAAGGCCGTGGCGATCAACCATCGCACCGACATCAACACGGTTCATCCCCTCGCCGGCTGCGTTGTGGTGCGGGTCAGAATACGGACCCTGTAAACCGGCCTCCGCGCGGCCGAGCCGCCTACCAGCGATCATTACCCGGCGTTGCGGAAACTAGGCCCGGACCGGTGAGCGGCGGGTGTCGAACGGTCAGCTCGGATACGCTCTGTACATGCCCGCCCGGCTCGCCGGGTTGTCGAGGGAGGCCCCATGCCCGGCCAGGCACCCGAGTTGTTCAACGCCGCGGACTACCTCGTGCACCGGCGGGTGGCGGCCGGCGACGGCGACCGGGTGGCGTTGGTGCACCCCGGCGGCGAGCTGACCTACACGGCGCTCAGCGAGCAGGTCCGCGCCGTCGCGGCCGGGCTGACCGCGCTCGGGGTGCGTCCCGAGGAGCGGGTGATGTTCTTCGCCGCGGACTCGCCGGAGCTGGTCGCCGGCCTGCTCGGCGCGATACACCTCGGCGCGGTCGCGGTGCCGGTGTCCACCATGCTGACCGCCGCCGACCTGGCCGGTCTGCTCGCCGACTCGCGGGCCCGGGTGCTGGTCACCTCGGTGGAGTTCGCCGACACCGCGCGGGCCGCCGTGGCCGCCCTGCTCGACGCGCGCCCCCCGGCGGCGGGGGGAGAGCCGACGCCGCTGCCCGACCTGGGCAAGGTGATCACCGTCGGGACGACCGCCGAGGGCTTCGCCGTGGCGGGGGTGAGCTGGTCGGAGCTGCTCACGGCCGGCGCCGGCACGCCCACACCCTGTTATCCGAGCTGGGCCGACTCGCCTGCGCTGTGGCTCTACACCTCCGGCACCACCGGTAAGCCCAAGGCGGCCATGCACCGGCACGGCAGCGTCCGCTTCGTCTGCCAGACCTACGGCCGGCGGGTGCTCGGGATCCGCCCGGACGACCGGTGCTTCTCGGTGGCCAAGCTGTTCTTCGCGTACGGCCTCGGCAACTCGCTGCTCTTCCCGTTCTCGGTGGGTGCCGCCGCCGTGCTCGAACCCGGCCGGCCGACGCCGGAGCTGGTCGCCGAGGTGGTCCGGCGGCACGGGCCGACGCTGTTCTTCGGGGTGCCCACGTTCTACTCGGCGCTGCTGGCAAGCCCCGTCACCGACGACACCTTCGGCACCGTCCGGCAGGGCACCTCGGCCGGCGAACCGCTGCCGGCCACGCTGTTCACCCGCGTCCGGGACCGGTTCGGCTTCGAGGTGCTGGACGGCATCGGGTCCACGGAAGCGCTGCACATCTTCCTGTCCAACTCGCCCGGAGCGGTCCGTCCGGGCAGCTCGGGCACCCCAGTGCCGGGCTACGCGGTGCAGCTGCGGGACGAGACGGACGGGTCGGTGGTCACCGAGGTGGACACACCCGCGGCGCTCTACGTGTCGGGGGAGTCGGTGGCCACCGGGTACTGGTGCCGCGCCGAGACCACCCGCCGCGCCTTCCAGGGTGACTGGCTGCGCACCGGCGACACGTACCAACGCAACGCCGACGGCACGTACACCTACCTCGGCCGGTCCGACGACATGATCAAGGCCGGTGGCATCTGGGTCAGCCCGAGTGAGGTCGAGGCGCGGCTGCTGGAACACCCCGAGGTGGTCGAGGTGGCCGTGATCGGGGTGCCGGACGAGGCCGGCCTCGACAAGCCGGTGGCGGCCGTGGTCACGCGGCCCGGGGCGGCGGTGCGCGAGGATGAGCTCGTGGAGTTCTGCCGGGCCGGGCTGGCCGCCTTCAAACGACCGCGCAGGGTGCTGCTCGTCGACACGCTGCCCAAGACGGCGACCGGCAAGCTGCAGCGGTACCTGGTGCGGGCCTGGCTGTCCGACGCCGAGGTTTCTGCGCGCGTGCCGGCAGTTGCTGTGGCGTCCGGTGCCGTGGTGCCCGGGATGGCGACCCCCGAGGTGCCCGGCCGGTGATCGTGGATGCGCACGTGCACCCCGCGCGGCTGGAGACCCTGAAACTCTCCTGGGACGACTGGCTCGGCGGCGCGGCCGACCCGGAGACCGTGCGCGGCGTGTACGGCCCGGACGGCCTGGTGGTGCCGGAGCGGTTCGACGCGCTTTTCGAGGCGGAGGGGGTCGACCGGGCGCTGCTGTTCTGCGAGTACAGCCCTCGGGTCACCGGTATCCAGGCGATCGAGGACATGCAGCCGATCGTGGCGGCGAACCCCGAGCGGTTCCGCATCGTGGCCAACGTGAACCCGCACCTGCACTACCCGGTGGACGCCGAGGTGCGGCGGCAGCTCGACCTCGGCGCGGTGGCGCTGAAGGTGCACCCGGTGCACGGCAACTTCAGCCCCAACGACCGCGAGCTCTACCCGGCGTACGCCGAGTGCCAGGCGCGCGGCATCCCGGTGATCACCCACACCGGGCCGAGCTCGTTCCCCGGGGCCAGCGGGCGGCGGGGTGACCCGGTGCTGATGGACGACGTGCTGCGCGACTTCCCCGACCTGACCGTCGTGCTCGCCCACGGCGGCCGAGGCTGGAGCTACGAGACGGCCGGCTTCATGGCGCTGGCCAGGGAGAACCTCTGGCTCGACATCGCAGGGCTGCCACCGAAGCGCCTGGCGCACTACTTCGAGCGGTTCGACCTGAACCGGATCGCCGCCAAGTGGATCTTCGGAACGGACTGGCCCGGCATCCCCGGCATCGCCGCCAACATCAAAGC
>DATAYB010000671.1:0-6535 GCA_036272795.1 Pseudonocardia sp.
CGTGGGCGGGGTCGGCCGCGTCCCACAGCCGCACCATGCCCTCCCCGGGGTTCTCGCTCGCGAGGACGCGGCTGTCGGGGCTGAACGCGAGCGAGTCGACCCAGCCGCTGGCCCCGGCGGCCACGGCATCCACCAGCACAGGTCGCTCGGGGTCGCGCACGTCCCACAGGCGGATGGTGTGGTCGTAGCCGCCGACCGCGAGGGTGCGCCGGTCAGGGCTGAAGGCGGCCACCTTCACGCGGGAGGTCGAGCCCAGCAGGACCGTGCTGGGCAGGGTCCAGAGCATCGTGGTGCCGTCACCGGTGCCCGCTGCCAGGGTGTGGCCGTCGGGGCTGAACCCGACAGCGGCGACGGCACCGGTGCCGGCGGCGAGGTCTCCGCCGATCTGGATCGCGTTGGCCAGGTTCGTGATGTTCCACAGCTTGGCGGCGCCGTCACTGCTGCCGGTGGCCAGCGTGTGGCCGTCCGGGCTGAACGCGACCGACCAGATCGTGCCCTCGTGCCCGCTCAGCGGACCGCCGAGCGCCACCGGGTCGGCCGGGTTGCTGACGTCCCACAGCCGGGCGGTCTTGTCGTCGCTGCCGGTGGCCAGGGTGCGGCCGTCCGGGCTGAACGCGACCGAGTGCACCGAGTCGGAGTGGCCGGCGAGCGGGGGGCCGACGCGGACCGGGTGGGCGCGGTCGGCGACGTTGTAGAGCAGCGTGTTCTTGTCGTCACCGCCCTCGGCGAGCAGGCGGCCGTCCGGGCTGAACGCGACCGAGCGGACCACTCCGGTCGGCCCGGTCAGGGGGTCGCCGAGGGGCGCGGGGTGGGTGGGATCGGTGAGGTCCCAGAGCCGGACGGTGTGGTCGTCGTTCGCGGTGGCGAGCGTGCGGCTGTCCGGGCTGAACGCGAGCAGGGACATCGAGCCGTTGTGGCCGTTGAGCGGGGGCGCGGGGACCGTGGGGTCGGCCGGGTCGGTGACGTCCCACAGGTGCACGGTGCCGTCGCCGTTCGTGCTGGCCAGCAGGTGTCCGTTGGGGCTGAACGCCGCCGCGCTGGTCCAGCTGGACCCCGCGTCCAGTGGCTTGCCGAGCGGCGTCGGGGCGGCCGGGTCGGCGAGGTTCCACAGCTGCACGGCGTGGCCCTCGGAGGCGGTGGCCAACGTGCGGCCGTCGGGGCTGAACCCGGTGTAGTAGATCGCGCCGGCGTGCCCTGGCAGTGGGCGGGCCAGCGGCGCGTTCTGCGTGGACAGCACGCGGCCGGCCACCTCCTGATCGTCGGGGCGGCGCTGGTGGGCGACCAGGTACAGCTGCGCGGCCAGCGAGGGGTCGGTCCGCTGCAGCCGGTCGGCCTGGGCGACCACGTCGGCGTACTGCGCGTTGTCCCGCTGCTCGCTGGCGATCACGGCGACCACCCCGGCGACCAGTGCCAGCACCAGGTAGAACGCGATCACCGCGCGTACCAGCCAGGTGCGGCGGTGGCGGGTGCGGATCGAGCGGTCCAGGAACGAGCGGGCCAGGTCGCTCGGGCCGTCCAGGTCGGCCGTGTCGGCCCACTGCTGGGCGTTCTCCAGCCGCGCGCCCCGGTAGAGCAGCGACGAGTCGCGCTGCTGGGCCTCCCAGGCCTTCGCCTCCTCCTCCACCCGCTGGCGCAGCAGCAGGCCTTCGCGGTGCTCGTCGATCAGGTGCCGCAGCCGGGGCCAGGCCTGCAGGAGTGCCTCGTGGGCCAGCTGCGCCCAGTCCGCGTCCAGGGTCACCAGGCGGGCCTGGACCAGCACCTCCAGTGCCTTCTCGGCCGCCGCGTGATCCGGCGCCTGGTCGAGCAGCTGCTGCTTGTCGCAGCGGCCCCGGGTGTCGTGGCCACCGTCCGCGCCGATCCTGGTCAGCTTCAGCAGCAGGTAGAGCGCCGCGCGCTGGCCGTCGGTGTCCAGCTCGGCCCAGGCCTGCTCGGCGGTCGCCTCGACGGCGCCGTGGATGCCCTTGGTCTCGCGGTAGCCCTCGATGGTGAGGGCGCCCTTCTTCCGCTGTTGCCAGGTCGCCGCGAGCGCGTGGGACAGCAGCGGCAGCACGCCCGCCTCGGTCTGCCCGCCCCGGAACCTGCGCAGCCCGGCGTCCCGCAGCAGCAGCTCGACCAGGCCGGGCTCCACCCGCAGGCCCACCGCCCGCGCCGGCCGGACCACCGCCTCGTGCAGCTCCTCGTCCGTCATCGGCCCGAGCACCATCTGGCGTTCCTGCAGCGCCTCGGCCAGGGTCGGCACGTCCAGGCAGCGCTCGTAGAAGTCCGCGCGGACGCCGACCAGCACGAGGGCGGGCGCTCCGGCGTCGTCATCACCTGGGGTGGCGGCCGCGCGCAGCGCCTCGATGTACACCTCGCGGCGGCGGTCGCCGCAGAGCGTGAACACCTCCTCGAACTGGTCGACGACGATGACCAGCCGTGCGCCGGGGGCGGCCAGCCGCTCGGCACAGCGGGTGATCGCGGCCCGGACGGCGGTGGCGTCGACGGCGGGTTGGTCCCGTTGGTCGGTCGTCTCGGCGGTTTCGGTCGTCTCGGTGGTGGTCTCGGCCGTCTCGGCCGGGGCGCCGTCAGTCCAGCCGTCGGGGTCCAGCGGCCCAGCGAGCTCGGGGACATGACCGACCAGCTCGCGCAACGGGTCAGGACCCGGGGTGATGATCATGCATGGCCAGCTCCGCGAGCCGGCCGCGGACAGCCCCCTCGACCGGACGGCCGGCACGAGCCCGGCGCGCAGCAGGGACGACTTGCCCACGCCGGACGGCCCGACGAGCATCAGCAGCCCACCGCCGCCGCGCTGCACGCCGTCGAGGCGCTTGAGCAGGGCGCTGATGCTCTTCGCCCTGCCGTGGAACGAGGACGCGTGCTCCTGCTGGTAGGACTCCAGGCCCCGGTACGGGCACACGGCGTGCTCGGTGTCGGGGGTCTCCCGGGCGGTCTTCCAGAGCGACTGCCAGGTGCTGAGCCCGTAGAGGCCGTCCACGCCGGGGCTCGGCTCTGCCGTGCGCGCCTTCTCGATCAGGACGCGCAGCACGAGCTCGAGCTGTGGCCAGCCGGCCGGCACAGCGCGGCCGTTGCACCAGTCGTGGATGCGTTTGTGAGAGGGCGCGGTGAGGGTCTGGCCCCGCTGGTCCTTCGTGCCGGGTTCGAGGATCCGCCCCGCGCCGCGCTCGATGCTCTCGTACGTCGGCTGGCCCGCCGCGGTGCGCAGCAGCGCCAGCCGCTCGACGAAGACCTGCTTCGGAGCTTCGGGCATCCCTGACCGCTCCCCCAACAAGGCTCCCGGACCGGGCTCGGCGCGACGGCAAACTGCTCGGGAATCCTAGTGGTGGGCCCAGCGGTCGGGCTCGGCGTAGTTGCGTACGCACTCAACCGTGTGAACCCGGGCCTGACGCAATCCCCGAATCACCCTGCTGAAATCCCCGACCCGCGGGAGTTGGGGTCAGGGGAGGAGGGCGGTGAGGGCCTGGCGGACGAGGGTGAGCGCCGCGGCGGGGTTGTCCCAGAAGACCATGTGGCCGGCTTGAGGGATCGACACGAACGTGGCGCCAGGGTTGGCGGCGCGCGCTTCGGCTGCCCCGGCGGCCGTGACGACCGGGCTGTCCGCGCCGTGCACCAGGACCGTCGGTGCGGGCACCTTCGGCCAGCTGTCGAAGAAGTCCTCGGACTCGAAGCCGGCGTGCGTGGCGGCCACGGCGTCGACGTCGCAGCTGGAGAGCCACCGCGCCCGCAGCTCCTGCTCGCGGCGGGGCCAGCGCGGCCAGGACCGGGCCACCTCGTCGGCGTCGGTACCCCTGTTGGCCTCGGCGAGCTGGCCGAGGAACGCCGCCAGCGTCGTCGGGTACGTGCCGCGCCCGGGGCCGCTCATCGGCGGGTCCACCAGCACCGTGCCGGCCAGGTCGAACCCGCCGCCGGCCGCCACCGCCGACACGATCCGGGCGCCCATCGAGTGCCCGAGCAGCAGCGGCCGCTGCAGCCGGAGCCCGGCGAGCACCGCCAGGGTGTCGGCCGCGTAGTCGTCCAGGGTGTACGTCGGGCCCGAGTCGGAGAGACCGCGGCCACGGACGTCGAGCACGATCGGCCGCACCAGGTCGGTCAGCTCGCGGGCGACGAAGTCCATGGTCACAGCGGGGCTGGTGATCCCGGGCAGCACGAGCAGCGGAGCGCCGGGGCCGCCGTAGTCCAGCACGTGCAGCCGCACGGCACCGGAGTGCACCCAGCGGCTGGTCGCGGGCACGTCGGCGAGGTCGGCCAGCGCGGCCTGCAGCACGGCGCGGGCCATCAGACGGCCGCCTTCGCGGAGTCGGTGCGAGCGGCGAGCGACGCCAGGTAGCCGAGTGCGTCGTCCAGGGAGATGACGTCGCCGTACTTGGCCTGGATGTCGAACAGGTTGGCGTGGTGGGGCCCCTCGGCGCGGTCCCCGACACAGTCGGCCGGCACCAGCACGTCGAACCCCGACTGCACCGCGTCCACGGCCGACGCGCGGACACAGCCGCTGGTGGTGGCGCCACAGATCAGCACGGTGTCGACCCGCGAGCCGGTGAGCAGCGCGGCCAGCCCGGTGCCGAAGAACGCGGACGCGCCCTTCTTGTTGATCACGTGGTCGGCGTCCGTACGGGGCAGCCGGGCGTCGACGTCGGCGGCCGGCGTGCCGTCCCGCAGCACCCGCATGCCCGGTGCCTTGCGCAGCCACGCCACCCCGCCGCCGTCGATCTCGGCGCCGCTGTAGGAGATCGTCGTGAACACGACCGGCACCTCGGCCGCCCGGCCGGCGTCGATCAGCCGACCGGTCGCCGCCACCACGTCGGTCAGGTCGGCGCCCGTGGGGTAGGCCGGGTCGGTGAAGCCCGTGGTCAGGTCGACGACGATGATCGCCGGCCGGTTGCCGCGCGGCACGGTGCCGCCGAACCCGGCACGCGCGTAGGTCTCGTCCGTCTCGGTCCCGTGCAGACTCACGCGACCACCTCGCTACGCTCGGCGCCCGCACGAGCCAAGACTGCTGTCACATCGGTTCGCTCGCTACGCTCGCTCACGCCATCTCCCTTCTGGCCGAGGCGCAGGAGTCGATCGCCTCGACGATGGTCTGGTAGCCGGTACAGCGGCACAGGTTGGAGGCGACCACCTCGCGGATCTCCTCCTTGCTGGCCCCCGGACACTCCGCGAGGTAGCCCTCGGCGAGCATCAGGAAGCCCGGGGTGCAGAACCCGCACTGCAGCCCGTGGTGCGCGCTGAAGCTGCGTTGCAGGTCGTTGAGCTCGCCGTTCGGGCCGGCCAGGGACTCCACCGTACGGATCTCCGAGCCCTCGGCCTGCGCCACGAACATCAGGCAGGCCCGCGCCGGCGCACCGTCCACCAGCACCGTGCAGGCGCCGCAGATGCCGTGCTCGCAGCCCACGTGCGTGCCGGTCAGGCCCAGGTCGTGGCGCAGCACGTCGACCAGCAGCCGGCGCGGCTCGATGCCCAGCTCGTACCGCTCGCCGTTCACGGTCAGCTCGACAAGTTGGATCTCAGGCAATATAGGTCCCCTCCAGCGCCCGATACACGGACTCGCGTGCGATCGGGGTGTTGTCCAGCTCGACCCCGGTGTGGCGCAGCGCGTCGTTCACCGCGTTCAGCACGGCGGCCGGCGCGCCGATCGTGCCGCCCTCCCCCGCGCCCTTGGCCCCGCTCTCGGTGAACGCGCACGGCGTCTCCAGGTGGTGGATCGCCACGTCCGGGATCTCGGCGGCGGTCGGCACCTTGTACTCCATGAAGCTCGGGCACAGCGGCTGACCGGTCTCGTCGTCGTAGTTGACCTGCTCGAACAGCGCGCCGGCGATACCCTGCGCGATGCCGCCCCGGCACTGGCCCTCGACGACCTGCGGGTGGATGGCGACGCCGCAGTCCTCCACGCACACGTACCGCAGGATCCGCACGCCGCCGGTGCCCCGGTCCAGCTCGACGACCACGCCGTGGGTGGCGTTCGAGAACGTCCCGTCGCCCATCACGTCGAAGCTCGCGGTGGCCGCCAGCCCCGGCCCGACGCCCTTCGGCAGCAGGTGCGCCTTCAGGTACGCGATCTCGGCGATGTCGGCGAAGGACATCCCCCGGTCGGGCCGGTCGCGCAGCCGCACCCCGCCCGCGCCGTCCAGCTCGGTGTTGTCGACGTCGGTCTCGAGCAGGTGCGCGGTGATCTCGCGCAGCTGCTCGGTGAGCTTGACCGAGGCGGCGGCCACCGCGCTGCCCCCGATGGTGATCGAGCGGCTGGCGAAGCTGCCGAAGCCGTAGGTGATCCGGTCGGTGTCGCCCTGCACGATCTTGACCTGGTTGATGTCCAGGCCGAGCCGGTCCGCGACGATCTGCGCCATCGTGGTCTCGTGGCTCTGCCCGTGGCTCATCGTGCCGGTGCTGACCGTCACCGTGCCGGAGATGTCCATCTTGATCTCGGAGATGTCGAAGCCGGGCACCACGGACATCTTGCGCTGGGCGAACGCCCCCGAGCCGTAGCCGGTGCGCTCGGAGAAGCACGAGTAGCCGATGCCGATCACGCGGTCCGGTGACCCGG
>DATAYB010000672.1:0-33944 GCA_036272795.1 Pseudonocardia sp.
CAGCCGCGCCGCCGGGTAGGCCAGTGCCACCCGGGCGAGCGTGAACCCCGACTCGTCGACGACCACGTGCTGCACCGCCGGCACCGGAAGCCCGCCCCGCACCAGCGCGACCCGCAGCCGCGTCTCCTGCTCCGACTCCGATCTCGGCTCCGCGAGCGCCACCACCGCCGCCACCTGCCGGACCCCGCGCGCACCGGGCTCCCGCCGCGCCCTGGCCAACAGCCCGGACGGCTCGAACCCGCCCTGGCGGGCCAGCGCGTCCACGGCGACGACGGCATCACCCAGTGGCAGCCGCCTCGCCAGGTCCCACGCGGTGCGTGCCGGCGTGGTGAGCCGGCAGCCGTCGACGACGGTGAGGTCGGCCTCGGCGAGAGTGACGCGGTAGGTGCGCAACCCGGGGTGCGGCCGCGCCGAGCCGGGCAGCGCCACCTCGGCGGGGGCACCGGACGGGGCACAGTCGGCGCCGAGCAGGGCCGCCGCGGAGTAGCCGGCGAGCGCCCCGGCGCGGTCACGGACCAGCAGGTACGCGGCGCGTGCCAGGGTCGGCGCATCCGGCTCGAGGTCGGCGGGCAGGTAGATGTCCGGGAACACCCGGCGGAATCGGGGGCCGCCCAGCTGGTCGGTCGTGACCAGCCCTGCGGCCCGTGCGTCGCTTCCCCGGAACGGCCCCTCCAGCACCTGAACAGCGTGCCCCGCCGGGGCCGGGTCCCGTGGCCGTTTTGGCACATCTCCACCCGGCCCCCACCGAGAGCTACCTCACTCGGCCGCGAACCGGCCGGGGGGAAGGCAGACAACACAAGACAACACAAAGGGCCGGCACCCGAAGGCGCCGGCCCTTTCGAGACCTGCTACGTGGTCAGCTCTTGCGCTTGGTGACCGCGTCGGTGAGCTGCGGGGCGACCTTGAACAGGTCACCCACCACGCCGAAGTCCGCGATCTCGAAGATCGGCGCCTCGGCGTCCTTGTTCACGGCGATGATCGTCTTCGATGTCTGCATACCAGCCCGGTGCTGGATCGCACCGGAGATACCCAGCGCGATGTACAGCTGCGGGGACACCGTCTTGCCGGTCTGCCCGACCTGGAACTGGTTCGGGTAGTAGCCGGAGTCGACGGCCGCCCGGGAGGCGCCCACCGCCGCGCCGAGCGAGTCGGCCAGCGCCTCGACGACCGAGAAGTTGTCCGCCGAGCCGACACCACGGCCACCGGAAACCACGATCGAGGCCTCGGTGAGCTCGGGGCGGTCACCGCCGACGATCGGCTCCCGGCTGGTCACCGTGGCCTGGCGACCGGACAGCTCGGGGATCGTGACGCTCTCCTCCGTGCCGGCACCGTCGGCCTGCTCGGACTCGACAGCGCCCGGCCGGACCGTGATCACCGGGTGCTCGGTGTTCGCCTTCGCGGTCACCACGAACGCACCACCGAAGATGGAGTGCGCGGCGGTGCCGTCGGAGTTCACGCCGACCACGTCGGTGAGCAGCGCGGAGCCGGTCCGCACCGCGAGCCGCCCGGCGATCTCCTTGCCGTCGGCGCTCGCCGCGACCAGCACGGCGGCCGGGGACGCCGAGCCGATCAACGACTCGAGCACCGCGACCTGGACACCGCCCAGGTACTTGTCGACGTCGTCCGACTCGGCCACGTAGATCTTCGCGGCACCGTAGGACTTCAGGCCGTCGGCCAGCTTGCTGGCGGTACCGGGGGCACCGGCCACCACCGCCGACGGCTCACCGAGCGCGCGCGCGGCGGTGAGCAGCTCGTAGGTCACCTTCTTGATCTCGCCGTCCGCATGGTCGACGAGGACCAGAACCTCACTCATGTTCGTTCTCCTCCTTCGGCGACGCGGATCAGATGATCTTCTGGGAGACCAGGTAGGCGGCGACCTTGTCGCCACCGTCACCCTCGTCCTCGATCTTCTCGCCACCCGACTTCGGCGGCTTCGGGGACGCCTCGGTGACCGTGGTCAGCGCGTTGGCGAGGCCGACCTCACCCGCGTCGATGCCGGCGTCGGCCAACGTCAGCGCCGTGACCGGCTTCTTCTTCGCGGCCATGATGCCCTTGAACGACGGGTAACGCGGCTCGTTGATCTTCTCGCCGACGCTGACCAGTGCGGGCAGCTCGGCGGTCAGCTTGGTGATGCCGTCGTCGGTGCCCCGGGTGACGGTCACCGTGGTGCCGTCGACGGCGAGCTCCTGGGCGTGGGTCAGCGAGGGCAGGCCGAGCACGTCGGCGATCATCGCCGGCACCGCGCCGGTCCGGCCGTCGCTCGCCTCGTTACCGGCGATGACGAGGTCGTAGCCCTCGACGGTGCCGATGACCTTGGCCAGCGCCTTCGCGGTCTGCACCGCGTCCGAGCCGTGCAGGGCCGCGTCGGAGAGGTGGACGGCCTTGTCGGCGCCCATGCTCAGTGCCTTGCGGATGGCCTCGTTGGCGCGGTCGGGGCCGACGCACACCACGGTGACCTCACCGCCCTGCGCCTCCTTCAGGACCAGCGCGGCCTCCACCGAGCGCTCGTTGATCTCGTCGATCACCGCGTCGGAGGCATCACGATCAAGCGTGTGGTCTGAGTCGGTCAGCTTGCGCTCGGAGTAGGTGTCCGGCACCTGCTTGACCAGTACGACAAT
Source organism: Pseudonocardia sp. (assembly GCA_036272795.1). GTDB lineage: Bacteria > Actinomycetota > Actinomycetes > Mycobacteriales > Pseudonocardiaceae > Pseudonocardia. The sequence goes on from DATAYB010000672.1 coordinate 2,619, forward strand.
GTTCATCGGTCCGCTTCGACCTCCTGCCTGTTGAGTGGACCGGCCGGCCCACCGCCCTCGGGCGAGAGCCACTTATATCGCTAACGGTGCGCCGACCCTACGCGGGACTGTGCAGGTCGACGGTTTCCCCGCCGACTCTTGCACTCCCGCGCGCCGTCGTTACGTCGGGGTAACTTGTGCCCATAGTTGCTGAGAACACCGGTTGGCTGACATACCTCGACCGGTGATCCTTGCCACGGAACCCCGTGACGCTGCTCACCAGGCTTCCGGGGGCCGGCGGGCTAGGGTCACCGCACGGTTTGTCGAGTGGAAGGTCACCCACGTACCGATGAGCGATGCCGAGCGGAGCGCCGTCGCCCCGAGCCCGGATGCCGTGCTGGCCCTCACCGGCGAGCGCACCGTGCCCGGCATACCGGAGGAGAACTACTGGTTCCGCCGCCACGAGGTCGCCTACCTGCGACTTCAGCACCACTGCGCGGGCGCGCGCGTACTCGAGGCCGGCTGCGGCGAGGGCTACGGCGCCGCGCTGCTGGCCGGCTCGGCGCGCCAGGTGGTCGGCCTTGACTACGACGCGATCACCGCGGCGCACGTGGCCGCGCGCTACCCCGAGGTGCACGTCCTACGGGGCAACCTGGCTCACCTGCCGCTGCCCGACGGCGCCGTCGACGTGGTGGCGAACCTGCAAGTCATCGAGCACCTCTGGGACCAGGCGGCGTTCCTGCTGGAGTGCTTCCGGGTGCTGAGACCGGGCGGGGTACTCCTCGTAAGTACGCCCAATCGGATCACCTTCTCTCCGGGCCGGGATACCCCGATCAACCCATTCCACACCCGCGAGTTGGCGGGCCACGAGCTCACCCAACTGCTCGAGGAGGCCGGTTTCGCGGTGCGCGAGCTGCTCGGCGTGCACCACGGCCCCGCGCTGCGCGAGCTGGACGCCGCACACGGCGGCTCGCTGATCGAGGCCCAGGTGGCCGTGGCGCTGAGCGGCGGCGAATGGCCCGAGCGACTGCGCGCCGACGTGGCCACCGTGACCGCGGCGGACTTCGAGATCCACGGTGACCGGATCGACGACAGCCTCGACCTCGTCGCGGTGGCACAGCGGCCGGAGGCTTCGTGAGCCCGCGCCCGCCCGTCGGGACGTTCTGCCTGGTACTGCACAGCCATCTGCCCTGGCTGCCCGGCCACGGCCGGTGGCCGGTCGGCGAGGAGTGGCTCTACCAGGCCTGGGCCGGCTCCTACCTGCCCGTGCTGGACCTGCTGCACCGCCTCGGCGAGCAGGGGCAGCGCGACGTACTCACCCTCGGCGTGACCCCGGTGCTCGCCGCCCAGCTGGACGACCCGTACAGCCTGCGCGGCATGCACACCTGGCTCGGTGACTGGCTGGTGCGGGCGCACGGGGCCGCCGGCCGCGCGGTCTCCCCCACCACCGCCGGGGTCCGGGACGCCGCCGCGCTGGGTGCGCTGGCCGCGGACGAGCACCGCCGCGCCACCGCCGCGCTGGCCGACTTCGAAGGCCGGTGGCGACACGGCGGGTCGGCGGTGCTGCGGCCGCTGGTGGACGCCGGCGTGATCGAGCTGATCGGCGGGCCGGCCACGCACCCGTTCCAGCCGCTGCTGGAGCCGCAGGTGCGGGACTTCGCGCTGCGCACCGGACTGGCCGACACCGCCCGCAGGCTGGGCTCGCGGCCGGCCGGGATCTGGGCACCGGAGTGCGGCTACGCGCCGGGTATGGAGTACGGGTACGCCGAGGCTGGCGTCCAGCGGTTCCTGGTGGACGGGCCGGCGCTGCGCGGGGACACGGCGTTCGCGCGCACGGTCGGCGACACCGACGTCGTCTGCTTCGGCCGCGACCTGCCGGTGACCTACCGCGTGTGGTCCCCGAAGGCGGGCTACCCCGGCCACCGCGACTACCGCGACTTCCACACCTACGACCACGCGTCCGGGCTCAAGCCGGCCAGGGTGACCGGGCGCGGGGTGGCCCCGGAGGACAAGAAGCCGTACGACCTGGAGCTTGCCGCCGCCGCCGTCCGCCGCCACGCCGCCGACTTCGTCGCTGTGGTCCGCGAGCGGCTCACCGAGCTGTCGGCCCAGCACGGCCGGCGGGCCATGGTCGTGGCCGCCTACGACACGGAGCTGTTCGGGCACTGGTGGTTCGAGGGTCCGCAGTGGCTGGCCGAGGTACTGCGCGGGCTGCCGGAGGCCGGTGTCCGGGTGAGCACCCTGCGCGGCGCGCTGGACGAGGGCCTGGTCGCCGGCCCGGTCGAGCTGCCGGCGTCCTCCTGGGGCAGCGGCAAGGACTGGCGGGTCTGGGACGGCGCCCAGGTCACCGACCTCGTGGCGCTCGGCGACGACGTGCAGCGGCGGCTGCTGGCCGAGGCCGGTGCCCGGCCACCCGGGCTGGCGCGCGACCGGGTCCGCGACGGGCTGGCCCGCCAGGCCCTGCTCGCGCTCTCCAGCGACTGGGCGTTCATGGTCAGCAAGGAGTCGGCAGCCGACTACGCGCGCTCGCGGGCCCACCGACACGCCGACCGCGTGATCGAGATATCCGACCTGCTCGCCGCCGATCGGGTCACCGAAGCGGCCGCCGCCGTGGACCGGTACGACCGTCAGGACAACATTTTCGGCCAGTTGGACGCCAGGTCATTGGCCGTTTCGGCGGACCGAGCCGACCTTTCAGTGCTTACCGGCCGGTAGGTTGACCCCCATGCGCGTGCTGCTCGTGTCCTGGGAGTACCCACCGGTGGTCGTGGGCGGCCTCGGCCGGCACGTGCACGCGCTGGCGCGCCGGCTGGCCGCCGCCGGGCACGAGGTGCGGGTGCTGTCCCGCCAACCGGCCGGTACCGATGCCAGCACCCACCCCACCGAGGAAGAGCAGGTGGACGGCGTCTGCGTGCTGCGCGCCGCCGAGGACCCCGCGCACCTGGAGTTCGAGCGCGACCTGGTCGCCTGGACGCTGGGCATGAACCACGGCATGCTGCGCGCCGCGCCGCGCTGGCTCGGCGGCTGGCGCCCCGACGTGGTGCACGCGCACGACTGGCTGGTGGCGCACGCCGCGATCGGGCTCGCCGACCTGCTCGAGGTGCCACTGGTCGTCACGCTGCACGCCACCGAGGCCGGCCGGCACGCCGGCTGGCTGACCAGCGTGGTGAGCCAGCAGGTGCACTCCGTGGAGTGGTGGCTGGCGCAGCGGGCCGACGCGCTGATCACCTGCTCCGAGGCGATGCGCACCGAGGCCGCCGGCCTGTTCGACCGCGAGCCCGACTCGATCTCGGTACTGCACAACGGCATCGAGCCACGCCGCTGGCGGGTCCGCCGGTCCGAGGTCGACGCGGTCCGCGAGCGGCACGCCCCCGACGGCGCCCCGCTGCTGCTCTACTTCGGCCGGCTGGAGTACGAGAAGGGCGTGCACGACCTGATCGCCGCCCTGCCCCGGATCCGCCGCGCGCACCCCGGCACCCGGCTCGTGATCGCCGGCCACGGCACACACGTCGACTTCCTCATCGAGCAGGCCAGGGCGCACCGGGTGCGGCGCGCGGTCGAGCTGGTCGGCCACCTCTCCGACCGCGCACTCGCCGCGCTGGTCACCGCCGTCGACGCGGTGGTGCTACCCAGCCGCTACGAGCCGTTCGGCATGGTGGCACTGGAAACGGCGGCCGCCGGGGCACCGCTCGTGGCGTCCACGGCCGGCGGGCTCGGCGAGGTGGTCCGCGACGGTGTCACCGGGCTGTCCTTCGCCCCCGGGGACGTCGCCGGCATCGCCACCGCCGTCCGCGCCGTGCTGGACGACCCCGCCGCCGCGCAGACCCGCGCGCGGGCGGCCCGGGCCCGGCTGCGCACGGAGTTCGACTGGGACCAGATCACCGCCGCCACCGCCCAGGTCTACGCCGCCACCCGCCGCACCCGCGTGGAACCGATCGGCCGCCCGAAAATCCCCACGGGCAACGCCTTCGGCCCCTGACCGGCCGCCGCGGGGCCCACCGCCGCCACCCGGATCACCGCCGTGCGGGGGGTTGCCGCCGCTGCGCGAGGGTTGCCGCCACCCGGATCACCGCCGTGCCGGGGTTGCCGCCGCCGCGCGGGGATCGCCGCCGCAAGGGGTTGAACCGCGCACACCGCGGCCGCCGCCCCCGACCCGGACACGTTCCGCCCGCACAGACCGTTCCGTTCCCCCACAGCACAGACCGTGCACAGTCTGTGCTGTGGGTACACGGTCTGTGCGGTGCTGAGTGGCTGCCCGGCTGCCTCGGTGATATGGACGCCCAGTGACCCGGGTGCCTCGGCCGACCCGGGTGCCTCGGCCGACGTGCCTCGGCCGGGACACCTCGCCCGGGACACCTCGCCCGGGGCACTCGGCCGGGCGCCTCCGCCGGGCGCCTCCGCCGGGCGCCTCGACCAGGGCGCCTCGGCCTGACCCGCCGACGTGGCGGGTTACTTGGCGTCGGGGAGGGACTCCTGGACGGCGCGGGCGTGTTTGCGGGCGATGTCGGCGAGGGCGGCGCGGCGTTCGGCGTCGGCGGCGTAGTCGTCCTGGCGGTTGCGCACGACGCGGGCCGGGGAACCGACGGCGATGGCGTAGTCCGGGATGTCGCCCCGCACCACCGCGTGTGCGCCGAGCACGCAGCCCCGGCCGACGCGGGTACCGCGCAGCACCGAGACCTTCGTGCCGACCCAGCAGTCCGGGCCGATCCGCACCGGCGTCTTCACGATGCCCTGGTCCTTGATCGGCACGTGGATGTCGGCGATCACGTGGTCGAAGTCGCAGATGTACACCCAGTCCGCGACGAGCGTGGCCGCCCCGAGCTCGATGTCCAGGTAGCAGTTGATCGTGTTGTCCTTGCCCATCACGACCTTGTCGCCGATGCGCAGGGAACCCTCGTGGCAGCGCACGGAGTTGCCGTCACCGATGTGCACCCACCGGCCGATCTCCAGCCTGCCGTAGCCGGGGCGCGCGTGCAGCTCGACGTTCTTGCCGAGGAAGACCATGCCGCGCAGCAGCACGTGCGGGTTGGCCAGCCGGAACTTCAGCAGCCGTGTGTAGCGCACCAAGTACCACGGCGTCCACGCCCGGTGCTTGATCACCCAGCGCAGCGAGGCCATGCTGAGGAACTTCGCCTGGCGGGGGTCGTGCCGGTTGCGCCGCCAGTCCGCCCACCGGGTTCGAACCGGCGCCCCCCACATGCTGGTCACGGCCGAAGAGCCTAGTGGAGAGCAGGAGGCCGGCGGGTGAACCCGCACCCGCCGGCCGCTGGCCGCCGGCGAATGTCAGGCTGCCTGCGCCCTGGCCTCTGCCATCAGGAGCGCGGCCTCCTCGGGGTAACGGGCGACGAGGCCGTCGATCATGTGCTCGCGGCCCTCTTCGATCGCCACGTTGACCTGGAACGCGTAGTAGTCGTGCAGCTCCCGAAGCCGCTGCTCGATGTCGCTCTGCATGTCGTCCTCTCCCTGATGTGTGTGCGGGGGATGCCTGGCCGGCGGCCGGGTACCGGGGTCGCCGGGCCCGGTGTGACGGGCCCAGACCGCTCTGTCCGACGGGCTCGACTCCAGTATCGACCCGGTCAATCGAATCGTTTCGATTCTGCCGACCAGCTCACAGGAGGTGCCCGTCACAAGGCTCCCCCGCTCTGCCAGGCTGGCCCGGATGACGCCCATCTCGAGCACTCTCCTGCTGGTCGACACCGACCCCGGGGTCGACGACGCGGTAGCCCTGCTGCTCGCCGTGGCCAGCCCCGAGGTACGGCTGCTCGGGGTCAGCGCGGTGTTCGGCAATGTGGCCGTCGGGACCGCCGCCGCCAACGCGCGGCGGGTGCTCGCCATGGCCGGGCGAACCGACGTACCGGTCGCGGCCGGCGCGCCGCGCCCCCTCGCGGGCCCCCGCGTACCCCGCGAGACCGACCGGCACCACGCCGACGGTCTGGGCGGCCGTGCGCACACCCTCCCTCTGCCGGGCCCGCCCGACCCCCGGGGCGCCGTCGAGCTGCTCGCCGACACGCTGCACGGCGCCGACCGGCCTGTCACGCTCGCCGCGATCGGCCCGCTGACCAACGTCGCCCTGCTGCTGGCCGGCCACCCGGAGCTGGCCGGGCGGCTCGACCGGATCGTCGTCCTGGGCGGCCGGCTCGACGCGCACCCCGGGACGGGCGCCGAGTTCAACCTCACCGCCGACCAGGAGGCCGCGCACCAGGTACTCGCTCACGGATCGGTGCCGGTGACCCTGGTGCCGCTGGAGCTGACGCTGCGCTGCGCGGTGTCCGGCGCGTGGCTGGACGAGCTGGCCGCCGCCGGCCCGATCTGCGCCACCCTGGCCGGCCTCACGGAGCACCGCCGGGCCCACTCCCGCCGCCACACCGGCGTCGACGGTGTACCGCTGCACGACGCGGTCGCGGTGCTCGAGGCCGTACTGCCCGGCACCCTGCGCACCGAGCCGCTACCGCTGACCGTGGACCTCGGGCCGGCGGCGCGGCGCGGGGTCGTGCGGGTCGTCGACGAAGGCCGCCCGGTCGACGTCGCCGTGGACCTCGTGCCGGGCATCCACGTCCCCGCGCTGCACGCCGAGCTGCTCCGCCGGCTGCGCACCCTGGACAACGCCTGACGGGCCGGCGCGACCCCCACTCAGGAAACCGCGCCCGACGGGCCGCCCCGGAACACGCCTCGCCGGTCAGTCCCCTTCTGTGAGCCCCCGCTCGATGGCGTACCGGGTCAGCTCGACCCGGTTGCGCAGGTGCAGTTTGCGCAGCGTGTTCTGCACGTGGCTCTCCACGGTCCGGTGCGAGAGCACGAGCCGGGCGGCGATCTGGCGTGCGGTCATGCCCTTCGCCACCAGCCGCAGGACGTCGGTCTCGCGGTCGGTCAGCCGCAGGGTCGGGTCGTCGCCACGCCCCCCTGCCGGCGCGGCCCCCGCACCCGTGTCCAGCCGCCGGAACTCCCCCAGCACCAACCCGGCCAGCCCCGGCGTGAACACGGCCGCGCCGGCGGCCGTGCGCTCCACAGCGGCGACCAGCTCGGTGATGCTGGCCGACTTGACCAGGTATCCACTGGCCCCCGCCTTGACGGCGTCCAGCACGTCCTGGTGCTCCCCGCTGGCGGACAGCACGAGGATCCGGGTGTCGGGCAGCTTCTCGAGGATGCCGGCGATCGCGGCGACGCCCTGTGTCTCACCGAGGTTGAGGTCCATCAGGACGACGCGGGGGCGGGTGGCGGTGGCGATCCGGACGGCGGCCGGCGCGTCGGGCGCGGTGGCCACCACTCGCAGGCCCCGCTCCGTGAGGTCCCTGGCCACGCCGTCGCGCCACATCGGGTGGTCGTCGACGACCATCACGGTGATCGCATCGGCGACACCGGCCGGCGTCTCGGAGCTCATCCGGTGATCCTGCCCGGTGCCGGCCGGCCAGCGCACCGCGGTTCCCGGCGACAAGTCAGTGAGCCGGCCGAGGCACCGGGATCTCGAACGTCCATTCGCACCCCATCCCCGGGGCGCTCTCGCAGCGCGCCGCGCCGCCGACCGCCCCGATCCGCCCCCGGATGCTGCGCGACACGCCGAGCCGTCCCTCCGCCTCGGCGCTGGCCAGCCGCCCGGCCGGGATGCCGGGGCCGTCGTCGCGGACACTCACCACCACCCGCCCCCCGAGGTCCTCCAGCAGCACCCACGCCGGCGCAGCCGGGCCGACGTGCACCCGCACGTTGGTCAGCGCCGCCTCCACAGCCGCCACCAGCTCGGTCGCGGTGTGCGTCGGCAGCAGTACGGGCGTGGCCGGGGTGGACACGGTGACCCTCGGGGTGGCCAGCGCGGCGAGGCGGGCCGTGACCTCGAGCTGGCCGAGCGGCGACGGGGCGGGCGGTCCGGTGGCGATCAGGGTGCGCAGCGCGACCTCCTGCTCGCCCGCGAGGGAGCCGAGCTCGGCGGCGGGTCCACCCATCGCGGTACCCCGCCTGCTGACCTGGGCCAGTACCTGGAGCACGCCGTCGTGGATGGACCGGGCCAGCCGCTCCCGCTCGGCGACGGCGGCGCGCAGCTCGATCGCCTGGCGCAGCCGGTCGGAGGAGCGGCGCAGCACGGTCGCGGCGTAGCCGACGGCGAGCGCGGTGGCCACCATCAGCAGGAGGTCGGTGGCTTCGGCGATCCCGAGGTGCCCACGTACCAGCAGCACCCCGGCCTGGATCACGAGCGCGCCGCCCAACCCGGCGACCACGCCGTACGCCAGCGCCAGCGCGATCACCGGCCCGGCCGACCAGACCGTGGTCAGCACCGGCGCCCCTCCCGCGATCCGGGCCGGGGTGTCGACCAGCCGGGTGGCACCGATCGCGAGCAGGGTGAGCACGCCGTCCAGCAGCGCCAGCCGCCCCTGGCCGAAGCCCCGCCACGGCCGCAGGTAGCCGAAGGTGCTGACGACCGTCCACCCCGCCATCAGCACCAGCGCCAGCACGGCGCCGCCCGGCGAGCGGTAGGACGCGTAGTTGACCCCGACAAGTGCCGCCGCGTACCCCCAGGCAAGCACTCGGTACCCGACCAGCCCACGCCAGAACGGGGCGAGCACGCGCCCGGCGAGGTCGGCCCCCGGGGACTCGGGCACAGCTGGGTCGCGCGACACGGCGATCCGCTACTCGGCGAGGCCCTGGGAGATCGCGTAGCGGGTCAGCTCCACCCGGTTGTGCAGGTGCAGCTTGCGCGCGGTGTTCTGGATGTGGTTCTCCACCGTGCGGTGCGAGAGACCGAGCTCCTTGGCGACCTGCCGGGAGGTCAGCCCGGTGGCGACGAGCTTGAGGACCTCGGTCTCACGGGCGCTCAGCCGGGGCGCGTCGGCGGCCTCGGGCTCCGGCCCGGCCGCGAGGCGCTGGAACTCACCGAGCACCAGGTCTGCCAGCCCGGCGGTGAACACGGCGTCGCCGTTGGCGGTGCGCCGCACGGCGTCCACCAGCTCGGCGGCGCTGGCCGACTTGACGAGGTAACCGGCAGCGCCGGCCTTCACCGCGTCCAGCACGTCCCGGTGTTCGGCGCGCTCGGAGAGCACCAGTACGCGGGTCTCCGGCATGGTGCTGGCGATGGTGCGCACGGCCTCCACGGCGGACAGCTCGTCGAGGTCCAGGTCGATCACCACGACGCGGGGCTGCGTGGCCGCCGCGATCCTCGCGGTGAACGAGGAGTCCGCCACCGTGGCCACCACGACGAAGCCCTGGGCGGCCAGGTCGCGCGCGACGCCCTCCCGCCAGATCGGGTGATCATCGACAACGACGACCGTCACCGAGCTCGGGTCGTCGTACGTCGCACTCATCAGAGTGGGCCCCTTCCGAGATCTACATCACCCGCATGGAGGCAACCGCCGACCGCCAGCAGAGCGTAATAGTTCCATCACGGTGGTGCTGGCGCCCTGCAATCGGACGCACTACACCCGTCCGGACCTCATCGTCCGCCCGTGGGTGATCGACCGGTTGAACGCTCTCACATCCAGTGATCGGGTGCGCCCGATCGGCCGAGCGTGGACCGCCGCGACTGAATCTAGCCGGGACACATTAGCCCGTCGGAGAAGCCCCGTCGGCTGATTTTGTGCCGGTGACCAGGGCGTTGTAGAAGAACCGGCGCGGCACCACCCGGTCCAGCAGGCGGCTGTCGAGCTCCGAGAGCCGCTCCCAGGTGCGCCATGCGAACATCGCCCAGCCCATGCCCAGCTTGCCCGGCGGGATGGCCGCCTCGAAGGTGCGCACCGGCCAGCCGAACAACGCCGCGGACAGCTCCTCGGTCACCACTCGGGCGTCCCGCGCGCCGGCCGCGCGTGCGGTGGACTCCAGCTCGTCGGGGTCGAACGTGTGGATGTCCACGACCGCCTCGAGCGCTGCCGCGCGGGACGACTCGTCCAGTTCCGCCTGCGACCGCCGCCAGCCACTCAGCGGGCCCAGCTTGGTCAGCCGGGTGGTGGCCCACCAGGTCGCCTGGCCGAGCCTGCGCGCGTACCAGTCGCCGATCTTGGTCGGCTCACCCGCGAAGACGAACCGGCCGCCGGGCTTGAGCACCCGCAGCACCTCGCGCAGCGCGGCGGGCACGTCCGGGATGTGGTGCAGCACGGCGTGGCCGACGACCAGGTCGAACGTGTTGTCGTCGTACGGGATGCGCTCGGCGTCGGCCACCTTGCCGTCCACGTCGAGCCCGAGGCCGGCCGCGTTGCGCAGCGCCACCTGGACCATGCCCGGGGAGAGGTCGGTCACCGAGCCGCGCTCGGCGACGCCGCCCTGCATCAGGTTGAGCAGGAAGAACCCGGTGCCGCTGCCCAGCTCGAGAGCCCGCCCGTACGGCCAGCCCGCCTCACCGGCGACCAGCTTGAAGCGGCCGGTGGCGTAGTCGATACAGCGCTCGTCGTAGGAGATCGACCATTTCTCGTCGTAGGAGCCGGCTTCCCAGTCGTGGTACAGCACGTTGGCGAGCTTGGGGTCGCGCCGTGCGGCCTCCACCTGCTCAGCGGTCGCGTGCGGGTTCGGCGCCGGATCACTACTCATGAGTAAGAGCCTAGTGTTCCGTTATCGGGTTGTCCTCAAGAGCCGGCCCGGGTCACTGGCGCAAATCGGTCGCGCGGCTACGCCCGGCGGGCGCTGTAGCGGCCGTCCTCGTGACGCACCCGCAGCGGCAGGCCGAAGGCCCTGGACAGGTTCTGCTCGGTGATCACGTCCGGCAGCAGGCCCTGCGCGACGACACCTCCGGCGCGCAGCAGCAGGCCATGCGTGTAGCCGGGCGGGATCTCCTCGACGTGGTGGGTGACGAGCACGCTGGCCGGCGCGTCGGGGTCCTCGGCCAGCGCGGACAGCCGGGACACCAGGTCCTCCCGGCCGCCTAGGTCGAGGCCGGCGGCGGGCTCGTCGAGCAGCAGCAGTTCGGGGTCGGCCATCAGCGCGCGGGCGATCAGCACCCGCTTGCGCTCCCCCTCCGACAGCGTGCGGAACTCCCGGCCGCCGAACGACCGCATGCCGAGCGCGTCGAGCAGGCGCTCCGCGCGGTCGGTGTCGAAGCTGTCGTAGTGCTCCCGCCAGCGGCCGAGCAGCGCGTAGCCGGCGCTGACCACGATGTCGGTGACGATCTCGTCCCCGGGCACCCGCTGGGCCAGGGCGGCGGAGCAGAAGCCGATCCTCGGCCGCAGCTCGAACAGGTCCACCCTGCCGAGCTGCTCGCCGAGCACGTGCACGGTGCCGGACGTCGGGTGCAGCTCGGCGGCCGCCATCCGCAGCAGCGTGGTCTTACCGGCGCCGTTCGGACCGAGCACCACCCACCGCTCGTCCAGCTCGACCGACCAGTCCACGTCACGCAACAGGGTGGTCCCGCCCCGGCGCACCGACACGTCGTCCATCCGGATGACCAGGTCGGTCAGATCGGCGTGCTGGCCCGCGTCGTGAGCCACGGTGGCCGCTGTCCCGCTGCTTCGCTCGCTACGCTCGCCCACGGGCCCTATCCTTACCGATGATGTCGTCCGAGCAGCGCACCGCACGCCCCGCCGCGCCGCCGGGCGACTCAGTCTTTCCCCTCGGCGCCCACCTCACCGAGGCCGGCGCACGCTTCGCCGTCGCCTCGGCCAGCGCCGAAGCCGTCGAGCTGTGCCTCGTGGAGCCCGATCCCGCCGGCGGGCCGCCCACCGAGCGACGCGTGGAGCTGACCGAGCGCACGTTCGGGGTCTGGCACGGCGAGGTGACGGGAGTCACCGCCGGCCAGCACTACGGCTACCGCGTGCACGGCCGCTACGAGCCGAACGAGGGCCTGCGGGCCAACCCGGCGAAGCTGCTGGTCGACCCCTACGCGCGGCGCATCGCGGGCGATCTCACCGACCTCGACGCCGCGCTCGGCTACGTCGGCGACGCCATGACCGGCCCGCCCAGCGCGGTGGACTCGCTCGGCGCCGTGCCGCTGTCGGTGCTCACCGCGCCGGCCGGCGGCCCCGCGCCCGTCCCGAGGCCGAACGTCCCGTGGGCCGACTCGGTGATGTACGAGCTGCACGTCAAGGGCTTCACCATGACCCACCCCGACGTGCCACCCGAGCAGCGCGGCACCTACCTCGGGCTGGCCCACCCGGCGGTGCTGCGGCACCTGTGCCGGCTCGGTGTGACGGCGGTCGAGCTGCTGCCGGTGCACGCGTGCGTCGACGAGTCGAGCCTGGTGCGGCGGGGGTCCCGGAACTACTGGGGCTACTCGACGCTGGGCTTCATGGCACCGCACCCGGGGTACGCGTCGGTGCCCGGCCGGGAGCTCGAGGAGTTCGCCACGATGGTCGCCGCGCTGCACTCGGCGGGCATCGAGGTCATCCTCGACGTGGTCTACAACCACACCTGCGAGGGCGGTGTGGAAGGCCCCACGCTGAGCTTCCGCGGCCTGGATGCGCCGGGCTACTACGTGCACGGCGCGCGCGGCCGGATGATCGACATCACCGGCTGCGGCAACACCGTCGACGCGGCGTCGCCGACGGTGGCCCGGCTGGTCTGCGACTCGCTGCGGTACTGGGCGGAGCTCGGGGTGGACGGCTTCCGGTTCGACCTGGCCAGTGTGCTGGGGCGGCCGCGCGCCGGGGCGTTCGACCCGGACGCCGGGCTGCTCACGATGATCGCCGCCGACCCCGTGCTGGCCCAGCGCAAGCTGATCGCCGAGCCCTGGGACGCCACCGGCGAGGGCTACCGGGTGGGCGGGTTCGGCGTGCAGTGGGCGGAGTGGAACGGCCAGTACCGGGATGCCGTCCGCGACTTCTGGCGCGGCGCGGGCGGCATCAGCGACCTGGCGCGCCGGCTCAGCGGCTCGGAGGACCTGTACGCGACGTCCGGCCGGCGGCCGTGGGCGTCGGTCAACCTGGTCACCGCGCACGACGGCTTCACGCTGCGCGACCTGGTCTCCTACGAGCGCAAGCACAACGAGGACAACGGCGAGAACAACCGCGACGGCACCGACGACAACCGCTCGCAGAACTTCGGCGTGGAGGGTGAGACGCCCCAGCCGGCGGTGCGGAACGCCCGGATGCGCACGGCCAGGGCGCTGCTCAGCACGCTGCTGCTCTCGGCCGGCACGCCGATGCTGACCGCGGGCGACGAGCGCTGGCGCACCCAGGGCGGCAACAACAACGCCTACTGCCAGGACAACGAGGTCTCCTGGCTGGACTGGTCGCCCGACCCCGACGCCGACGCACTCACCGCATTCACCGCCCGGCTGCTGGAGCTGCGCAAGGACGGCCGGCCGCCGTCCTGGGAGCGGTTCTACCGCCCCGAGGACGTCACCTGGTGGCGTACCGACGGTGGCCGGATCACCGAGCAGAACTGGCACGACTCCGGCATCCGCACCGTGGGCATGCTGTCCGGCAAGGAGTGGATGCTCGTGCTGCACAGCGGCGCCGAGCCGACGGAGTTCGTCCTGCCGGACGTGCCGCTGACCCCGGTCCTGGACAGCAGCCGCCCGGACGGCCGCCCCGCCGACCCGTCGCCCCTGGCCCCGGGCGCCACGATCACCATCCCCGGCCACACGGTCCTGCTCCTGACGTCCGACTAACCGCGCACGACTCGCACCCTGCGACGCGACGCACGCCTGACGGCTCGCCCGGCTGACACACACCTCGCCGCACGCGCCGCCACACCCCCGGGCGTCACGGCTCACGGCACACGCCCGTCAGCGCCAGGACGGGTACTCCGGCGCGACCTCCTGGTAGCGCTCGCTCCAGTTCGGCAGCGGGGCGCCGGCCAGGAGCGCCGCGAGCCGGTCCAGGTAGGCGTGCGTGCCGGGCAGGAAGCCGCGCGCGTTGCGGACGCTCAGGCCACGATGGGTGAACGTGAGCACGGTGCCGCTGCCCTGCTCGGCGAGCTCGTAGCGGACCACGCCGGTGCCGACGATGTCCTGGTGCCACTCGTGCTCAAGCACCTTCGGCGGGTCCCACACCAGGATGGCGCCGGTCATCCTCTTGCGGTCCGGCAGCGCGGGCGGGTCGGCCGGCATCATCTCGATCCGGCCGCCGACCCGTCCGTCCAGCGTGGTCTCGCCCATCCAGTCCGCCCGCAGCCGCGGGTCGGCCAGCGCCGCCCACACGGCCTCGATCGGGTACGGCAGGTGCCGCACGAACGTCAGGGTTGCCTGGTCGCCCTCGATGGTGAGTGTTCCGGTGCGCTCGGTCACGAGTCGCCTTCCTGGTCAGGGGCAGGTTGGTCGGGAGTGGTGGGGTGGGTGCGCGCGAGGTGGCCCTCCAGGGCGTCCAGGTGGCCGGCCCAGTAGCGGCGGTACCGGCCCAGCCAGCTGTCGATCTCGACCAGCCCGTCCGCGCGCAGCGCGTAGATCCGCCGCTGGGCATCCGGCCGGACCTCGACCAGCCCGACCTCCCGCAGCACCCGCAGGTGCCGCGACACCGCCGGCTGGGTCAGGTTCGGCAGCGTGGCGACCAGCTCGCCGGCCGAGCGCTCACCGAGAGCCAGCACATCGAGCAACGCACGTCGACTGGGCTCGGCCACCGCCTCGAACACGTCCATGGTCACCGAGTATCACACAGAACGTATATAGACACTAAGAAATACAATCGAGGCCACCGGGTACCGACACGAAGGGGCGGCGCGTCGGCCGGACCGGGCCGAGCCGGATTGGGCAGAGTGGCAACGTGGACGTCACCCCGTCAGCACCGTCCGAGCCGGTCAGCCCATCGGCACCGCCGCTGCGCCCGCCCGCGCACCGGGTCGACCCCCGGTCCCTGCGCTGGTGGACCGTGCGCGCCCTGCTCGTGGTCGGAGCGGTCGCGCTGGTGCAGGTCGTCGGGCTGGTGCTCACCGGCGAGGGCACGCTGGTCGGCACGCTGGTGGTGACCGCGCTGCTCGGCGCGGGCTACGTGATCATCATGCCGCGCTGGCGCTACCGGGTGCACCGCTGGGAGGCCGACGAGGAAGCGGTGTACACGCAGACCGGGTGGCTGTGGCTGGAGTGGCGGGTCGCGCCGATCTCGCGGATCCATACCATCGACACCGCCCGCGACCCCTTGCAGCGGTTGTTCGGGCTGGCCAGCGTCACGGTGACCACGGCATCCTCGGCCGGCCCCGTCAAGATCGTGGGCCTGGACGCCGACGAGGCCGCACAGCTGGCCCGCCAGCTCACCGAGATCACCCAGAGCCACCCGGGGGACGCCACGTGAGCCCGCGCGAGTGCTCCGACACCGACCCTGACACCGCGGCAAGCGGCAAGATCGACAGCAACGGCCACAACGACGACGGCCAGGAAGCCTGGCGGCGGCTGGACCCCCGGGTACTCGCGGTGTTCCCGCTGCGCCAGGCGGGTGCGCTGGTGCCGCTCGTGGTCGTGCTGCTGATCAGCGGCCAGGGGCAGGGCGGCTGGCACCTCGTCGCCGCGCTCGCCCCGGTGTTCGTCGTGCTGGCGATGGGGGCGACCCGCTGGGCCACCGTCCGGTACCGGGTCGGCGGCGAGCGGGTTGAGCTGCGGGGCGGGCTGCTGAACCGCGAGCAGCGCTCGCTGCGCCGGGACCGGGTACGGACCGTGGACCTGCGGGCCAACCCGGCGCACCGGCTGTTCCGGCTCACCGTGGTCGAGATCGGCACCGGTTCCAGCACCGCCAAGGAGGGCCGGCTGAACCTGGACGCGGTCACCGTCGCCGAGGGCGAGCGGCTGCGGCGGGAGCTGCTGCACCGCTCCCCCGCCGACGCGCCCGCCCCCGAGGCCGGCGGGAGCGTCCGGGAGGCGGTCCGGGCCGTCGACCACCTGCCGGTGCCCGCCGGCGTCGAGGTGGCCCGGCTGCACCTGTCCTGGCTGCGGTTCGCGCCACTCACGGGATCCGGGCTGGTGGCGGTCGGGGCGATCGTCGGTACCGCGTTCCGGGTGGCCAGCGACGCAGGGGTGAACCTGGCCAGCTGGGCGACGCTGCACGCGGCCGGCGACGAGCTCGACGCGGTGCCGCTCTGGGTCGGTGTCGCGGTACTGGCGGCCGCCGTGCTGCTGGCCGGCGGGCTGGGCTCGCTGGCCATCTACCTGGAGGGCTGGTGGGGCTACCGGCTGACCAGGGAGCCCGACGCCACGCTGCGGCTGCGGCGGGGGCTGCTGACCACGCGGTCGCTGTCGGTGGAGCAGGGCAGGATGCGCGGCGCGGAGGTGACCGAGCCGCTGCTGCTGCGCCTCGCCGGGGGTGCCCGCTGCGCCGCGATCACCACCGGCCTGGACGCCAAGACGAGCAGCCGGGGCGCGCTGCTGCCGCCCGCGCCGAAGGAGGAGGCGCACCGGGTGGCCGCCGCCGCCCTGCTGCTCGCCGACCCCACCGCCGGCACCGCCGCCCCACTGATCCGCCACCCGCCGGCCGCACTGCGCCGCAGGTTCACCAGGGCCGTCCTGCCGGCGGCCGCGCTCGCGCTGGCGGGCTGGGCGCTGCAGGCGGGGGTGCCCGGGTTCGACTGGCTGTGGCCGGCGGCGCTGCTCCTGCTGCCGTGCGCCGTGCTGCTCGCCGCCGACCGGTACCGCAACCTCGGCCACGCGCTGCGCCCGGACTACCTGGTGATCAGCCAGGGCTCGCTGGTCCGCCGCCGGGTGGCCCTGCAGCGCCGGGGAATCATCGGCTGGCGGCTGCGGCAGAGCCCGTTCCAGCGCTGGGCCGGGCTGGCCACCCTGGACGCGGTGACCGCGGCGGGCGGCGGCTCCTACTCGGTGGTCGACGTGCCGGTGGAGCGCGCGGTCAGCCTGGTCGAACAGGTCAACCCCGGCCTGCTGCCCGCCGGCTGACGTACTCGATCAGCCCGTCGGCCGGCGGCACCCAGGGCTCAGCGGCGGCGCGTACCGAACAGCCCCCGCGTGATCTCCCGGCCGAGCGAGCTGGCCGCCGAGCGCATGAACGACTTCACCGCGGGGTTGGACATGATCTGCTCGAGCGCGCCGGGCTCCTCGCGCTCCACCCTCGCCCGGGGCGCCGGCGGCGGGGCCTGCGCCTGCGCGGGAGCGGGTGCGTCGGCCATCTTGGCGGTGAGCTTCTCGTACGCCGACTCGCGGTCGATGGTCTGGCCGTACTTGGCCTGCAGCGGCGAGCTGTGGGCGGCGGCGGCCACCGCGTCGGGCCCGATCGCGCCCATCAGCGAGCGGGGCGCGCGCAGCCGGCACCACGCCACCGGCGTCGGCGCGCCGCGCTCGGAGAGCACGGTCACGATCGCCTCGCCGATGCCGAGTGAGGTGAGCGCCTCGTCCAGCTTGTAGTTCGGCGTGGTCGGGTACGTCCTGACGGTCCTGGCCAGCGCCTTCTGGTCGTCCGGCGTGAAGGCGCGCAGCGCGTGCTGGACCCGGGCGCCGAGCTGCGAGAGCACGTCGTTCGGGATGTCGGTGGGCAGCTGGGTGCAGAAGAACACGCCGACGCCCTTGGACCGGATCAGCTTCACGGTCTGCTCGATGCGCTCCAGGAACGCCTTGGAGGCGTCGGAGAACAGCAGGTGTGCCTCGTCGAAGAAGAACACGACCTTCGGCTTGTCCAGGTCGCCGGCCTCGGGCAGGTTCTCGAACAGCTCGGCCAGCAGCCACATCAGGAACGTGGAGAACAGCTTCGGGTTGGCCTGCTGCTCGGAGAGCTCCAGCAGCGAGATGACCCCCTTGCCGTCGACGACACGCATCAGGTCGGCCGGGTCCAGCTCGGGCTCGCCGAAGAACTTCTCGCCGCCCTGTGCCTCGAGGTTCACCATCGCGCGCAGGATCACCCCGGCCGTCGCCGAGGACACGCCGCCGATGCCCTTCAGGTCGGCCTTGCCCTCGTCGCTGGTCAGGTGCTGGATCACCGAGCGGAGGTCCTTGGTGTCGAGCAGCGGCAGGTGCTGCTGGTCGGCCCAGTGGAAGATCAGCCCGAGGGTGGACTCCTGGGTGTCGTTCAGGCCGAGCACCTTGCTGAGCAGGATCGGCCCGAACTGGGTGAGGGTGGCCCGGATCGGGATCGCGCCGCTGTCGGCGCCGAGTGAGAGGAACTCCACCGGGAACGCGGTCGGCGCCCAGTCGTCGCCGGTCTCGGCGGCCCTGGCCTTGGTCCGGTCGCTGTCCTGCCCCTCGCGGGAGAGCCCGGACAGGTCGCCCTTGATGTCGGCCATCACGACCGGCACGCCGGCCGAGGACAGCTGCTCGGCCAGGTTCTGCAAGGTCTTGGTCTTGCCGGTACCGGTCGCACCTGCCACCAGGCCGTGCCGGTTCAGCATCGCCAGCGAGATGCGCACGCGCGCCGAGGAGTCGACCTCGCCGTCCAGGACCACGGTGCCGAGCTCGAGCGCCGCGCCGGTCGTCGCGTAGCCGGCCGCGATCTTTTCCGCTGCGCCACCGCTTGCCGCCTTGTTCGCCACGATTCGGTTCGACCTCCAGTGCCGCCCGGGGCCACGCCCTCAGGACTGTGCCGCCAGTGATCGGGGAGCCTAGCCAACTAGGCTGGCGGGGTGAACGACCGCTTGGTGTGGATTGACTGCGAGATGACCGGCCTGGACATCGGCTCCGACGCGCTGATCGAGATCGCCGCCCTGGTGACCGACAGCGAGCTGCGGGTACTCGGCGAAGGGGTCGACGTGGTGATCCACGCCGACGAGCCGAAGCTGGCCGGCATGGTGGATCTGGTGCGCGACATGCACCAGCGCTCGGGGCTCACCGATGCGGTGCGGGCCTCCGCGGTGACGGTGGCCGAGGCCGAGCAGACCGTGCTGGAGTACGTCCGCCAGTTCGTGCCCGACCCGCGCTCCGCGCCGCTGGCCGGCAACACGATCGCCACCGACCGGATGTTCCTGACCAGGGACATGCCCGAGCTGGACAGCCACCTGCACTACCGGATGGTGGACGTCAGCTCGATCAAGGAGCTGTGCCGCCGCTGGTACCCGAAGGTCTACTACGCCAAGCCGGAGAAGGGTCTGGCCCACCGGGCGCTGGCGGACATCGAGGAGTCGCTGCGCGAGCTGCGCTACTACCGGGCCACCGCGTTCGTCCCCCCGCCTGGCCCGACCACCGATCAGGCCAGGTCAAAGGCCGCCGAGATCCTCGCCCAGCCGGTCCGTTCCGGTCCAAGCTGAGCCGGGTGGAGGCGCCCGAGGCGGGCGCGCTACGCTGGTGCGGCAGTCGCGCGGAGACGCCGCGACGTCGATGGTGGGTGTAGCTCAGTCGGTAGAGCACTGGGTTGTGGTCCCAGGGGTCGCGGGTTCGAATCCCGTCACTCACCCCAACCACCAACAGAGCCCGCGCTCGGATCACCGAGCGCGGGCTCTTTGTGTTCCTGCTCCAGTTCTGCCGGGAGGCACCGGGGTGCCCGACGTCGCCGCCGGGCACCCCACGCCGCTACAGCACCGGCAGCTGCGGGGTCGCCGGCCGCTTGGTCACCGGCGGGGCCCTGTGCCTGGTCGGCGGCGGCGGGCTGTCGTCGGAGCCGAGGTCGTCCGAGGGCGAGGTGCTGTCCGGGGTGGTGTCCGGCACCGTGGCATCGGGGCTCGCGGGGTCGGCACCGAGCGCCGGGTCGGTGGCGTTCGACCGGGCGCCCGGCGGCACCGCGCCCGGCGCGCCGGCAGCCGGCGGAGCACCGGCAGCACCGGGTGCGCCGGGTGCGCCGGCGGTTGGCGCGCCGAAGCCCGGCGTGCCGGCCAGCCCCGGTGAGGTGCCGCCCGTGAAGCTCGGGTCGCTGAGGGCGGGGTCGACGGGCGGCGCTCCCGGGACGGTACCCGGCGGCAGATCGGCGTTGAGGTTGTCCTGGGGCACCGTGGTGGTCAGGTCACCCACGCGGAACGAGCTGCGCAGGTCACCACCGCCGAACAGGCCGGGGCCGACCTGCTTACCGAAGAAGTCCAGCGTCGCGGTCACCTGGCTGCCCGGCTGCCACAGGCCGTTCGGCTGCCACACCACCTCGCGGTCGCTGCGCCAGTTCGTGGTCCCCTGGACCGGCGGGGTCGCGTTCACCACCAGCGCCTTCTCCACCGCGGCCCGGTCGACGATCGGCTTGTCGAACAGCACGCTCACCGGGCTGGTCGGGCTGGCCGTGCCACCGTCGGCCGGCGTGATCTTGCCGCCGACCTGCTGGCCGGGCGAGAGCGTGGTGAACTTCGTGGTCGTGTTCGAGTCCTGGCCGGTGGTGCCCCGGACCACGGTGGTGAGCACGTAGGACGTGTTCGGCTTCAGGGGCGCGGTGGAGGTCCAACGGGCGCCGTCCGGGGAGAGCGCGCCGTCCAGCTTGCCGCCGTCCTGGCTGCGCAGGTCGGCCGAGGTGAGCTGGCCACTGGCCACGACCGCGGTCACCAGCTCCGACGGTGACACCCCGGCCGCGCCGTTCGGCGGGTTGACCGTGAGGTTCGGATGGAACGCGTCCGCCATGCCCTGGGCCAGACTCTGCTGCGCGGCGACGTCCTTGATCCCGCCGATCTGTTCTCCGGACCCGAGCTGGGCACAGCCACTCAGCGCCACTACGAGCGCCGCCGCCGTTCCCACCAGGGCCGTTACTCGGGGATCAATACGACCCACCACGACCTCACCACCTCCGAGGTATCCAGCCGAGGTCAGCTGACGGTGTGGTCAACGAGCGACACTCCCGGTCAGTTACTTGACCCGACACCTAACCTGGACTAAAAGCCGCCCCGGTCCACGCACCCACACCGAACCCCGCCGAAAACCGCCCTGACAGGGCTGTGCTAACGTTTTCACGCGCTCAACGGAGCGACTTACTTGCGCCGCTAGCTCAACTGGCAGAGCAGCTGACTCTTAATCAGCGGGTTCGGGGTTCGAGTCCCTGGCGGCGCACCAACCAGACCGCAGGTCAGCACCACGCTGACCTGCGGTCTTTTTTCTGACCGTCCAGACGTCGCGACGTCCGTCCACAGTGGCCACTTCCTGGCCCGAACCGCGCCCGACACAAGGTCACGGCGCGCGGCGGGCTCACGTTCCCGCTGTCCCGATCATCTGCATCGGTGACAGCACGTTCGGTGGAGATCCCGCGCGGTCTGCCGGAGCGGGATGCGGGGGCCGCGCGGTCCAGTCTTGCCGATGGCGTTCATCTCCTCCTCGAGTCCGTGTCCTTGCCGTGCTGTCCGGCCCGCCGGCCTTCGTGATCGCGATGCTCGCGCTGCGTGTCCTTCGCGGGGCCGCCGGTCCCGGATGACCGCACTCCCGTCGTCGGCGCCGCCGCCGCGCGCTCCGGGACTGGCCGGCTGACGGTCCGGTGACCGATGACGGCGGTATGGGGGACAGTTGCGACGCTGTTACCCGGGTCTGGGACCCGGGCGGCCGGCGGACTCGCCACGACGGACGGCGTCGGGGTCAGTGGAACGCCCTGCCGAGCCGGCACCGGCGATGCCCGCACGCCCGAGGCGAGAGTGACCAGATCGGCTGCGACGACCCCGACGAGCGCGGCCACCACCAAGGCCGGCGCGTGCCTTCGGGTCGGCCTGATCGGGAGCACCGGCATCGGGCCGGCCGGGACCGGCACCGCGCGAGTCTCCCTGGCGGGGTTTCCGCCCCAGCTGGCTCGTGGCGGGACCTCCTCGCCCTTCATCAGGAACGAGTCGGGCGCGAGCACCGCTCCGTCACCCATCGTCACCCCGTAGTGGACGAGGGCGCCGACCCCGACTGTGCAACCCGAGCCGATGGCGCTGCGGTCCGACTTGAATGTGCCGTCCTCCTGCGAGTGACATTGGACTTTGCTCCCGGCATTGAGCATGCAGTCGTCCCCGACGGTGACCAGCGCCCGCTCCGTCAGATAGCAGCCGTCGTCGAAGACCCTGCGGCCGATCCGAACGCCCATCAACCGCCAGATCGCGTTCTTGAAAGGGGTGCCGTCAAAGACCCGCAGATACTCCACGCCAGGCACTTTCCAGAGGCGCTCGTGCCGCCAGAAGTCCGGGTCATAGATGGAGCAGAAGGTCGGCCGCAGCGCGTGGAATGCGGTCAACATGTGCTCCAGCACCACAACCTGGGCTGCGCCGACGAGGACGCTGACCATAAAGAACGCCGTGATCGCCGGCACCGCGAACGGACCAGAAAGGTCGAACGCGGCCACGCCGAGGATCATGAGCAGAAAGGCGTGCAGCCAGCGTGCGACCAGGTACACCCCCATGGTCCGGAGATTGTGCCTGTTCTTCGCGGCGAGACGGTGGCGTAGCTCGTCCCCGACCCGCAGCTCGTCGAACCGGCTGTCCCGCTCGACCGACCTCGGGATTTCGAAGCACGGCGAGCCCAACAGGCCGACCCCTTCGCGGATTTTCCCGTCCAGGGGAACCATGACCTTCGTCGCTAGCAGACAGTTGTCGCCCGTTCTGCCTCCGGCGGGATAAGCGATCGCGTTCCCGAGGAAGTTACGCGGCCCGATCGAGACAGGAGACACACGGAAGGACGTGCTGGAGAACTCCGCATTCACGATTGATAGCCCGTCGGCGACCATCGTTCCGCTGCCGATCGAGCTCAGGTACGGATTGTCGTGGGCCACCTCCATGCCGAAGTTCGACCCGGTCTGCTCGATCCGAGCGAGGTCGTACCCCAGGCCGCGCAGATAATGAACGACATAGGAGCTGTCACCGAATAGATGCGTGAAGAACTTGATATTGGTGAGGCGCGTGATCGAGCGGTGCATCCGGTAGTGGAAGCCGTAGAGCGGATAGACCCTGCCCGGTGTGATGAAGCGGTTCAACACACGAGGGAGAACGACCACGGCCAGTAGCCCGAGGAACACGGCGGCGACGAAAAACGCCAGGGATACGGCCAGCGCCTCGCGGCAGAGCGTCCACACCGTGCTCTCGTTCAGGTCCGTCCCCAGCGGCGTGTCCACCCTCGCCGCGAGCGCAGGCACCGCGCCCAACAGCACATAGGCCCCGCCCTCCACCAGCGGCACGTACAGCAGGAACACCTTGAGCAGGGCGGCGATGCAGAAGATGATCCGCCGCGACCTGCCACGACCCGCCGGTGGGATCGTGGCGTAGTCGACTTCGGTTCGCTGCGCGGGGGAACCGTGCCAGTGTTCATTCGCCGGGATCGTCTGGCCGCTGTGCAGCGCCGACGTGTGACCCAACTGCGCGCCGTCACCCATCGACGTATTGATATCGAGCACGGCCTTCTCGCCGACAAAGACATTCCGCCCGAGGCTGACCGGGCCGGTCTGGATCCGACCCGCGTATGCCCGGTAGCACAGGAAGAACGACTCCTTGCGGATGACGGTGCCGGCGCCGATGGTGAGCAGATCGGCGCACACGGGCAGGTTCTTGGAGAAGATCACGGCGCGGCGGCCGATTCTGGCGCCCAGCGCCCTGAGGTAGAGCGCATAGACGGGCGATCCGGCGGTCAACACCAGCGGGTTCGACCGGACCAGCGTCTTGACGATCCAGAAGCGGACGTAGGCCAAACTCCAGACACGGATCTCGCGAGGCCTCCATCGGCCGACGAGCGTCCACTTCACCACGATCGGAAGAACACACATCCCGAGCAGCGCCGCGTCGCCGGCGACGGCCGACCGCAGATAGGTGTCAACCAGACCAGAGGCATCGCCGACCCAACGGTAGCCCCCGTCAATGGCCAATGCGGCAAGGTAGGAATACCCGAGAAAAGCCGAGAACTGGAGAAACCCACACAGGAGATAGCTCAGCGTACTGGCGGGCGGCGCGACCTCAACCGGCGCCTCGGCCGCCTCCTCTGTGGGCGCGGTGCCCACGAGACCCGCCGCCAGGCTTCGAATTGTCGGGTAGGTATAGATGTCCTTCATCGACACTGACGGCAGGTCCGCCCGTTTCCGGACGCGGGCACAGAAACGGGCCATCGTCATGGAGTCGGCGCCGAGGTCATCGAAGAAGTGGCCGTCGACCGAGACCTGCTCGGCGCCCACGATGTTCGCCAACACCTCGGCCAGATCTCCCTCGATGCCATTCATCGAGCCGGCAGGCCCGCCCTGGCTGGTCGAGGACGCAGCCCGACCGGCTGCCATGGCGTCGACCGATCTACTCAACACGTGAACTCCTTGGATCGCGACTCAGCGATTCCCTGACAGTTCGGAGATGCTCTTCAGCATTGGCTCCATCCGAACTAGGTACGAAGCACGCCCCTGAATGGATTATCAGATATTATGGAACCACTCGAACGGTCTAACCTGAAACAGCGAATACTACTTGTCGTGCGAATTCTTGTCGTCAGAACCGTCATCATGAGACTTCTTTTTGTGGGAATTCTTCTTATGAGAATCATGGTGGTGCGACTTGTCGGCGTCGGACTCGTCGCGCTGCCCGCCGCGATCCGACACAGTCCGGGGCGCGGCGAAGCGTGCGCTGGCCACGGTTAGTCCGGTGTCGGAGGTGAGCTTGGCCCCGTCCACGCTGAGAGGGTCGATCGGACTGCGGGTAGCCCAGTCGGCGTGTCCGTCGTGGAGCGGAAAGGTGCCCAGCGTGACGGTCGAGCCGTCCAGGTGGACAAGTTGGAAGGTCAAGGTGCCGCTCGATGATCCTGAGGCGGCGGCGGCGGTGCCGGCCGTGCCGGCGGGATCCTCGGAGATCGAGACGAAGATCCAGGACGGATCGTGGGGATAGACGTAGGTCTTCCCGATCTCGCGGTCGCCGGCCAGCAGCGGCGACACCATCACGTCGGCGGCGGGTTGTACTTTCGCGATGCCGATGGGCAGGCCCGCCTGCTGAGCCGGGATGTGCTCGCCGAACACCCATCCGCCGCCGACCAACAGGGCGCCGCTGAGCGCAAAGGCGCCCACCAGGACGCCCCGCCGCGCAAGGCTGGACACCGGCACCGGCACCGGCACCGGCACCGGCACCGGCGGCATGATCGCGGCGATCACGCGCTGCTCGAAGCCGGGTGGTGGGTCACTTTCGGGCACCAGCTCGACGAGCCGGGCGGCGGTGATGGCCAGGGCCGAGACGTTGTCCTGACAGTGCGGACAGCGGCTGAGGTGCGCGATCACGTCAGCGCGTTCGCGGCCGCCGAGCACGCCCAGGGCCAGCTCGGGGGCGAGCTCGTCACACTGCTCGCAGCTCAGCTCGGCCATGGGTGACTCACCGGGCGGTTACGGTGTCGTGCAGCTTGGCCAGCGCGGCGCGGGTGCGTGACTTCGCGGTCCCGAGTGGGATCGCTTCGCGTTCGGCCAGCTCGCGCGCGGTCATGCCATGCACGGCGGTGAGCACGACCGCGCGGGCTTGTTCCTCGGGGAGCGTCGCGAGCGCACGGCGCAGTTGGGTGGACACCTCCGCTGCCAGCGCGTGATGTTCCGGGGTTTCGACCATGGCCACGATCAAGGAGTCCAGGGCCGGTTTGTCGATCGGGCGAGGACGGCGGACCCGCGCGTTGTCCACGGCGAGGTTGTGCACGATGCTGGCCAACCACGAGCGCACCGAGCCGAGGCGGGGGTCATACCGCTCGCTGTGGCGCCAGGCCCGTTCGAAGGCTTGCTGTGCGACGTCCTCGGCGAGGCCGGCGTCGCCGATCACATGGAGCGCGACACCGAACGCCATGCGCTGGAAGCGACGCACGAACGCGAGCGCTGCCGCCGGGTCACCAGCGCCGAATCCGGCGAGCAGCATGTGGTCGGACAGCCCCACATCGGTGTCGACGCGTTGCTCCGTCGACGAACCGGACTCGACCTGCTCACCGGGGCGACGTGACCACTGCGGCGCGCGGCGCGCGACACGTTTCACGGTGCCGCGCATTCGGGACTCCGGCGCCACAGCACCACCACTCGCTGTTCGTGAGATCCGAGCAGCTCCAGCAGCAGATCGGCGTTGAACCCGGGCAGAGCACACAGTTTCGGGATCAGCACGGCGGCGGCGGGCTCGCTGAACCCCACCGCATCCCAGTGCCCGTCACCGGTGCTCACCAGCAGCGACGCGTGTTCCTGCCAGGCTCCGTCCTGACTGGTCCACACCGCGACCTCCACCACCTCGGCGACCAGTCGGTCAACAGCGGCGCTGCCGCCACCTGAGCTCAGTGCCGAACGAGGCGATGTGTCGGCCTCCGGCTCGCGAGGGGCAGGAATGCTCCACGCGCGACCACTCAACCCGCTGGTGCCCCACTCCCGTCGGCCACCTCGTCTCCAGCCGGTCACCACACCTCCCAGTCCAGACCGCAACCGCCCGGGTGGGGCGGTCGATCAGCTCGGCGATGGGATGGCCTCCAGGGCGCGCGTCGTGCCGACGATGAGCCAGGCCAGCACCGAGGTGTTGCTCTTAGCGTCCACCGAGCGAGCTGAGCTCCGACTCATATTCTCAGAAATGCCACAAGGTCTCTCAAAAACAGCCGATCGAGCCCGAGCGCAAATGCATAGCAAATTCTTATGAGGCTCCTGTATGCGAAATCGAGAACATTACAATCCGAGATCGCTTTCTTTCTGGTCAATGCAGACCTCCGACGCCGCGTGCGCCTCGGAACGTGAAATACCGCCACGGCGCAGCGGGCTCGGCTCAGCCGGGAATGCAGCCGGATCCCCCGGGGCGCCGCCCTGGTTCCCCTCGGGACACGGGCCGCCGCTGCCCTCCGACCGGCGGAGGACAAGATCACAGTTAACTGAGAGTCGAGAAGCTTATGCGCATTGCTAATTAGTTCCGCTAATGACTACCGTCGAGTCATGTCCGTTTCGGTTCCGAGCACGCCGACCTCGGCCGCCCCGGCGGCGCCCTCGGTGCGGACTCCGCCGCCCTCCCGACCGCGCGGGCGGTCGGACCCGAGCCTGCGAGCTGGGCCTTCGGCGCCGGCGTCGAGCCCGCCGGCGGCCTCTTCCGGGCCGACGGTGGGGTCCGCTGGCTCCGGGCCGCACTGGGGGCTGCCGCTCGCGGTCGTGGTGGTCGGGGTGTTCATGACAGTGCTGGACACCAGCATCGTCAACGTGGCGATCCCTCGGATGCAGTCGCAGTTCGGGGCCTCGCCCGACGACATCGAGTGGGTCTCCACCGCATACACGCTGTGCCTGGGTGTGATCGTGCCGACCAGCGCATGGTTGGGGGCGCGGCTCGGCCTCAAGCGGCTGTACCTGATCTCCCTGCTCGGGTTCGCGGCGTGCTCAGCGCTGTGCGGCACTGCCGGCAACCTCGACATGATGATCTTCTACCGATTTCTGCAGGCGGTCCCGGCCGGGGTGATCCCGGTGACCTGCCTGACGATCCTCTACAAGATCGTGCCGCCGGAGAAACTCGGCGCGGCGATGGGCATGTACGGGTTCGGGATAGTCATCGCCCCCGGGGTGGGACCGGCGCTGGGCGGTTATCTCGTCGAGTACATCAACTGGCGACTGATCTTCTACATCAATGTGCCCATCGGCATCCTCGGCGCGGTCGCCGCTTTCGCCATCCTGCCGAAGTTCCCGGCAGCCGCCGGTCGCAGGTTCGACCTGCCGGGCTTCCTGTGTATCGCCACCGGGCTGTTCGCGGTGCTGCTGGCCGTGTCCGAGGGCCAGCAGTGGGGCTGGACCGGCTATCGGGTCCTCATCCTGACCTGCGTGAGCGTCAACATGCTGGTGCTGTTCGTGATCATCGAGTTGCACGTGGAGCAGCCCCTGCTGGACGTGCGGGTGTTCCGGCACTGGCCGTTCATCAACTCGCTGCTGTTGATCGCCATCCTCACGGCGGGCATGTTCGCGGTGTTGTACTACGTGCCGCAGTTTCTGCAGAACGGCCAGAACATCACCCCGATGAACACCGGGCTGACCCTGCTGCCCCGGGCCGTCGCGATGATCGTGGTCATGCCGTTCGCCGGGCGCGTCTACGACCGCATCGGAGCCCGCTGGCCGGCGTTGATCGGGTTGGCGATCTGCGCGGCCGGCAACTTCCTGATGGTCAAGTTCAATGCCGACGTCTCCCGACCCGAGATCATCACCTGGACGACCATCAGCGCCGTGGGCATGGCCTTGGCGATGATGCCGGTCATGACCGCTGGGCTGTCCTCGCTCCCGTCGTCGGCGATGAGCGCCGGCAGCGCGTTCAACACGTTGGCCCAGCGGGTGTCCTCCGCGCTCGGCCTGGCCGCGCTGAGTGCCCTGTCCACCGGGCTGCAGGCCCAGCAGATGGCCGACCGCTCCGCGCTGCTGACCAGCACCGGCCCGAACATCGACCCCCGCATCGCGGCCATGCTGCAACAGGGGCAACCCGGGCTGATCCCACTGTGGCAACAACTCCAGGTAGAAGTCCTGGCACAGGCGTACAGCAACCTCTTCTACGTCATCGGGATCAGTACCTGCATCGGGGTGGTCCTCACGCTGGCATTGCGCAGTGGGCGCCCTCAGCGCTCCGAAGACGCCGAACCCGTCGAAATGTGACCGGGCCGGACGCCTGGGGCGAGGTCCAGCTCATCTCGGGCACGGCGGGGAACCGGTCAGTGCGGAACCGTGCCGTACGTGCTGATCATGTCCGCTGCCCCGGCCTGGGCCTTCCGGCACGCGATGGTGTGGCTGATGCCGGCCTCGTCAGGGCCGCCGTACTGCGCCCAGAGTGTGACCCCGGCGCCGAGATCGACTAGGTAAACACAGTAGGCCGTCGGATCCAGGTTGGGCGGGGTGTATTCCGAGGTGGGGCGGTTGAGGATGGGCGGAGCGGGCTTGCCGCCCGGCGCGGAGCCCTGGAGCAGCTGCGCGAGGTATACCCCACCCCATGGGGCACGCGCGATGGTCTTCCAGACGCAGGCGGCGCCCTGGCGGACGCCTGCGTTCAGCCCGCGTTGATGCAGTTGGCGCGAGTTCAGCAGGGAGCACGGGTCGACCGAGGATGCGGCCGCCGGCTCGACGGCGCGTGCCACACCGGGCGGGGACCCCATGGAGAACACGGCGAGGACCGCCAGCACGAGCATGGCGCTCGCGCTCGCCTGCAGCTGTGGCGGCGAGTGCCGGTCGGTGCGGTATCGGGCCAACACTGGCCTCTTCTGGTCCGGCTCGAGGAACGCAGGTGGAAGACGCTGACGACACCATTGTCCTCCGACACCGGCGGCAATACCAGGCCGCTCAGCCGACGTCAGCGTTGTGGACTGATCACCGCGGCGGTGCCGTAGGCACAGATCTCGGTCCAGGTGTCGCCCATCTCCGAGGTGTCGAAGCGCATGGCGATGATGGCGTTGCCACCCTTGTCCCGTGCCTCGGCGATCATGCGCTCCAGCACCTCGTGACGGCTGGCGGACAGTGCCTTGGTCAGACCCTTCAACTCCCCGCCGAACATCGACTTGAAACCGGAGCCCATGGTGCTGACCGCGTTGCGCGAGCGCACGGTCAGCCCGAACACCTCACCGAGCACCCGCTCGACCCGGAAACCCGGTACGTCGTTGGTGGTCACCACGAGGAAGTCACCACGGTCCGCCACGTTTGTCTCCTCGCCAGCCGATCCGCCACCCGGCACACCCGGGGGCCAGCGGCGAGGTTACTCGGACACGCTCGACACCTTGGGGCACACCGTCCGGCTAGGCTCTGCCGGTGGCGAGCGGCCCGGCCGAGCGCGCCCGACTGCTCGGTCTGGTGCGCGACTTCATCCTTGCGCGCGGCGTCGTGGAGCTGTCCCTGAGCGAGCTGTCCCGCGGCATCGGCTCCAACAACCGGATGCTGCTCTACCACTTCGGATCACTGGACAAGATCCTCGCGGCCGCCATCGACGAGGTCCTCGATGGCGATCTCCTGATATCTCGCCTGACCGAGCTGCTCCACTCGCGGTCGTCGTCCGCCGGCCGGGTCACCGCGGCCTGGCGCCACATCTCGGACCCCGAGAGGCTCCCCCACCTGCGACTGTTCTTCGCCCGCTTCGGGATGGCCTCCGACAGCCCTCAGCGCTACGCGGACTTCCTGGTGCGCACCCGCGAGGAGTGGACCGACATCGTCGCTGCCGCGCTCGGTGACGACGAGGAGATCCCTGACCCCCTCGGCACCGCGGTCGCGATCGTCGGGCTCTGGCGCGGTCTGCAGGTGCTCCTGATCAGCGGCGAACCTCAGAAGGCGGTCGACGAGATCCACGATCGCTCGATCGCGGCGCTGCTGCGACCGCTGATCTGACGCCTTGACCGCACCAGGTCGGTGTGTAGAGTCACGCCCGACAGATCTGAATCGAACAGTTCACTTTCGCTTGATCGGCTGATTCGGAGGCCCGCGACCGTGCCAAGTTCCTTCATCGACGGCCTCCCGAAGGCCGAGCTGCACGTCCACCTCGAGGGCACCCTGGAACCCGACGAGATGTTCCGGCTCGCGGCGGCCAACGGGCTCACCCTGCCCTGGGACACGGAGGACGAGCTGCGGGCGGCCTACTCCTTCACCGGGCTCGAACACTTCCTGGCCGCCTACTTCGAGGGGTGCAAGGTCCTTCGCCGCCGCCAGGACTTCCACGACCTCACCCTCGGCTACCTGTGCCGGGCCTCGGGCCAAGGCGTCCGGCGCGCCGAGATGTTCTTCGGGCCGCAGACCTTCCTCGACACCGGGATCACGATCGCCGACCAGCTCGGCGGGATCCTCGACGCCATCGATGACGCCCGGAGCTCGTGGGGCATCGACGGAGCACTGCTGATCAGCGCACACCGTCACCGCGACGAACGCGACGCCCTCGAACTTCTGGACCACGTGCTGCCCTGGAAGGACAGGATTCTCGGCTTCGGGCTCGGCGGCGCCGAGCTCGGGAACCCGCCGTCGAAGTTCGCCAGGTACTTCGCGGCCTGCCGCGAGCACGGCTTCCGAACGACCTGCCATGCCGGCGAGGAAGGCCCCGCGTCCTACGTCCGGGAGGCGCTGGACGAGTGTCGCGTCGAGCGGATCGACCACGGTCTCGCCGCGGCCGGCGACGCCGACCTGGTGGCGCGGCTCAGCGACGAGGACATCCCGCTCACGATGTGCCCGCTGTCGAATCTTCGGCTCCAGGTGGTCGACGACCTGGGCACGTACCCGATCGCCGACCTCATGAGAGCGGGGGTCAAGGTCACGGCCAACTCCGATGACCCGCCGTACTTCGGCGGGTACATCAACGAGAACTACGCTGCCCTGAGCGAGCAACTCGGATTCGGTGAGCCGGAGCTGACGGAGCTCGCCCGCAACAGCTTCACCGCGTCGTTCGCGGCACAGGGCGACATCACGGCCGCACTCAAGCTGCTTGACGAGTACCGGCACCCCGGCGCCGATGCCCATGAGCGCCGTTGCGACTGACCCGGTTGATCTGCTCAACGGTTCCGACCGTCCGTGGCGTCGTAGATGCCAACTCGCTCCTCAGCGGGCAGGTTGCCCCGCGGTCCGACTCGGCGCCGTGGACGTGGTGCACGGCGGCAGAGCACGGGTTCCCTGTCTAACTCATCAGAACGTCCACGAGCTGAAAGTCCAGATCCAGGTTGTTGACCTTGGTGTCGCCGGCCTGGTCCGACTCGAAGTGGGGGCCGGAGAAACCCGCCTTCCCCCTGCCGTGAACAGCAACTCCGGCGGCGATCAGCCCGTTGTTGTAGGTGCCAAG
>DATAYB010000673.1:0-9758 GCA_036272795.1 Pseudonocardia sp.
CACTCGCTGCTGGTCAGCCTGGCGGTCGGCGGGATCGGCCTGTTCGCGGCCGGCGCGCTGGTGGCCCGGTTCACCACCCGGTCCTGGTGGTTCAACGGGCTGCGCCAGCTGGCGTTCGGCGCGATCGCCGCCGGCGCGACGTTCCTCGTCGGCTCCCTGATCGGCGTCGGCGCCGCCGGCTGACCCCTGGCGGCGAGTCGCTCAGCCGGCTGACCGGCGGCGGCTCAGCCCGAGGGCAGGCCGGCGAAGAGGTCGTTCTCCCAGCCGTGCTCGGGCTCGCCGGCCGGCCCGCGCTCGCCCCGCACCAGCTGGAAGTGCTCCACGGCGAACTCCGGCGAGTTCGCCACGTTCGCGAAGAACCCGTCCGTGAGGTCCACCTGGCTGCGGTAGACCAGCAGGGCGGCGCGCTTTGTGTCGAGGTACGCCCGGCCGTCGATCTCGGCGGTGATCAGCTCGTCGGCCACGCCCGGCATGTCGTCGGCGATCTCCAGGCCCATCGTCTCGGCCAGCTTCAGCACCCTGGAGCGCTGGATCACCTGCCAGTAGACCTTCGGCACCCGCCAGGGTTCGCCCAGTTCAGGGGCATAGTCGGGGTCGGCGGCCGGGTCCAGCGCGGCCATGGTGACCCGGTGCGCCTGGATGTGGTCCGGGTGCCCGTAGCCGCCGATCTCGTCGTAGCAGACCACCACCGAGGGGCGTTCCCGCCGCAGCACCTCGACCATCGCACGCGTCGTGTCGGCCGGGTCGGCGTTGGCGAACGCGCGCGGGTCCGCGTTCTCCGGGGTGCCGACCATGCCGCTGTCCCACCAGCGACCCGCGCCGCCCAGCCAGTAGTGCGTCTTGATGCCGAGCACGTCGAGCGCGGCGGCCAGCTCGCCCATCCGGTACCGGCCGAGCTCTTCCGGCGGCCCGTCCCGCAGCGAGGCGAGGTCGGCGGGCAGTACCTCGCCCCGCTCGCCCCGGGTACAGGTGACCAGGGTGACCGGCACGCCCAGCTCGGCGTAGTGCGCGATCGTCGCCCCGGTACCGGTCACCTCGTCGTCGGGATGCGCGTGCACCAGCAGCAGCCGGTGCTCGGCGGTAGGCACGGTCATGGGGAAAGTTGACCACACCACCGCCCTACGAGGGCCCCCTGTCGGAGGTACTCCTGGTCACCAGGGCGATGAGCACGACGCCGAGGGTCGCCAGTATGCAGTTGACGAAGATCTCGTAGCCGTGGAAGAGGCCGGACCGGTTGACCACGAAGAGCCCCAGCCAGAGCGAGCCGCCGAGGTGGTCGACGATCCCGCCGGCACCCTGCAGCACCATCAGCACACCGACGGCTTCCCAGACCTTGCGCATACCGGAGCACGCTACGAGCGGCGGGGGCCACCGCACGTCGGCCGGCTGACCTGCCGTGGCAGACCAAGGTCTCCGGTCCGCACGGGGCGCCCGACCAAGGTATCGACCCGGTCGACCTCCGTCGCCAGTTGTCGCCGGGCCAGGTCAGAGCGCCGTGGCGGCGGGTAGGTTG
Organism: Pseudonocardia sp.; assembly: GCA_036272795.1. Taxonomy (GTDB): domain Bacteria; phylum Actinomycetota; class Actinomycetes; order Mycobacteriales; family Pseudonocardiaceae; genus Pseudonocardia. Next base: position 1,514 of record DATAYB010000673.1, read on the forward strand.
CGCGGTTGTGAGGGCTTGGGCGGCTCCCGGGCCGGTGCGCACCGGGCGGGACTGGGCGGTGGACATCACCGCGTTCCTGTTCGCGGCCGCGTTCGGCATCGGGTTCGCGCTGCTGCGGGGCGACGACCCGCATGTGGCCGGCTGGGTGCTGGTCGCCGACCAGGTCACCGGCGGCCTGGCCTGCGCCGCGATATGGCTGCGGCGGCGCTGGCCGTTCGAGGTTGCCGTCCTGCTGCTCGCGGTCACCTCGTTCTCCGAGACGGCGGGCGGCGCCTCGGTGGTGGCCCTGCTCGCGGTGGCAATCCGCGGCACGATCCGGCAGGCGATCGTGGCCACCGCGGTCGGCGCGGCCAGCTCCGTCGTCTTCGAGCTGCTCCGCCCTGACCCGGACGTGTCCTTCGCGTTCGTCGTCGTGTTCAGCACACTGATCACCGTCGCGCTGCTCGGCTGGGGCCTGTTCCTGCGGCAGCGCCGGGCACTGCTCGCCGAGCTGCGGGAGCGCGCCGAACGCGCCGAGGCGGAGGCGCAGCTGCGCGCCGAGCACGCCCAGTCCCAGGCCAGGGAGCAGATCGCCAGGGAGATGCACGACGTGCTCGGGCACCGGTTGTCGCTGCTCAGCGTGCAGGCCGGCGCGCTGGAGTACCGCAGGGACGCCTCGCCGGCCGAGGTCGCAGGCGCCGCCGCGGTGATCAGGGCGAGTGCGCACCAGGCGCTGGAGGACCTGCGGGAGGTGATCGGCGTGCTGCGCGCCGAGGTCAGCGAGCTGCCGCAGCCGACCCTGGCCGACCTGGAGGATCTGATCAGCGAGTCGCGCCGGGCCGGCATGCGGGTGGCGCTGCGCTCCGAGGTCAGCGCCGACACACTGCCGGAACGCCTCGGCCGCACCGCGTACCGGATCGTCCAGGAGGGACTCACCAATGCACGCAAGCACGCGCCGGACGCCGAGGTGAGCGTCCGGCTGTCCGGGACGGCCGGGCACGGCCTGACCGTGGAGCTGGCCAACCCGGTGCTCTCGACCTCGGTGTCGATGCCGGGCGCCGGGCAGGGCCTGATCGGGCTGGCCGAGCGCGCCATGCTGGCCGGCGGCTACCTCGCGGGGCAGCGGGCGGGGTCCGGCGAGTGGCGGCTGTGGGCCTGGCTACCGTGGCCGGCATGAGCGAGCCCGGGAGCCAGCCGCCGGTCAAGGTGATCATCGCGGACGACGATGCGCTGCTGCGCGCCGGGCTGACCATGATGCTGGCCGGCGCCGCCGAGCTGAAGATCATCGCCGAGGCCGCCGACGGCAGCCAGGTGCTGCCCCTGGTCCGCGAGCACCGCCCGGACGTGGTGCTGATGGACATCCGGATGCCGGTCATGGACGGGCTGGCCGCCACCGAGGCGCTGCGTGCCCTGCCGGACGCCCCCGAGGTGATCATGCTGACCACCTTCGACGCGGACGAGCACGTGCTGCGGGCGCTGCGCGCCGGGGCGGCCGGCTTCCTGCTCAAGGACACGCCGCCGGCGGACATCGTGGCCGCGGTGTGCCGGGTCGCGCAGGGCCAGCCGGTGCTCTCCCCCTCGGTCACCCGGCGGCTGATGCTTCGGGTCGCCGGCGCGGAGGGTGACCTGCGCCGGGGCCGGGCGCGCGACCGGCTCGAGCTGCTCAGCGAGCGGGAGCGGGAAATCGCGCTCGGCGTCGGAGAGGGCAAGCCGAACGCCGAGATCGGCGGCCAGCTCTACCTCAGCGTGCCGACCGTCAAGTCGCACATCTCCCGCATCCTGACGAAGCTGGACCTGAACAACCGCGTACAGATCGCGCTGCTCGTGCACGACGCGGGTCTGCTGCACGACGACGAGTGACCCGGCCCGGGATCGCGCGCAGGGGGCGACTCAGAGGACGTCGCTGAGCGAGTTGAGCAGGTCGCTGACGGCGTCCGTCACCTGACCGAGGTCGAGGCCGGCGACGTCCAGGTGGTTCTTGTCGCGATCGTGGTCGTCACCGTCGTCGCCGTGGTGGTCCCGGTCGCTGGCGTGTGAGCCGTGGTGGTTGTGGTGGCTGTGGTCCGACGCGTTGGCCACGCCCTGGGTGCACAGTGCACCGACCACGACAGCGGCCGTGGCGGCCGCTACCTGCGCCGTTCGGTTGATTGACATGCCCTCCCCTTTGCTCGGCTCCCCCCGGCCCCGATTCGTCGGGAGAACCATCCACCCCGCCGACCACGGCCACAACGAAGATCCACTAACGGGCGTACGCCATTCACGCTCTGGTACGACACCCTGATGGTGGGCACCCGAACTTCACAGGGTTTGACCAGTGGAAACGTGCCTCAGGACTCCGAGGCGGCGTCGTCGGGGCGCATCCAGCCGAAGGTGAGCTCGACGGCGCGCTGCCAGTTGCGGTACTCGGCGGCGCGGCGGCGCTCGTCCATCTTGGGCTGCCACTGGGCGGCGCGGTGCCAGTTGCGCCGCAGCCCCTCCAGGTCGGGCCAGTAGCCGACGGCGAGCCCGGCGGCGTACGCGGCGCCGAGCGACACGGTCTCCGGCACCATGGCACGCACGACCGGCACGTTGAGCACGTCCGCGACGGTCTGCATGAGCAGGTTGTCCGAGGTCATGCCGCCGTCGACCTTAAGCGTGGTCAGGTTGAGCCCGGAGTCGGCGTTCATCGCGTCCACGACCTCGCGGGTCTGCCAGCCGGTGGCCTCGAGCACCGCGCGGGCCAGGTGTCCCTTGTTGATGAACGAGGTCAGCCCGACGATCATGCCGCGGGCCTCGCTGCGCCAGTGCGGTGCGAACAGCCCGGAGAACGCCGGCACGATGTAGCAGCCGCCGTTGTCCGGGACGGTGCGGGCCAGCGTCTCGATCTCGGGCGCCGAGGTGATCAGCCCGAGGCTGTCGCGGAACCACTGCACCAGCGAGCCGGTGACCGCGATCGAGCCCTCCAGCGCGTACACCGCGGGCTCGTCGCCGAGCTGGTAGCCGACGGTGGTGAGCAGCCCGTTCTTCGAACGCACCGGCACCGTGCCCGTGTTCATCAGCAGGAAGCTGCCGGTGCCGTACGTGCACTTGGCCTCGCCGGGGCGGAAGCACATCTGGCCGAACAGCGCGGCGTGCTGGTCACCGAGGGCGGCGCCGATCCGGATGCCGGGCACGATCCGGCTGGAGGTGCCGTACTCCGAGGTCGACGAGGTGATGGTGGGCAGCATCGCGCGCGGGATGTCGAAGAACGCCAGCAGCTTGTCGTCCCAGGCCAGCGTGTGCAGGTTCATCAGCAGCGTGCGGCTGGCGTTGGTGACGTCGGTGACGTGCCGGCCGCCGTCCGGGCCGCCCGTGAGGTTCCAGATCAGCCAGCTCTCCATGGTGCCGAAGAGCACGTCGCCGCGCTCGGCCCTGGCGCGCAGCTCCGGCTTGCGGTCGAGCAGCCAGCGGATCCGGGGTGCGGAGAAGTACGTGGCCAGCGGCAGCCCACAGTGTTCGAGCACCTGGTCGGCACCGGGCAGGCGGTTGAGCTCGGCGACCAGTGCGTCGGTCCGGGTGTCCTGCCAGACGATCGCCCTGCTGACCGGGATGCCGGTGTGCCGGTCCCACAGCACGGTGGTCTCGCGCTGGTTGGCGATACCGAGCGCGACGACGTCCCCGCTGTCCACACCGGCGTCGCGCAGCGCCTGCGGCAGGATCTTGCCGAGGTTGCGCCAGATCTCAGCGGGGTCGTGCTCCACCCAGCCCGGCCGTGGGAAGTGCTGCTGGTGCTCCCGCTGCGCCACCGACAGCAGCTGGCCGCGCCGATCGAAGAGCATGCACCGGGTCGAGGTGGTGCCCTGGTCGATCGACATCACGCAGCGTTGCGCCATCCGGCCCTTCCTCACTGGCCCGACTCACCACCTGGCGGCTCCCAGGTCCCGGGAGACCGCACGCGCGGCGTCCCGAACATAGTTGACGAGACTGGGCTCCGGGTGACCCTTTCCATCCAGCATGCGCTCGGCGGCGCCGGCGATCCCGATGGCGCCGACCACCAGGCCGCCGTGGCCCCGGATCGGGGCGGCGATGCTGGCCTGGCCCGCGATGTACTCCTGGATCTCACCCGCCCAACCCGCCTCACGCACCTCAGCCAGCGCGCGGGTCAGGGCGGCCGGGGTGACCAGGGTGCGGCGGGTGAACGACTCCAGCTCGGCCCTGCGCAACGCCGCGGCCAGGTCGGCGTCGTAGCCGAGCAGCACCTTGCCCATTGCGGTAGCGTGCAGCGGCAGCAGCGAGCCGACGTCCAGGGTCTGCAGCGTGTCGTCCGGGCGGAACACGTGGTGCACCACGAGCACCTTGCCCTCCAGCGGCGTGCCGATCCGGACGGCCTCACCACTGCGGGCGGCGAGCGCGTCCGCCCAGTTGATCGCGCGGGAGCGCAGCTCGTTGACGTCGAGGTAGCTCGTGCCGAGGTGCAGCAGGGCCGCGCCGAGCTGGTACTTGCCGGTCGCCGTGTCCTGCTCGATGAAGCCGACGCCCTGCAGGGTGCGCAGAATGCCGTGCGCGGTGCCCTTCGCCAGCTCGAGCGAGTTGGCGATCTCACCGACCCCGAGCCGGCCCGAGCCTCGGGCGAGCAGCCGCAGGATGGCGGCGGCTCTTTCGATGGACTGCACCGGACCGGGCACCCCGGCACCGTAACCAGACCGTCCATCGTTCGACAATGCCGACTATCGTACTGTCACCCGGCCGTGGACGGGGGTTCTCAGCTGGTGAAGTTGGCCGCTGGGCGTTAGGCCAACTGCCGACCGTTCGACATTGTCGACCGAGGTTTGTTGTCTGGCCTGTGACACCTCTCATACCGTGCGGGGTATCGCATGATGCGTTGACAAGTCGAGGAGCTTCCAATGACGGAACTCAGATCGAAGGGTCTGCTCGGAGAGCTGCTGGCCGAGTTCGCCGGCACCATGATCCTGATCCTGTTCGGGGTCGGCGTGGTCGCCCAGGTGGTCGCCGGCAAACTCGGGGACCACGACAGCATCGCCTGGGCCTGGGGCCTCGGCGTGGTGCTCGGCGTGTACGTCTCCGCCGCCATCAGCGGCGGCCACATCAATCCGGCCGTCACCTTTGCGCTGGCGGTGTTCGGCGACTTCCCGTGGCGCAAGGTACTGCCGTATTCGCTGGCCCAGACCGCCGGCGCGTTCGTCGCCGCGCTGCTGGTGCGGTGGAACTACTCCGAGGTGCTGGCCTCCGTCGACCCCGGCCACACCGTCAAGACCCAGGGGGTGTTCTCCACCCTGCCGGGTAACGGGTCGCTCCCGGTCAGCGACCTCGGCGCGCTGCGCGACCAGATCATCGGCACAGCGATCCTGCTGTTCATGGTCGCCGCGCTCACCGACGCGCGCAACAAGGCCGCCGCGGCGGCCAACCTGGCACCGTTCATGATCGGCCTGCTCGTCGTCGCCATCGGCATGGCCTGGGGCACCGACGCGGGCTACGCGATCAACCCGGCGCGTGACTTCGGTCCCCGGCTCGCCTCGTTCATCACCGGCTACAGCACGGCCTGGCTGGATCAGAACGGTGATCTGTACTTCTGGGTACCGATCATCGGACCGCTGGTCGGCGCCGTCATCGGCCTTGGCCTGTACAAGTGGCTCGTCGGCCGGTTCATGCCACCGCAGGAGCCCGTCCCGACCTCGCCATCCGCCCACCTCGAAAACGCCTGAGCGCAAAGGAAACCGACGGACATGGCTGATTTCATCGGTGCAATCGACCAGGGCACGACGAGCACCCGATTCATGGTTTTCGACCATGGCGGTAACGAGGTGGTCCGCCACCAGCTGGAGCACGAGCAGATCCTGCCGAAGGCCGGCTGGGTGGAGCACAACCCGACGGAGATCTGGGAGCGCACCCGGGCGGTCGTGGAGACCGCGCTGAGCAAGGGCAATCTGGGTGCTTCCGATCTGGCCGCGGTGGGCATCACCAACCAGCGCGAGACCACCTTCGTGTGGGACCGCAAGACCGGCCGGCCGTACTACAACGCCATCGTCTGGCAGGACACCCGCACCGACCGGATCGCCACCGCGCTCGAGCGGGACGGCCGGGGCGACATCATCAAGCGCAAGGCCGGCCTGCCGCCCGCGACGTACTTCTCCGGCGGCAAGCTGCAGTGGATCCTGGAGAACGTCGACGGGGTACGGGCGGCCGCCGAGCGTGGGGACGCCGTCTTCGGCAACTCCGACACCTGGCTGCTCTGGCACCTGACCGGTGGCATCGACGGCGGTGTGCACGTCACCGACCCGACCAACGCCAGCCGCACCATGCTGATGGACCTGGAGACGCTGAGCTGGGACGACGAACTGCTGTCGTTCTTCAACATCCCGCGCCAGATGCTGCCGGAGATCAAGCCGTCGTCGCACCCGGGGCTGTACGGCAAGACGGTCGCGAACGGACCGTTCGCCGGCGAGGTCGCGCTGTCCGGTGACCTCGGCGACCAGCAGGCGGCCACCGTCGGGCAGGTCTGCTTCAAGCCGGGCGAGGCCAAGAACACCTACGGCACCGGCAACTTCCTGCTGCTCAACACCGGCACCGAGCTGGTCCGCTCGAAGCAGGGGCTGCTCACCACGGTGTGCTACCAGCTCGGCGACGAGGCTCCGGTGTACGCGCTGGAGGGCTCCATCGCGGTGACCGGCTCGGCCGTGCAGTGGCTGCGCGACCAGCTGGGCATCATCTCCGGCGCGGCGCAGTCGGAGACGCTGGCCCGCCAGGTCGAGGACAACGGCGGGGTGTACTTCGTACCGGCGTTCTCCGGCCTGTTCGCCCCGTACTGGCGCTCGGACGCGCGCGGCGCCATCGTCGGGCTGTCGCGGTTCAACACCAACGCGCACCTGGCCAGGGCCACCCTGGAGTCCATCTGCTACCAGAGCCGGGACGTGGTCGAGGCCATGTCCGCCGACTCCGGGGTCACCCTCGACACGCTGAAGGTGGACGGCGGGGTGACCGCCAACGAGCTGTGCATGCAGCTGCAGGCGGACATCCTGGGCGTGCCGGTGTCCAAGCCCGTTGTCGCGGAGACCACCGCGTTGGGCGCCGCCTACGCGGCCGGGCTGGCCACCGGCTTCTGGAAGTCCACCGAGGACCTCGTGCAGAACTGGAACGAGGACAAGCGCTGGACGCCGACCTGGAACGACGACCAGCGCCAGGAGGGCTACGCCCAGTGGAAGAAGGCCGTCACCCGGACCCTGGACTGGGTGGACGTCGGCTGAGCTGACCGGTCCGGGAGTGGTCGGCGGCGCCCCGCCGGCCACTCCCCCGGCTGTAAGGAATGGCGGAGGAGGTTGCAAGGTCGGCGCCATAGTGTGCCGGCCATGCGTCTCGGACTGATCCCGGCGAACCCGGTGGAATGGCTCGTCGACCGGCTCAACCTGGTACCCCGGCCGCTGCTGGACACCCAGATGGCCTTCACCATGGCCCGGATCGTCATGGTGGCCAGCAAGATCGGGCTGTTCGACGCGCTCGCGGCCGGCCGCGCGACCGTCGAGCAGATCGCCGAGCGGTGTGACACCGACGTCGACGGCACCGGCAAGCTGCTGCCCACGCTGGTCAGCTCGGGTTACCTGCGTGCGAGGGGCGAGACCTTCGAGCTGACCGCGATGTCACGCAAGTGGCTGCTCTCGACCAGCCCGCACTCGCTGGCCGACAAGCTGCTGTTCCAGTTCAGCGAGTGGGACTGGATGGGGCGCGCCGAGGAGTTCGTCCGCACCGGCAAGCAGGAGGACTTCCACGCCACGCTGGACAGCCGCGAGTGGCAGCTCTACCAGCGCGGCATGCGGTCGGTGGCGAGCGCGGCGACGGACTCGCTGGTCAAGGCCATCCCGATCCCGCCAGGGGCCACCCGCCTGCTGGACATCGGCGGCTCGCACGGCCTGTACTCCGCTGCCCTGTGCCGCCGAAACCCGAACCTGAGCGCGGTGGTGCTGGACCTGGAAGGCGCGGTGGAGCACGCGGCACCCCTACTCGCCGCCGAAGGCCTCGGCGAGCGCCTGCGCCACCAGGTCGGCAACGCCCTCACCGACGACCTGGGCACTGAAACCTACGACGCAGTGATCACCGTAGGCGTGGTACACCACTTCACGGACGAGCAGAACAGGACGCTGGCCACAAAGGTCGCCCGCGCCCTACGCCCGGGCGGCACGTACACGATCGCCGACTTCTTCCGCCTCCCCCACGCCAGCCAAGCGCAACAACTCCCGTCCCTGATGGACTTCTACTTCGCGCTGACGAGCGAGTCAGGCACCTGGCCGGCCTCCCA
>DATAYB010000674.1:0-9350 GCA_036272795.1 Pseudonocardia sp.
GGGTGGTGGCCGGGTCGGTCGGCGAGGGCCGTCAGCGTGGTCCGAGGAGCCGAGGGAGGGTCAGCGGGACAGCTCCCACGCCAGCGTAGCGGTGAACACCTCGCCGCGCTCGTGGAAGCGCAGCTCGGCGTAGGTGACCACGGCGACTCCGACGAACACCATGCCAAGCGGAACCTCCACGACTGCCCGCAGTACGGCCTCGCTGAACGAGCCGGGCGAGCTGAGCGCGCTCACCACAAAACCGGAGACGACCGTGTAGGCCAGCCCGGTGGCAGCGGCGAGCAGCATGCGCCCGACCGTCGGCCAGAACCGGGCGTTGACCAGCTCGAAGCAGCGCGCGATGCCGGCCCGCTCCACAGTGACCACACCGGCAAGCGCGGCGCCGAAGACGATGCCGAGGTAGAGCCCGGGCACGATCAGCATCAGGAAGCCGAACAGGGTCAGCACACCGGCCGCCAGGCCCCAGCCGATCAGCGCCGGCGCGCGCATGGCCGCGAACCGCATCGCCTCACCGGCCGTCGCCTCGTGCCCGGCGGCGTCCTGGATCGCCACGTACACCGAAGCGCCCTGGGCGAACACGCCGACCGCGATGGCGATCATCACACCGAGCAGGACCAGCGTGCTGTCGATGCTGTTCGGGTCCTGCGGCGCTGCCAGGGTCGGGCTCAGGGTGTAGGAGACGAGCGCACTCACCGCCGCCACCCCCAGCTGGATGATCAGCAGCGGGACCAGGCTGCGTCGCACGACCGCGATCACCCGCTCGACCCATCCTTGCAGGTCAGGTGGCACGAGTGGGTCACTGAGGGGAGCCGCCATACGCGCCCGGGGCGGGCGCTGCCGCGCCGAGGCGGACCACGGCTCGGGGTTCCGGTCCGCGCCGGGCCGATCCGGACCGGACGGTGGAGGTGACGACATGCCACGACGGTATCCCTGATCCGCTCGCGCCGTCGCCTCCGACGCGGGCGAAATGCCAGTGTGACGCCCGATGCGGCACCATCAGTGCCTGTCAGCATCGCCCCCGGCCGAGCCACTGCCGAGCCACTGCCGAGCCGCCACCGAGGAGACCCCCATGACGGCCATCCGTTCCAGCACCGTGGCCGATGTGGTCGCCCGCGCCGCCCGCCGCACCCCGGACCGGGTGGCGCTGCGGTTCGCCGACCGCGCCTGGACCTACCGCGAGCTGGACGAGGCGGTGAGCCGCGCGGCCGCCGAACTGCTCGGGCTGGGGCTGGCCAAGGGCGACCGGGTGGCCGCGTACGGCAGGAACTCCGACGCGTACGTGCTCGCGTTCCTGGCCTGCGCCAGGGCCGGGCTGGTGCACGTGCCGATCAACTACAACCTCACCGGCGGCGAGCTGGCCTACCTACTTGACCAGTCCGGCAGCCGGGCGGTGCTGGTCGACCCGGCGCTCGCGCCGAAGGTGGCAGAGCTCGCCGAGTCGCCCGAGCTGGTGCTCCCGCTGCGCGACGCGCCCGACTCACTGCTCGCCCGCTGCGCCACCGGCCCGGTGCCGGCGATCGACGTCGAGGTCGCCGAGTCCGACCTGGTCCAGCTGCTGTACACCTCCGGCACCACCAGCAGGCCCAAGGGCGCGATGATGACGCACCGCGCGCTGGTGCACGAGTACGTGTCCTGCATCGTCGCGATGGACTGCCGCGCCGACGACGAGCCGTTGCACCCGATGCCGCTCTACCACTCGGCGGGCATGCACGTGATGATGCTGCCGTACCTGGCGGTCGGTGCGACGAACCACGTGATGGAGTCGCCGGACGTGCCGGACATCCTGCGCCGGGTCGAGGAGGACGGGATCGGCGCGCTCTTCCTGGCGCCGACGGTGTGGGTACCGCTGTCCAACCACCCGGACTTCGCCAGCCGCGACCTGTCGTCGCTGCGCAAGGCCTACTACGGCGCGTCGATCATGCCTGGGCCGGTGCTGGAGCGGCTGCGGAAGGCACTGCCCGCACTGGGCTTCTACAACCTGTTCGGGCAGTCGGAGATCGGTCCGCTGGCCACCGTGCTCGGCCCCGAGGAGCACGCCGACCGGCCGACCTCGTGCGGGCGCGCGGTGCTGTTCGTCGAGCTGCGGGTCGTCGACGGGGAGGGCAACGAGGTGCCGCCCGGCGAGCTCGGTGAGGTGGTCTACCGGTCCCCGCAGCTGTGCGAGGGCTACTGGGACAAGCCCGAGGAGACCAAGGAGGCGTTCGCGGGCGGCTGGTTCCACTCCGGCGACCTGGTCCGCTCCGACGAGCAGGGTTTTCTCACCGTGGTCGACCGCATCAAGGACGTGATCAACACGGGCGGCGTGCTGGTCGCCTCCCGTGAGGTGGAGGACGCGCTGTACACGCACCCTGCCGTCGCCGAGGTGGCGGTGATCGGCGCACCCGACGACCGCTGGATCGAGGCGATCACGGCGTTCGTGGTTCTCAAGGCCGTGGTTCTGAAGGACACAACGCTGGAGGAGGCCCCGCCGACGCCCGAGGAGCTGATCGCGCACACCAGGTCGCGGCTCGCCGGCTTCAAGGTGCCCAAGAGCGTGCTGCTGGTCGACGAGCTGCCCCGCAACGCCTCCGGCAAGCTGCTGAAGCGGGTGCTGCGCGACCAGCTGTAGGGCCGACCGCGAAGCACCTGCCTCGGCGCGGGCTCAGGCGTCGATCGCCTCGGTGAGCTGGTAGCGCAGCGGGAGCTGCTTGAGGCCGCTGACGAACGTGCTGTGCACGCCTTCGACGGTGCCGGCGAGCTCGACGTGGTCGAGGCGGGGCAGCAGCTCGGCGAAGATGGCCTGGGTCTCCATGCGGGCGAGCTGGGCGCCGAGGCAGAAGTGCACGCCGGCGCCGAAGGAGACGTGCCGGTTGGGCTTGCGGCTGACGTCGAACGCCTGCGGGTTGTCGAAGTCGGCCTCGTCGCGGTTGCCGGACGGGTACATGAGCAGGACCTGCTGACCCTCCTTGACCGTCACCCCGCCGATGTCGTAGTCCCGGGTCGCCGTCCGCATGAACTCCTTGACCGGGGTGACCCAGCGGATGATCTCTTCGACGGCGTTGGGCAGCAGCGAAGGGTCGGCCTTGAGCTTGGCGAGCTGCTCGGGGTGTGTGACGAGGGCGTGCATGCCGCCGGAGATGGTGGAGCTGGTGGTGTCGTGGCCAGCGGTCGCGATGATCACGAAGTAGGACGCGGCGTCGAGGTCGGACAGGTGCTCGCCGTTGATTCGCGCGTTGGCGATCGTCGAGGCGAGGTCCTCGGTCGGGTTCTCGCGGCGGTCCGCGATCAGCCGCTGGAAGTAGGCGAAGAAGTCGAGCACCACGGCCATCTGGTCCTCGGGGTTGTCGCCGCGCCTGCGTTCCGGGTCGTCCCCGCCGAAGATCTCCTGGGTCAGCTGCAGCATCCGGCCGAAGTCGCTCTCGGGCAGGCCCAGCAGGGTCAGGATCACCGAGAGCGGGTAGTGCACTGCGACGTCGGCGACGAAGTCGCACTCCCCGCCGCGCTCCACCATCAGGTCCACGTACCGCCTGGCCAGCCGGTTGACGTTGTCCTGCATGGTGCGCAGCGTCTTGGGCCGGAACCAGTCCGCCGCGATCGGGCGCAGCGCCTTGTGGTCCGGGTCGTCGATGTGGATCAGCGTGCGGAGCATCTGGCCCTGCTCGGCCTGCCGCTGGTCCTCGAAGGCGGGCACCAGCACCGGGCGCGGGTGGTTGTGGAAGATCTCGTGGTTCTTCTCGATCTCCAGGATGTCTGCCCGGCGGGTGATCACCCAGAACGGGTTGTAGTCCGGCCGGCCGTCCACCCAGTGCACCGGCGACTCCCGGCGCAGCAGGGCGCACGCCTCGTGCAGCCGGTGCTCCTGCGCGTAGGCACTCGGGTCGACCACGGTCAACCCGGCCTGCTCGACCGTCATCGTCATGATCAGCTCCCTGTCAACCGGCTGCACTGCCTCTATGGAACATACTTCAAGGTATGGTTCGGCGGAAGCGAAGCGCTCAGACTTGCTTCGCGTCGTGCGGGTCGCCCCGGTCCTCGAGCATGGCACGCAGCCGCTGGACATCCACCGGGTTCTCCCGCTGCTGGGTGCCGACGAGGATCGCCACGGCGACGCGCGCCCGCAGCTCGGCCAGCTCGGGTGCCAGCCCGAACAGCACCAGCGACTCGGCCAGGTGCCGCTCGCGCGCCTCGTCCACCCGTTCCACCACCGCCCTGACCTCGGCATTACTGCGTCCCCACGCCCGCAGCGCCGCCTCCGCCTCGTGCGGCAGCCCGACGGCGATGTTCGACAGCAGCTCGAATCGGGCGGTCGCGTCGGGGACGGCCGCCGACGCGGCGATCAGGCGCTTGCTGCGCTGCTCCTCCCAGAACTCGAGCAGCGCGGTGACGAACTCGGGCATGCCGGAGAAATGGTGGTAGAACGAGCCCTTGGTGACCCCGAGGCGCGAGCACAGCTCCGAGATGGTGAGCCCCTCGCTGCCGGCCTCGGCCAGCACGTCCAAAGCTGACTCCAAGTAGGCCGATCGGTTCGCCCTCGCCATCCGGCTCCCGCCCGTAGTAACCGCCGCGAGCGTATCGCCCGCGCCACGCCCCGCCGCTCCCCTGCCCGCACAGGCCGCGCCGGCGGGGCGGGAGTGAGAAATTCCGCAGTTGGGGGCGCGTGCTACCTAGGGGCGGCGGGCCGGTGCGAGGCTGGAGCCGTGACCCCGGGCCTGTTCGCGCTGCTGGTGGGCGCGGGAATCGCCGCCGGGCTGGCAGGCTCGATCGGCGGGCTCGCCTCCCTGTTCTCCTACCCGGCACTGCTCGCGGCCGGCCTGCCGGCGACCGCCGCGAACGTCACCAACACCGTCTCGCTCGCGGTCGGCAGCATCAGCACGATCACCAGCTCCCGGCCCGACCTCGCCGGCCAGGCCGGCACCGCACGCAGGCTGGGCATCGTCTGCGCGCTCGGCGGCGCGGCCGGCGCCGGGTTGCTGCTGCTCACGCCGTCCGACCTGTTCACCCGGATCGTGCCGTTCCTGGTCGGCGGCGCCTCGGTGCTGCTGCTGCTCGGCCGGCGCCAACCCGAGTCGCTCGGCCAGCCAGCGGCGCTCGGCCAGCCCGAGCCGCGCGGCGACGGGGGCAACCGGCGGCGGCCGGGGATGACGGCCGCCGTGCTGGCGGTATCGGTGTACGGCGGCTACTTCGGCGCGGCGGCCGGCGTGCTGATGCTAGCCCTGCTGCTCGCCACGCTGCCGGAGACGCTGGTCAGGGTCAACGCGCTGAAGAACGTGCTGCTCGGGCTCGCCAACGTGATCGCCGCGGTGGGCTTCGCGGTATTCGGGCCGGTGTCCTGGCTGGCCGCGCTACCCCTCACAATCGGCCTGCTGCTCGGCTCCTGGTTCGGCCCGCCGGTGGTGCGCAGGCTGCCGGCGAGACTGCTGCGGATCGGCATCGCGCTGGCCGGCATCGGGCTGGCCGGCATCGGGCTGGCGGTCAAGCTCGGCCTCGACGCCTACTGAGCCGACCCTGATCTGGCTCGGGTCCCCCACAAATCCCACTCCACGGCCCCGGTCGCCATGATCCCGGTGACCCTGCGCGACCACACTGCGGCGGACGGGCTAAGCGGGCTCCGGGTGGGTGGTCGACCTTGAGGGGCTCACCGCGGCTGCCTACGGTCGAGAGGAGTCACCGAGAAGGAGGTACCGACATGATGGCGATGCGGGGCACCGAGGGCTGCGCGACCAACTGCGGCTGCAGCACCCCGGCCTAACCAGCCACTAGGTCGACCGCCTCCGGCGGTCCCGGACCCCCGTACATGGCCAGCGTTGACCATGTGCGGGGCCGGCAAGCACGATGGGCGCATGGCTGCCACCGACGCACAGCTCGCCCGAGGCATGACTCCCAGCGACCAGCTCGCACGGCACGCACGCAAGATCCCGGACAGCTGGGCGGTGCGGTTCGACGGATCCGGGCGCACCTACCGAGAGCTCGACGAGCGGGTCTCCAGGCTGGCCAGCGCGCTCCGTGCGCGCGGCGTCGGGGTCGGCGACCGGGTGGCGATTCTCGGGCTGAACTCGGTCGAGCTGATCGAGGCGTTCCTGGCCTCGGTTCGGCTCGGCGCGATCGGCGTTCCGATCAACTTCCGGCTGGTGGCCCCCGAGGTCGGCTACGCGCTGGCGGACAGCGGCTCGGTCGCCGCGGTGGTGGACTCCACCTTCGCCACGCTGCTCGGCGCGGCCCGCGCGCACGCCCCCGAGCTCGCGACCTGCCTGGTCATCGGCGGCGGCCCCGAGTCGACCGTCGGCGAGGACTACGAGGACACGCTGGCCGCCGCCGACCCCGAGTTCGACGCACCGGAGGTGGCGGACCAGACGCCGGCGTTCATCATGTACACCTCGGGCACCACCGGCCGCCCCAAGGGCGCCGTGCTGACCCACTACAACCTGATGCTGCACGCGTTCAGCAGCAACATGCACATGGGCGTGCACAACGACGACCGCGTCTCGCTGTCCGGTGCGCCGTTGTTCCACATCGCGGGGCTGTCCGGGTACCTGATGTGCCTGCTGCCCGGCGGCACCTTCGTGATCACGCCGTCGGGCGGGTTCGACCCGGCGGCCACCGTCGCACTGCTCGCCGCCGAGCGGGTCACCACGTGCTTCTTCGTGCCGTCCCAGTGGCAGGCGATCTGCGCCGTGCCGGACATCGCCGAGCACGACCTGGCCGCGCTGCGCCGGATCTCCTGGGGAGCCGCGCCGGCCTCCAGCGCACTGCTGCGCACGATGATGGCCACGTTCCCCCATGCCGAGGTGGTGACCGCGTTCGGCCAGACCGAGTGCAGCCCGGTCACCTGCTACCTGCGTGGCGAGGACTCCCTCCGCAAGATCGGTTCGGTCGGCACGCCGATGCTGAACGTCGAGGTCAGGGTCGTGGACGACGAGATGAACGACGTCGCCCAGGGCGAGATCGGCGAGATCGTGTACCGGGGCCCGACGGTCATGAGGGAGTACTGGAACAAGCCGGAGGAGACGGCGGCGGCGTTCGCGGGCGGCTGGTTCCACTCCGGTGACCTGGTCCGTGAGGACGAGGACGGCTACTACTACGTGGTCGACCGCAAGAAGGACATGATCATCTCGGGTGGCGAGAACATCTACTGCGCCGAGGTGGAGAACGTGCTCGCCGGCCACCCGAAGATCGCCGACATCGCACTGATCGGCATCCCGGACCCCCGCTGGGGCGAGACCCCGCTCGCGGTGCTCGTGCCCGCCGACCCCGCCGACCCACCGACCGCCGAGGATGTCCAGCTGTTCAGCCGCGCGAACCTGGCCGGCTACAAGTGCCCCAAGGCCATCGCCGTGGTCACCGAGCTGCCACGCAACGCCAGCGGCAAGGTGCTCAAGACCGAGCTGCGCAGCGCATACGCCGCGGATGGGTTAGTCTCCGCGCCTGCGGTGTGACGCCTGTGACGACTCAGTGACGACGCGGGTGCGACACGGCCGACCCGATCGAGTTCTGCACCGCTACAGATATAGAGAACGCCAAGTTTTCAAGTAAAGTACGGTCATGAGCTCCAGAAGCGACGTCATGAACCCTGCAAGGGGCTCTACGGGGATGCTGCCCATGGCACGCCAGGCAGACGACGACGATCCCGACCCCTCCGAGAGTCGTGTCCAGGGAGTCGCCGACCAGGTCAATGACGAGCCGATCGACGATGACGAGCCGATCGAGGACGACGCCGCGGCGGCCGACCACCGGCGTGGCCCCCGGCGCCGGGGCGACGCCCTCACCGCGGCGATCTTCGACGCGACGCTCGCCGAGCTGGCCGATGTGGGCTATGCCGAGCTGACGATGGAACGCGTCGCCAGCCGGGCGCGGGCGAGCAAGGGTTCGCTGTACCGCCGCTGGTCCAACCGCGCCGAGCTGGTCGTCGACGCGATGCACCACCTCCGCCCGCGCCAGATCGAGCCGCCCGACACCGGCAGCGTCCGGGAGGACCTGCTCGGCTACCTGCGCGCGGTCGCCGACCTGCTCAACGGCGCCGACGGTGAGGCCGCCCGTGGCCTGATGGTCGAGTCCGTGCGGGACCCCGAACTGATGGCCGTGGTGCGTATCCGGTTCATCGACCCCGGCATTGCGATGGTGCTCGACGTGCTGCGCCGAGGGGCGGTGCGCGGCGAGGTCCGGCCGACGGCGCTGACCCACCGCATCGCCAGCGTCGGCCCCGGCCTGATCCGTCAGCAGTACATGGTCTACGGCGCCCCGATCCCCGACGACGTGGTGCTCGAACTGGTGGACAGCGTCCTCATGCCCCTCATCACGACCTGACCCTGCCGGCAACCCGCCCTGGACCGTCCCAGCCCTCGGCGACCCCGACACGACACCGGCCCCCTGCCGCCGAGCATCCGCTCGGGCAGGGGGCCGGTCCGTTCAACAGGGGTTCGCCGACCGGCGAGGCTCAGCCACCGCCGCCTCGGCCGCCGCCCCCTCCCCCACCACCGCTGGGGTTGGCGGAGACCTGCGCCTGCGGCAGCTGGATCTCCTGGCCCTCGTTCAGCCCGGAGAGCACCTGCGTGTTGTCGTCGCCGACCAGACCCGGCTGGAACGGCGCCTGCGCCGGCTTGCCGTCTGGGCCCGGCACGTTCACGAACGACCGGCCGCCCTGCTTGATGACCGCCGAGTTCGGCACCACCAGCACGTTGTCCAGCTCGCTGACCAGCACGCCTGCCTCGGCGGTCTGCCCCGACCGCAGCCTCGGGTCGGAGTCGGTCAGCAGGATCGTCGCGTAGTAGTTCGTCACACCCGAGATGTCGACACCACCGGGGGCGACCGACAGCACCGTGCCGTCGCGGGTCAGGTCCGGCAGCGCGTCGAAGGTGACCTGCACCTTCTGGTTCGGCGCCACCTTCGCCGCGTCCGACTCCTCGAACGGCACCACAACCTGGAAGGTGTTCACGTTGTTCAGCACCATGAACGACGAGCCACCGGGCCGGGTCGCCGACGGCGCGCCCGTGGCCGACGCCGAGGACTGGTCGCTCGTGGCCGCCGCGCCGACCCCGGGGATCGCCGCATCGGTACCGGGCGCCAGCGCGCTGGTGCCGCTGCCGTTGCCGACGTACTCACCCACGGCACCGGTGATCGACGAGACCGTGCCGGCCACCGGCGCGTAGAGCACCGTGTCGTCCAGGTTCCGTTGCGCGTTCGCCACCAGAGCGCGGGCGTTGGCCACCAGCGCGGCCTGCGCGGCGATGCTCGGCGCCTTGTCCGACCGGTCCGAGTTGAACGTGTTCCGCGCGGTGACCACGCCGTTGCGCGCAGTCTCCTCGTTGACCCGTGCCGTCGTATCGTCCACGTCCAACGTGTGCTGGGCCGTGTCGTAGTCCGTCTGCGCCTTGAGC
>DATAYB010000675.1:0-10038 GCA_036272795.1 Pseudonocardia sp.
GTCACGGAGGGGCTCGTCGACCAGTCGTTCGTCGCGGAGCGCTGCGAGGAGTTCGACGAGTGGGCGAGCTTCATCGCCGATGAGCAGCACAGCCCGGAGGCCGTCGAGTCGATCACCGGGGTACCGGCCGACGAGGTGCGCACCGCCGCCCGGCTCTTCGCAGAGGCCGGCAACGGGGCGATCTACTACGGCCTCGGGGTGACCGAGCACAGCCAGGGCTCCACGATGGTGATGGGCATGGCCAACCTGGCGATGGCCACGGGCAACATCGGCCGCGACGGCGTCGGGGTCAACCCGCTGCGCGGCCAGAACAACGTGCAGGGCTCCTGCGACATGGGCTCCTTCCCGCACGAGCTGCCCGGCTACCGGCACGTCTCCGACGACGGCGTGCGCGCCGTGTACGAGGAGCTGTGGGGTATCGAACTGCTCGACGAGCCCGGCCTGCGGATCCCGAACATGTTCGACTCGGCCCTGGACGGCTCGTTCCGGGCGCTTTTTGTGCAGGGCGAGGACATCGCGCAGTCCGACCCGAACACCCGGCACGTGCACGCCGCGCTGGCCGCGCTGGACCTGCTCGTGGTGCAGGACCTGTTCGTCAACGAGACCGCCAAGTTCGCCCACGTACTGCTGCCCGGCACGTCGTTCCTGGAGAAGGACGGCACCTTCACCAACGCCGAGCGCCGGATCAACCGGGTCCGCCCGGTGATGGCCCCGCGCACCGGCAAGCAGGAGTGGCAGATCGTCTGCGAGGTAGCCCAGGCGATGGGCTACCCGATGCACTACGACAGCTCGGCGCAGATCATGGACGAGATCGCGCTGACCACGCCGACCTTCGCCGGGGTGTCCTTCGCGCACCTGGACAAGGTCGGCAGCCTGCAGTGGCCGTGCAACGCGGCCGCCCCGGAGGGCACGCCGATCATGCACGCGAACGGGTTCGTGCGCGGCAAGGGCCGGTTCATCCAGACCACGTACGTGCCGACCAAGGAGCGCAGCACCCGCAAGTACCCGCTGATCCTGACCACCGGCCGGATCCTGTCGCAGTACAACGTCGGTGCGCAGACCCGGCGGACCGCCAACGTGGCCTGGCACCCCGAGGACGTGCTGGAGATCCACCCGCACGACGCCGAGGTGCGCGGCATCAGTGACGGCGACCTGGTCTCGCTGGCCAGCCGGGTCGGCACCACCACGCTGCGCGCGACTATCGCCGACCGGATGCCCGTCGGCGTCGTCTACACCACGTTCCACCACCCGGTGACCGGCGCGAACGTGGTCACCACCGACCAGTCCGACTGGGCGACCAACTGCCCCGAGTACAAGGTCACAGCCGTGCAGGTGGCGCTCGCCGCCGCGCCGGTGCGGGCCGAGCAGGGTTCGGCGGCCGTGCCCACGCAGGAACCCGTGGCGGTGGCCGGTGCATGAGGGTTCCGGGCATTCGCTGCAGGATCCGGTGCTGCGGCTGGCCGGCGAGATCGCCGCGCAGTTCGCGCACCGGCCGGAGGCCGAGGCGGCCGGTGCGATGGCCGAGCACATCCGGCAGTTCTGGGACCCCCGGATGCGCCGTGCGCTGGTCGCCGCCGTCGACGCCGGTTCGGACGCCGACCCGGCGGTGCTGGCCGCGGCCCGTTTGCTGCGACCGCCGAGGTGATCCGTACGGCGCTCGTGCATGATCGGGGGGTGCGTACCCCGGGTGGCGAGTTCGTGCCGCCCGACCGGCCGGCACCCCTGGAGTGGGACGATGCGCGCGCGGCGGCCCACGGGGTGGCCGCACCGGTCCCGCCGCGCGCGGTGCCGCTGGCCGCTGCGTTGGGCGGTGTGCTGGCCGAGCCGGTGCGTGCCCTGGTGGCGATCCCGCCGGTGGACTGCTCCGCGATGGACGGCTACGCCGTGTGCGGCGAGGCCCCGTGGACCGTGGTGGGCAGTGCGCTGGCCGGCGGGGAACGGGCCGCGCCGCTGCGACCCGGTACGGCGTGTGAGATCGCCACGGGTGCGCCCGTACCGGCCGGCACGCTGGCCGTGCTGCCGTACGAGAACTCACGTCGAGTGGGGACGCTGGTCACGGTCGTGCCGGGTACCGGCTGCGGCGGATCCGGTCACTGCGACCCGGGTGCGGGCGACCCGGGTGCCGGCGGCTCGGGTGTGGGCGGCCCGGCCCAGGCCGGCAAGCACGTCCGGCGGGCCGGCGAGGAGTGCGCGGCCGGTGACGAGGTGCTCGCCCCCGGCGGGGTGCTCGGGCCGGCCGCCGTCGGGCTGGCAGCCGCGCTCGGCCACGACCACCTGCTGGTCCGGCCGATGCCGAGGGTGTGTGCCCTGGTCACCGGTGACGAGGTGATCGAGAACGGGCCGCCGGTGAGTGGCCGCGTGCGCGATGCGATCGGTCCGATGCTGCCCGGGCTCACCGCGTGGGCCGGCGGACGGTTCGACGGCGTCACCCGGCTGGCCGACTCGGCCCCGGTGCTGAAGGCGGCGCTGGCGGCGGCGGCGGATGCCGAGCTCGTCCTGGTGTCCGGCTCGTCGTCGCGTGGCCCGGCCGACCACCTGCGCCCCGTGCTGCTCTCGCTGGGCGCCCGGCTCGTGGTGGACGGCGTGCGGTGCCGCCCCGGCCACCCGCAGGCCATGGCACGGCTGCCGGACGGCCGGCTGGTGGTCGGGCTGCCCGGCAACCCGCTGGCGGCGTTCGTCGCGTTCCTCACGCTCGCGCTCCCGGCGATCACCGGACTGCGCGGCCTGGCGCTGGCCGAGCTGCCGGCCGCGCCCGCCCCGCTCGCCCCGGACAACGGTGGCCGGGGCGAGCGGGGCGGACACGGATCCGGGGGGCAGGGCGGGCGTCACGGCAAGACCCGGCTGGTGCCGGTGCGGGTCCGAGGCGGCGCGCCGGTCGAGCTGGCCCACGCCGGCAGCGCGATGCTGCGTGGGCTGGCCGCCGCCGATGCCATCGCCGTGGTCACCCCGGACGGCCGGACGCGCCTGCACCCGCTGCCCTGAGCAGCGGTGCGTGTTGTGGGGGGCTAGACCGTCGAGTGGTCGGTACGTACGTCCAGCCCGAGCATGGCCAGAAGCTCGGTGCAGTCGTCGAGGTCGTTGGCCCGGCCCGCGACCACGCGGACCGCGCGGCGGTTCTGAGCCTCGTTGCTGACCTGGAGTGCGGCCTGGGCGTCCGCCCACCGGCCGCTGTCGTCGTTGGTACGTCCGTGTCGGGCCGTGCTCATGCGGTTCTCCTCCAGCCGGCCCCAACGATCAGGCCAGCGATAGAGCAAGGCAGCGCGGTGTGAAGCGCCCGAGCGGCACCCTGCGCGATGGACACCGCGCACTGGGTCTTCCGATGCCCGCCCAAACCTTGGCCTTCTCAGGATACTCATAGTTGTTCGTTGGTAGGTCGACCGAGGCGAGAACTGGTCCATTCCGTAACTAAGCGTGGCGATCTTCCAGGCCGTCCGGGGGGCCATGTCCGCCGGTCGGGCTAGTCCATGCCGAGTGGGCCCGCGGACTCGCCGGCCAGGAACTGGCGGACGAAGGGGTCCTCGTTGGCGAACGCCTCTTCCGCCTCGCCGTAGTGCACGACCTTGCCCTTCCAGATCAGCCCGACATAGTCGCTGACCTTGCGGGCGGTGCGGATGTCGTGGGTGACCAGCAGGTATGTGCCCTTGTGCTCGGAATGCATGTCCAGGATCAGGTCGTTGAGCAAGCTGGTGCGCACCGGGTCCAGACCCGAGTCGGGCTCGTCGAAGAACACGATCGACGGATCCATCACCAGGGCACGGGCGAACCCGGCCCGCTTACGCATACCGCCGGAGACCTCGTTGGGCAGCTTGGCCCAGGACTTCTCCAACCCGACCTCGGTGAGCCGCTTCATCACGATCTCGCGGATCTCGTCCTCGGCCTTGTCGGTGTGCTTCCGCAGCGGGAACGCCGTGTTGTCGTAAACGTTCAGAGAGCCGAACAATGCCCCGTCCTGGAACAGCACACCCATTTTTGTCCGCAGGTCGTAGCGCTCTTTCTCGGTGATCTCCCACATGTTCTGGCCGAAGACCATCACCTCGCCCTCGTCGGGCTCCAGCAGTCCGACCAGGTGCTTGATCAGTACGCTCTTGCCGGTCCCGGAGGGGCCCAGGATGGTGGTGATCGCGTCGTCCTGGAACGTCAGGTTCAGCCCGCGCAGCACCTCGAAGGAGCCGAACGCCTTGTGCAGGTCCCGCACCTCCATGCTGTGGGTCACGGCGCCGCGGTCCGCGCCCGGGGACTGGGTGTGGCGCGGGCCGGGCGGGGGTGCGGGCGCGGGATCGACCGTGCGCTCACGGCTGCGAGAGAACAACATCAACGCTCCAGGTGCTGGTCAGGGTCGTTCACCGGGGCAGAGCCAGTTCGGCGAAGAGCCGCGGCGCGCGGCCGGCGCACCCTGCGCGCGGCACGGCACTGCGGTTCGAGACCACTGGAGCGTCGGCGGAACTCGTGGTCCCCAGGATCGGTCGGTGAAGGTTCGCGACGGCGAAAGTTCACGACCCGGATAACTCTGGGTAGCCGATGCCACGCAGAGTGTATGAACCGTAGCACCGTTCGCCCGGCGGTGCCGGACGCCGCGGTCGGCTACTGGTGGAACACCACGCTGCGGCACGCCAGGTGCAGGGCCAGGCGCTCGTCCGGGTCGGCCAGGTCCACCGCGAGCAGCTCGCGGACTCGGGTGATCCGGGCGGCGACGGTGTTGCGGTGTACCCCGAGCACCGCGGCGGTCTCGGTGAGCGAGGACTCGGCGTCCAGGAACGCGGTCAGGGTCAGCAGCAGCTCGCCCGGCTGGCCTTCCAGCGGTTCGAGCAGCGAGCGGGCGGCCGGCAGGAACGTGTCGGTGCGCGTCCAGGCCAGCAGCATCTGGCCCAGGCCCATCCGGTCGACGTGCACGTAGTGCCCGCTGGTGGAGCGGCCGGTGGCCAGGCGGGCGGCGTCACCGGCCTCGCTCAGCGTGCGCACCAGTCCCGGCACGCCGTGGTGCGCCCTGCCGACACCCATCGAGGTCGGCAGCGAGGAGCGCAGCAGCCACTGGGCGCGCCGGGCCGCCGAGGCGTGCCGCTGCAGCTGCGCCGGGGTCGGTGCGTGCTCGAACGTGGACCAGGCGCCCCAGCCGGAGCCCTGCTCGACGACGACCGCGCGCAGGTGTGCGGCCTCCACCGCGCGCAGCACCTCCGGCCGGATCGCCACCGGGTCCACCGCGCCCGGCACGTCGATCCGGATACCGACGTGCCAGCCCTCGATCTGCCAGCCCGCATCGATCGCCCTCCGCCGCGCGCCGTGCGACAGCTCGCCGCCGCTCTGCGCGATCTCGGCGAGCAGTGCCATCCGCAGCCGGGCATCCCGCTCGACGGTCAGCCGCTGCTCCGCCAGCCGCTGGCCGACCGACTCCGCCGCCACCCCCATCGCCGCGATGATCGCGGCGACCTCCGCGGGCACCCCGGGCGGCACCGCCGCCGCCAGCCGGGCGCCCAGGGCCCGCGCGCCGAGCTGCCGCTCCAGCAACCCGTCGTCGCTCCCGGGACCGGCGTTCCCGTACCCGCTGCCGCCGGACCTGGCGTTGTGGCGGCCGGCGTTCCCGGACCCGGTGCCGTTGTGGCCCGAGCTGCCGGGGCCGCTGCTCTCCGTGCCACCGCTCTCTGGGTCGCCGGGCCCGGGGCCGCCGGGCCCGGGGCCGGCGCTCTCCGGGCCGGCGACGACCTGGCCGGCGGCGTCCAACAACCAGACCGGCCGCCGCCAGAGCTTTCCGAGGTCGGCGATCAGCGCGTCCGTGCCCTGGCCGGCGTCCGCGCAGGTGGCCGCCGTGCGGGTGACCAGGTCGGCCACCACGCGGTCCGGCTCGTGGATCAGCCGGGTGGCCGCCAGCATCGCGGCGAGCGGGTCCGGCGCGCCGAGCACCGGCAGCCCGATCCGCTCGGCCAAACCCCGGCTCGCCGGCTGCAGCGGCGTAATGCCCGGCAGCAACACTGCGGCAGCACCTCCCGCGTCGGCCCTGCGCAGCAGCGCGTCCAGGTGCCAGTCCGCCCTCGGCGCGGACAGCACAACGGCGAGCAGCTGGCCGGCCAGCCCGGTCGGGTCGGCCAGCACGTCCGGCACGGCGAGCACGCCCCGGACCGGTGGATCCGTGCGTCGCGGGCCGGCCAGCAGCGCGACCTCGGCCCAGTCCGGGTGCTCCAGCAGCGCGGCAAGCCCGATGCCGTCCGTCATGCCGGCACCCCTGGCGCCGTGCCGGCCCGGTCGCCGGCCTGCGCCGGGAGCAGCACCGCGTCGCAGCCGAGGCCGAAGGCGCGCGGGTCGACGTGCCGCAGGCGCTCCGGGGAGGCCCGCCACCAGGGCGGCCCTGGCAGCACCAGGACAACGAGGTCGTCGCCGGGACGCAGTGAGTCGACGGCGATCGGGGTGGCGGTGCGCCGGTCGAGCACGCAGATCAGGTCCGGGCAGCTGGCCACCGGCACCCCGTCGCGCAGTACGAGCAGGTACTCGTTCTCCGCCTCCAGCCGCAGCACCGGGCCTCTTCCCGCGATGCCGCCGAGCACCGTGATGCTCGCCCGGCCGAACGGGGTAGAGGCCTGCCGGCTGATGTCGGCGGCCCGCCCGACGCCGAGCAGCTCACCGCCCAGCGCCGCCGCGACCAGCTCGGGTGGCGGTTTGCCCGGCAGCTCGCGGTGTGCCCGGCCCAGCCGCAGTGCCCGGCCCAGGCTGCCGAGGCAGGCGTCCCTCGGTACCTCGCTCGCCGGCATCGGGGCGGACGCCGTGCCTGCCCAGCCACCGCTGTGGGCCACGAACGAGCGCGCGATGTGCTCGACCGCGTACGGGGTCGCCGCGTCGATGAGCAGCGTCTGGCCGGTCGGCTCGGACATCGCGAACGGGGTGATCGGACCGCCGGAAACCGCGCGCGACAGCTGGTCCATCCTCGGCAGCGCGCGGCCCATCAGGTCGGCGTCCAGCAGCGGCAGGCCGAGCTGGGCGGCGCTGGCGGCGACGAGCGTGCCGTTCAGGCCGGCGGCCTCGAGGGGCATCAGGGCGGCCGGCTCCACACCCGTCCACCGGGTGAGCGCGGCGAGCGCCCTGGGAATCTCCTGGCCGCTTGGCAGCTTCTCGGTGAGCATGCGGGTGCCGCCGAGCATGCCGATCGCCACCACCGGGGCGTCGCCGAACTCGGCCGGGTCGCCCAGCTCGATCGGGCCCTCGCTCAGCGCGGCGCTCAGCAGGTGCCGGTACGCGTCGGCCTCACCACCGCCTCCGGAGCCGAGCAGCGTGAGCCCGACGATGAAGGCGTCGACGTCGGCGGCGCCCAGCCGCTCCCCGCTCACCGCCACATAGTCCGCCATCCGCGCTGGGCGGGCGAACCGGCCGCTTGTTACCGAGCTGCACAGGAGGCAGGTTTTGGGGCGCCAGAACCTGCCTGTGGTGGAGTTGGGTAACGGCAGGCCGGCGTGGTCGCGCCCCAGAACCGGCCTGGTGTGGAGTTCGGTAACGGCAGGCGGGAGGGGCCGCCAGAGTCAGCGGCCCGCGAGCAGCTCGGCGAAGCGGGCGTAGCGGGACGTGCCGAGGGACCGGTCGTTCTCCGCGCGGTCGGCGGCCCGGAACAGGGTGTAGATCAGCTGTACGCCGAGCCAACGCAGCGGTTCCGGCTCCCAGCGCCGTACCTGCCGACCGACCCACGGCAGCCGGGTCAGCTCGGTGTCCTGCCGCAGCACCAGGTCGGCCAGCGTGCGCCCGGCCAGGTTGGTCGTGGTCACCCCGTGGCCGACGTATCCGCCGGCCCAGCCGAGGCCGCTGCCGTGGTCCACGTGCACGGTCGAGCACCAGTCGCGAGGCACCCCCAGCACTCCGCACCAGGCGTGGTCGAGCCGCGCATCGGCGGCGTCCGGGAACAGCCGGCTGATCATCCGCCACAGCGCCACCACGGTCTGGTCGTGGGTGGTGCCCCGGTTGTCCCAGCGCGAGCCGAACCGGTAGGGCACGCCGCGCCCGCCGATCGCGATCCGGTCGTCGGCGGTGCGCTGGGCGTAGATGTAGGCGTGCGCGCCGTCGCCGAGCAGCTCGCGGCCCTCCCAGCCGATCCGTTCCCACACGTCGGCGGGCAGTGGCTCGGTGGCGATCATGGAGCTGTTCATCGGCAGCCACTGGCGGCGCTGCCCGGCGATGCCGCTGGTGAAGCCCTCGACGGCGCGGATCACGTAGTCGGCGGTCACCTCGCCCCGGTCGGTCACCGCGGTGGCGGCGGTACCGGGCCCGGTGCGCGGCCGGATCTCGGTCACGGTGGTGCCCTCGAAGATGTCGACGCCGAGTGCCTCGACCGCCCGGGCCAACCCCTGCACGAGCTTGGCCGGCTGGATCCGGGCGCAGTGCGGTGAGAAGGTCGCGTCGAGGGTGCCGGCCACGCGCAGGCGGCTGGACCGCTCCGCCCCGTCCAGCAGCCGCAGATCCTCCTCGCCGGCCTCCCACTCCCGCTCCTCGGCGAGCTCGGCGTGCAGCCGCCGCCGCTGGGCCGGGTTGGTGGCCACGTGCACCAGCCCCCCCTTGACGATGTCGGCGTCGATGCCCTCGGCCTCGGTGACCCGGATGACCTCGTCGATCGACCCGCGCATGGCCCGCTGCAGCGCGATGACCGCCGGCCGGCCGTGCACGGCGGCGTAGCGCTCGCGTGACCCGGCCAGCCGGTCGCTGAGCCAACCGCCGTTGCGCCCGGACGCCCCGAACCCCGCGAACTCCCGCTCCAGCACGGCGATCCGCAGCTCGGGCCGCGCGCGCTTGAGGTAGTAGGCGGTCCACAGCCCGGTGTAGCCGCCGCCGACCAGGCACACGTCGTACGAGCGCGCGCCCGGCAGCGCGGGTCGGGCCGTCGGCAGGCCGATCGCGCGATACCAGAACGACACGTCGCCATTGACGAAGTTGCCGGTGCGCGGCACGTCGGTCAGCGCCGGGATGGGGTGCGTCTTCACGTGGTCAGCGCGCTCCTCGGTCGGGGTCGGTGGTGTCGTGGCGGCGGGTCAGACCGAGGTGGGAGGGCTGATGATCCACAGCACCTCGGCGCCTGCCTCGGCGTCGGCGGCGATCCGGTGGGGGGTGGACGTGCGGTACTCGATCGAGTCGCCTGCGCAGAGCTCGTGCTGTTCCGGCCGGTCGGGCCGCTCCGGCTGGTCGTGCTGCTCCGGAGAGCCCAGCCAGAGCGTGATCCGACCGGTCTGCACGAGGAGGAACTCCTGCGCGTCGCCGTGCGTGTACGGGTCGGCGCCGGTGCTCGCCCCGGGCTCGAACCGCCCGGAGTAGATCTCCACGTGCTGTACGGGCCGGCGCGAGATCAGGAACTTGCGCACGCCCGGCCCCGCCGGCAGCTCGGGCCGGTCGCCGTGGCGCAGTACCTCGGGGTCGCCGGCCGGGTCCTCGCTGAACAGGTCGGCCATGCTGAGCCCGAGGCCGCTCGCGATCCGCCGCAGCATGCCGACGCTCGCGCTGGTCTGGCCGCGTTCGAGCTGGCTGATGAAGCTCGCGCTTGCGCCGGCGAACTCGGCCAGCGAGCGCAGCGACATCCGGCGCATCGTCCGGTACGCGCGGATCCGCGTCCCCAGCTGTTCCCGGTCGGTGTCGGTCCCGGCCTGCACTGAACAGTCCCTTCGACACTACTTAACACAGGGTTAAGCAGTATCGCATGAACCTACAACCCACCCGACCCGCCCACAAGAGCCCAGCGGTGGACCCGTGCCGCGGCAAACGGACCCCTGCTGTCGATCAGCAATAACAACTGCTCTTCGGACGATCCGGAAGGTTTTGGGGCGGCAGAGGTTCGTTGCCGTGCCCTACGCCGACTCGACCACCGAAATATCCGCGGCCAGCGAGAGCAGGGAGAGCCGATAATGGACCTGTTCGGCAAGATCGGCCGGCGCGCTGCTGCTGACTACACGCCCCACGAATCTCGCACCTTCATCGCGCAGTTCCAGATCGTAGGCTGCGTTTGAATTGCCCAGAATACTGGCGATTTCCAGCTCGATTGCGAGGCGGGCGGCCCGACGGCGCAGCTCGACCTTGGAGACCTTG
>DATAYB010000676.1:0-5910 GCA_036272795.1 Pseudonocardia sp.
CGGCTGATCGCCACGCCGACCGGGTCACGGAAGCTCAGCAGCGCCCGCATGGCCCGGTCCAGCCGCGCACGCGTGACCGCCAGCTTGGCGATCTTGCCGTCCACCGCGGCCCGCACCACGACGCCGGCGAAGCAGTCGGCCATCCCCTCCAGCAGGATCGTCGGGTACCGGTCGGGCTCGCGCACCTGGGCGGCCGCGTCGATGCCGAGCCGGTCCTGCACCGCGTGCCCGATCTCGTGTGCCAGCGCCACCAGCACCGCGGCGTCGCCGTAAGTACCGCGCAGCCTGGGCAGCAGCCCCACCCGGTCCCAGGCCACGGTGTCGAGCCGGGAGCAGTAGAGCGCCTGGTCGGTGAGGTCCAGGGCGCGGTGCAGGCACGGCGCCGGGACGGCGGCGTCACCAGGGTCGACCGCCTCGAAGCCGTGGATGTTCACCCAGCGACGGCCGAACTGCGTCGGGAACTGCTCCCGCCAGAAGCCTTCGACGCCGGCCACCACGTCGCCGGCCAGCTGGTCCGAGGCGGTGCCGGTGCCGCCCTTGGCGGTGGCCGGCGGCGCGTCCGGTGCCTCGGGTGCGCCGGGCGGCGCATTCCCGTCGGGCTCCGCGTCCGGCGGCGGGGTGCCGGTGGGCGCGCTGGGGCTGGCTCCGCTGTCGGTCGGGTCGGCGCTGGGGTACACCGGAGCACCACGACTACATCCGGTGAGTAGGAGAGCCGCCGCGGCCACGAGCGCGACGGCGATGCGCACCACCTTTGCGCGACCTCGATCACCGTGTGTCGCGGACATGACGGTGATTCTGCCCTCAACCGCCCCTTTCGAGGCGGCATTCGGGCCACCCGGTTGGCTACCTTTCGCCGGTGACCGCGCTGCCCCGAGCCCTGTGGAACCTCGCCGGACCCCTGCTCGCCGGTCTCGCGCTCGTCACCGCCGGTTGGCTGTTCCTGCGCTACGGCAGCGCCAACCTGTCGCGCATCGCCACCGCGGACATGCGCCCGCACGTCGACTTCGAGACGTTCTGGCGCTCGGCGGTGGCACTGCGGCACCACGAGCCGAGCTACCGCACCGGCGCCACGCTGCCCAACCTCGACCCGCCCCTGCTCGCCGTGCTGCTCGTGCCACTCGCCGGGCTCGATGTGCTCACCGCGTTTCACGTGTTCGCTCTGCTCAACGCCGTACTCGTGGTGGGCGGTGTGATCGTCGTGGCCGACCGGCTCCGCGTGCGGCAGGCCTGGGCAATGGTCGCGGTGGCGGCGCTGTTGCTGTCCGCCCCACTGCAGAGCACGGTGGCGTTGGGGCAGGTGTACGGGCTGCTCACGGCCGGGCTCACGGTGGCATGGCTCGCCGCGCGGCAGGGTCGGTCGGGCTGGGCCGGCGTGGCGCTCGGGCTGGCCATCGCCCTGAAACCGTCGCTGGCGCCGCTGCTGCTCTGGCCCGTCGTGCAACGGCGCTGGTCCACGCTGTTCTCGGCGCTCGGGGCGGGGGCCGTGGCGACCGCGGTGGGGATCGCGGCGGCCGGCTGGGGTGACACCCTCGACTGGTTGCGGCTGCTGCGGGCCGTCCGGGTGACCGGGTTCCTCGACAACGACTCGCTGGCCGCGCTCGCGGTCCGCTTCCACCTGCCACCCTGGCTGGGCTGCCTGGTGGCCGCCGGGCTGCTCGGGCTCACCGTGTACCGGGCCCGGCGGCGGCCCGAGCTCGCGCTCTGGTCGATCACCTCGGCCGCGCTGCTGCTCGCCCCGATCGCCTGGAACAACTACCTCGTGCTGCTCGCGCCGGCGGTCCCGGTCCTGCTCGCGGCGGGGCAGTGGCGGGCCGCGTTGCCGCTGGTCACGCTGCCGGTGATCGGGATCGAGTGGGTGCTCCTGGTGCCGCCCGGCGACTCGATCCTGAGCCGCCTCGGACTGTCGGTGTACTGCGGCATGCTGCTCGTGCACTGGGCGGTGCTGACGTTCGTCCCGGTGCCGGGGTCCATACCGTCACCCGTGCCGGCAGAGCCCGCCGCCGATGACTCCGACTGGTCGGCCGAGCTCGACGAAGCGTGGCTGGCTCGCGAGCGGGAGCGCCTGTCCACCTGATGTGCCGAGCGAGCTGACCCGCTGACCCGATCCGCCGGGCCCGGTGACCAACGGGGCACCGAGTTGCCTGGCCAGAGCGGGCCCGGCGCGGCGCGTCCGCCGTGGCACGGTTACCGTCGCGGAGTGTTGTCGCCCACCCGCCGGCCGTCGCGATCGCCCCGCATCACCGCCGCTGCCGCCATCGCCCTCACCGCACTCGCGCTGGGCACAGCGGCCTGGCTGTTCGTCCGCTACCCGGGTGTGCTGGTCAGCGGTGTGGCGAACACCGACCCGAAGGGGCACGTCGACTTCGAGACGTTCTGGCGCTCCACCGTCGCCATGCTGCACGGCGCCGACACGTACCACACGGGCTCGGTGCTGCCGAACCTGAACCCGCCTTTCCTGTCCCTGCTGCTCGCCCCGTTCGGCCTGGTGGCGGTGCTGCCGAGCTACTGGGCGTTCACGGCGCTGAGCGTGCTGCTGGTCACCGCGGCGGTCCTGCTCACCGCCCGGGAGCTGCGGCTGGGCCCGGGCGCGACGGTGTTCGGGGTCTGCACCATGTGGGCCTGCTCGCCGCTGCACGGCACGCTGCTGCTCGGCCAGATCTACGGGCTGCTGCTGTTCGGGCTCGTGCTGGCCTGGCTGGCGCAGCGGCGCGGCCATGGGCGGCTGGCGGCAGCGCTGCTCGGGATCGTCGTCGCGTTGAAGCCGTCGCTGGCGCCGTTGCTGCTGATCCCGCTGGCGCAGTGGCGCGCCCCGGGCCGGCGCTCGGCGCTGTGGGCCGGGCTCGGCTCCGCCGCTGTCGCCAGCGTGACCGGAGTGCTCGCCGCCGGGCCGTCCAGCGCGCTGGAGTGGCTGCGCCTGGCCACCCACACGCCGGCGCCCGAGGTGGACGCCAACGCCTCACTGCCCGGGCTGGTCGTCCGCCTCGGGCTGCCCGGGTGGGTCGGCTGGCTGGTCACCGTCGCGGTCGTGGTGGCGTCGCTGTGGTGGGCCCGCCGCGCCGTGCCCGCTCCCGCCGGGTTGGTTCCCGGCCTTCTGGAGCGGGCCGACGCGACGATCTTCGCGGTGGCCGCGGGCTGCCTGCTCGCCTCGCCCATCGCCTGGCTGAACTACACCGTGATGCTCTGGCCGGGCGCCCTCGTGCTGCTGCGGGCCGGGCGCTGGCGGCTCGGGGTCCCGCTGCTGGTGTTCCCCGTGATCCCGGTGGCCTGGGGCAACCTGTGGCAGGCCGCGCCGACAGCGCCCGTCGCGCTGGCCGGACGGTCGCTGTACTGCGCGGTCCTGCTCGGCTTCTGGCTGGCCCTGCTCGCCTTCGCCCGGACCTACTCGGCCAGCCCGGGCGGCTGCGCCGCCTCCGACGAGGCTGCCGCCGGGTCCAACGATGCTGGCGCCGGGCCCGACGAAGGTGTCACCGAGTCCGACGAGGCTGCCACCAGGGCCGATGACGGTGCCACCGAGTTGGACGGCGAGGCCAAGGCGCTCGACGACGGGGCCACCCCGTTGGGCGGCGGCGCTACCGAGTTCGAGGGCAGCTCCGTCAGATCCCGCTGAGCCGGCGCGGCCGGCCCGGACGACACCGCGGTCGAGGACGCGGCCGCCGGCTCGGACGCCGAGGCGGCGGTCGACGGCGGCGGCTCGACCACCGGCGCCGGCTCGCCACGCAGCCACAGCACCCCGGTCGGCGGCACCCGCAGGGTGGCCGAGGCGGGCCGGCCGTGCCAGGGCTCCTCGGTGGCGACCACGGCGCCGAGGTTCCCGACACCGGAGCCGCCGTAGCTGCTGGAGTCGGTGTTGAGCAGCTCGCTCCACTGCCCGGCGAACGGCAGCCCGACCCGGTAGTTCTCGTGCGGGTGGCCGGCGAAGTTGGCGATGCAGGCCAGCACGGAGCCGTCGCTGCCCCAGCGCAGGAACGAGAACACGTTGCCGCCGGCATCGTTGGCGTCGATCCACGCGAAGCCGTCGGGCGAGCTGTCCTGGCTGTACAGGGCGGGCTGCGCGCGGTAGGTCCGGTTCAGGTCACCGACCAGGTCCTGGATGCCGGAGTGCAGCGGGTTCTCCAGCAGCCCCCAGTCCAGCGACCGGGACTCCGACCACTCGCGGTGCTGGCCGATCTCGCAGCCCATGAACAGCAGCTGCTTGCCAGGGTGCGCCCACATGTACGCCAGCAGCGCGCGCAGGTTGGCGGCCTTGTTCCAGTCGTCGCCGGGCATCCGGGTCCACAGCGAGCCCTTGCCGTGCACGACCTCGTCGTGGCTGATCGGCAGCACGAAGTTCTCCGTGTACGCGTACACCATCGAGAACGTCATCTCGTTGTGGTGGTACGCGCGGTGGATCGGGTCGCGGCCGGCGTAGTGCAGCGTGTCGTGCATCCAGCCCATGTTCCATTTGAAGCCGAAGCCCAGCCCGCCCAGGTGCGTCGGCCGCGTCACGCCCGGCCATGAGGTGGACTCCTCGGCGATGGTGACCACGCCGGGGTGCTCGCGGTAGACGGTCGCGTTCATCTCCTGCAGGAAGGACACGGCCTCCAGGTTCTCCCGGCCGCCGTAGATGTTCGGCTCCCACTGGCCGTCCTCGCGGGAGTAGTCCAGGTAGAGCATCGAGGCCACGGCGTCCACGCGCAGGCCGTCGATGTGGAACTCGTCAAGCCAGTACAGCGCGTTGGCCACGAGGAAGTTGCGCACCTCCTTGCGGCCGAAGTCGAACACGTACGTGCCCCAGTCCAGCTGCTCGCCCCGGCGCGGGTCGGGGTGCTCGTAGAGGGGCGTGCCGTCGAAGCGGGCCAGCGCCCACTCGTCCTTCGGGAAGTGGGCCGGCACCCAGTCGACGATCACGCCGTAGCCGGCCTGGTGCAGCGTGTCGACGAGGTGGCGGAAGTCGTCCGGGGTGCCGAAGCGCGCGGTCGGCGCGTAGTACGAGCTGACCTGGTAGCCCCACGAGCCGCCGAACGGGTGCTCGGCGACCGGCAGCAGCTCGACGTGGGTGAACCCGGTGCGGTTGAGGTACGACACCAGCTCGGTGGCCAGACCCCGGTAGTTCAGTCCGGGCCGCCAGGAACCCAGGTGCACCTCGTAGACGCTCATCGGCTCGGCGACGGGGTTCGCGTGCGCGCGGCGCTCCAGCCACGCCTCGTCGCCCCAGGTGTAGGAGGAGCTGGTCACAATGGACGCGGTGGCCGGCGGGACCTCGGCGGAGAACGCCATCGGGTCGGCCTTCTCGTACCAGCGGCCGTCCGCGCCGAACACGCGGAACTTGTAGCGCGCGCCCACGCCGACGCCCGGCAGGAACACCTCCCACACGCCGGAGCTGCCCAGCGAGCGCATCGGCTGGCCGACGCCGTTCCAGCCGTCGAAGTCGCCGCACACCCGCACGCCGCGCGCCGTGGGCGCCCAGACCGCGAAGGATGTGCCGGCGACCTTGCCACCCGGGGTGTCGTACACGCGGGGGTGCGCGCCGAGCACGTCCCACAGCCGCTCGTGGCGGCCCTCGCCGATCAGGTGCAGGTCGACCTCGCCCAGGGTGGGCAGCCAGCGGTACGGGTCGTCGGCCTGTTCCGTGTAGGCGCCGTAGTGCACCGCGAGCCGGTAGTCGGCCGACTCGTGTGGCACCAGCGCGGAGAACAGCCCCGCCTCGTGCACCCGCTGCAGTGCAAAGGTCTGGGTGTCCGCCCCGCTGCCGAACACCACCTCGACCGCATCGGCATTCGGGCGCAGCACGCGGATCACCGTGCCGTCGCCGGCCGGGTGGCTGCCCAGCACCGAATGGGGGTCGTGGTGGGTGCCGCCGATCAGGCGATCCATCTCGGCGGGGCTCGGCGGGGTGGCGGGTAGGGTGGTCACGTCTCCAGACACGGCGCA
>DATAYB010000677.1:0-2224 GCA_036272795.1 Pseudonocardia sp.
GCCCTCGTTCCTCGGCTCGATCCTGCTGCTGTTCGGCGGCGCGTTCTCCGCGTACGCCACCACGCAGGCCCTGACCAGCGGCAGCCTGGCGATCACGCCGATCCAGATCGGCACGTTCCTGAACGGCAACGTGCTCTCGGGTCAGGAGAACGTCGGCAAGGCACTCGGCTTCGGCATGGTCATCGTGATCGCCGCGGTCATGGTCGTCTACGCGGTGCTGCAACGGAGGGCGTCGAAGTGGTTGCAGTGACGAGTACGCCGGGGGTCGAGGCGCCCCGGGCACCCGGAGGCGGTGCCGGCCTCGCGGTGCTCAAGCGGTCGTGGGGCCGGTGGGTCGTGCTGCTGGCGGCCGGGGTGTACTTCCTGGTGCCACTGTATGCGGCGCTGCGGTTCGCGGTGCAGACCCCGGACGGTGGCACGTCGCTCGGCGTCTTCGCCGGCATCCCGAAGCAGCAGGGCTTCCCGGACGCCTTCGGCCTGTCGATCAACCTGGCCGTGGTCACCACACTGATCACGCTGGTGCTGATGGTGCCGACGGCGATCTACGTGCACCTGCGGCTGCCGAAGGTGCGGCGGCTGTTCGAGGGCATCACCATCCTGCCGATCGTGATCCCGCCGGTGGTGCTGATCGTCGGTGTGCTGCAGGCCGCGCCCGGTGCGCTGAAGGGCACGCCTTACCTGCTGGCCCTCGAGTACGCGGTGCTGGCCATGCCGTTCGCCTACCGGTCCCTGGACGCCGGCCTGCAGGCGCTGAACCTCAAGACGCTGGTCGAGGCGTCCCGCTCGCTCGGCGGCGGCTGGCTCACCACCGGGTTCCGCGTGCTGCTGCCCAACCTGCGTTCCTCGCTGCTCGCGGCCACCATCCTGACCGTGGCGCTGGTCCTCGGCGAGTACACGATGGCCAGCCTGGACCAGTACGAGACCTTCCCCGTCTGGGTCGTCGTCTTCGACCAGGAGAACGCGCACGTGTCGGTGGCGGTGTCGCTGCTGGCCCTGGTCGGTACCTGGCTGCTGCTCATCCTGATCTCACTCATCGACACGCGTCGGGGCCGCCGCGCCCCCGCGCCGGGAGAGTCATGACCGTTCCCGCCACCTCGGGCGACACCACCGTCAGCCCCGCCTCCGCCTCGGCCGAGGTCGCGGCGTCCCAACGCGGCACCGGCGGTGCCCTGGTGGAGTTCCGCGACCTGCGGCGCTCCTTCGGCGCCACCCGCGCGCTGGACGGACTCTCGCTGACCCTGGAACCCGGTGAGATGGTCGCCCTCCTCGGCCCGTCCGGCTGTGGCAAGACCACCGCGCTGCGCGTGCTGGCCGGCATGGAGACCGTCGACTCCGGTGACGTGCTGGTGGACGGCTCGAGCCTGCACGGTGTACCGGTCCGGCGCCGCGACATGGGCATGGTGTTCCAGAACTACAGCCTGTTCCCCAACATGTCCGCGCTGGACAACGTCGCCTTCGGGCTGCGGGTGCGCGGCCAGAACCCCGCCGCGCGGCGCAGCAGGGCCGGCGAGCTGCTGGACATGGTCGGCCTGGCCGAGCGCGCCAACCGCTATCCCCACCAGCTCTCCGGCGGCCAGCAGCAACGGGTCGCGCTGGCCCGCGCGCTGGCCATCGAGCCGAGGGTGCTGCTGCTGGACGAGCCGTTGTCCGCGCTCGACGCCAAGGTCCGGTTGCAGCTGCGGGAGCAGATCCGGACCCTGCAGACCCGGCTCGGCACGACGACCCTCTTCGTCACGCACGACCAGGAGGAGGCGCTGTCGATGGCCGACCGGGTCGGCGTGATGCGCGCCGGCAAGCTGGAGCAGATCGCCACGCCCGGCGAGCTCTACGCGCGGCCCTCGACCGCCTTCGTTGCGGAGTTCGTCGGCACCATGAACCGGCTGCCCGCCGAGGTCGTGCCGGGCGGCGTGCGTGTACTGGGCCGCGAGATCACCCCGGTCGACGTGGCCGGCCGCCCCGTCGGCGCCGACGTGGACGCGCTGATCCGGCCGGAGGGGCTGACCGCGGAGCCGGTTCCTCACGGCAGCGGCATCGTCGCGCACAAGACCTTTCTCGGCGGCACGACCCGGCTCAGCGTGCTGCTCAGCGAGGAGATCACCGTGCTCGTGGACAGCCCGAGTGTGCAGTCCGCCGCGCTGGGTATCGGCGACTCCGTCGACGTCGCCCTGATCGGTACCCAGGTACTCGTCGCCGACCCCATCCGGAGCGCCTGAGCTGGGCGGGC
>DATAYB010000678.1:0-2979 GCA_036272795.1 Pseudonocardia sp.
CGACAAGGGATTCTGGGCCGAGACCCGCGCGTACCTGGTCAGCCTGCTCAAGGCGTACTGGGGCGAGGCGGCGACGCCAGACAACGACTTCTGCTTCGACTACCTGCCTCGGCTCACCGGCAGCCACAGCACCTACGAGACGGTGCAGGCGCAGCTCGAAGGCACCTGCACCGGTTACTTCGTACTAGGCGAGAACCCCGCGGTGGGGACCTCGAACGCCGGTATGCAGCGACGCGGCATGGCCAACCTGGACTGGCTGGTGGTCCGCGACTTCTCGCTGATCGAGAGCGCCACGTGGTGGAAGGACGGCCCGGAGATCGAGTCCGGCGAGCTGCGCACCGAGGACATCGGCACCGAGGTGTTCTTCCTGCCGGCCGCCGCGCACACCGAGAAGGACGGCAGCTTCACCAACACCCAGCGGCTGCTGCAGTGGCACCACGCCGCGGTGGAACCGGACGCCGACGTGCGCAGCGACCTGTGGTTCCTCTACCACCTCGGCCGACGGATCCGGGCGAAGCTCGCCGCCAGTACCGACGCCATGGACCGCCCCGTGCTCGACCTGACCTGGGACTACCCCACCCACGGCCGGCTCGAGGAGCCCAGCGCCGAGGCCGTGCTCGCCGAGATCAACGGCTGGGACTCCGACGGTAAGCCGCTCTCGTCGTACCAGCAGCTCAGCGGGGACGGCGCCACCACCTGCGGTTGCTGGATCTACTGCGGCGTCTACGCGGACGGGGTCAACCAGGCGGCCCGCCGCAAGTCGCGGGAGGAGCAGGACTGGGTGGCCGCCGAGTGGGGGTGGGCGTGGCCGGCGAACCGGCGGATCCTCTACAACCGGGCCTCCGCCGACCCGGACGGCAGGCCATGGAGCGAGCGCAAGGCACTGCTGTCCTGGGACGCCGAGCAGGGCAAGTGGACCGGGCCCGACATCCCCGACTTCCCCCCGACCACCGCGCCGGACTACCGGCCACCGCCGGACGCCCGCGGAGCCGAGGCCCTGTCCGGGATCGACCCATTCATCATGCAGGGCGACGGCAAGGCCTGGCTGTTCGCACCGGCCGGCCTGGTTGACGGCCCCCTGCCGACCCACTACGAGCCGCAGGAGTCGCCAGTGCCGAACCTGCTCTACAGCCAGCAACGCAACCCGGTGCGCCAGTTCAGCGCCCCGGGCAACCCGCACGACCGGCAGCCGCCGCTCGGCTCCTCGGTATACCCGTACGTGGCGACCACCTACCGCATCGCCGAGCACCACACCGCCGGTGGGATGAGCCGCTGGCAGCCCTACCTCGCGGAGCTGGCCCCAGAGTTCTTCTGCGAGATCTCCCCCGAGCTGGCCGGCGAGCGCGGGCTGGAACACGGCGGCTGGGCCACCATCGTCAGCGCCCGCTCGGCGATCGAAGCGCGGGTCATGGTCACCGAGCGGATCAGCGCGCTGCGACTACGCGGGAAGATCCTGCACCAGGTGGGACTGCCCTACCACTGGGGCCCGAACGGCCTTGTCACCGGCGATGCGGCGAACGAGCTGACGCACATGGTGCTCGACCCGAACGCGCACATCATGGAGACCAAGGCGATCGCATGCGACATCCGCCCCGGCCGGCGCCCACGCGGCCAGGAGCGGGACCAGCTGGTCGCGGACTACCAGCGGCGCGCGGGCATCCTCGAGCCGAACGGAGACGCGCGTGAGCGCCGTTGACCTGCCGACCCCCACGCTCGGCTACCCCGACGCGACGCCCCGGGTCGGGTTCTTCACCGACACCTCGGTGTGTATCGGTTGCAAGGCCTGCGAGGTGGCGTGCAAGGAGTGGAACGCGATCCCCGAGGACGGCTTGAACTTCACCGGCATGTCGATGGACAACACCGGCGGCCTCGGCGGTTCCACCTGGCGGCACGTGGCGTTCATCGAGCAGCGCCGGCCACCGGCGGCGGACGTGCTGGAGCTCGCCGGGGAGCCGGCGAACGGGCCGGTCAGACCCGACGAGCTGCGGTGGCTGATGTCCTCGGACGTGTGCAAGCACTGCACCCATGCCGCATGCCTCGACGTCTGCCCCACCGGGGCCCTGTTCCGCACCGAGTTCGACACGGTGGTGGTGCAGCAGGACATCTGCAACGGCTGCGGGTACTGCATCCCGGCCTGCCCCTACGGCGTCATCGACCAGCGTAAGGAGGACGGCCGCGCCTGGAAGTGCACACTCTGCTACGACCGGCTCGGCGCAGGCCAGGAGCCCGCCTGCGCCAAGGCCTGCCCGACCGACTCCATCCAGTTCGGCGAGCTGGACGAGCTGCGCGAGCGCGCCGACGCCCGGCTGGCGCGACTGCACGAGGCTGGCACGACGGAAGCCCGGCTGTACGGGCATGACCCCGGCGACGGCGTCGGCGGGGCCGGGGCGTTCTTCCTGCTGCTCGACGAACCCGAAGTCTACGGCCTGCCACCCGACCCAGTCGTGACCACACGCGACCTCCCGGCCATGTGGCGGCACGTCGGGGCCGCAGCGCTCACGCTGGTCGGCGGCGTCGTCGCGGCGTTCCTCGGCACCCGGAGGCCACGGTGAGTACATCCGACGGCTCCGCCTCCTCCAAAAACCACCCCGGGTCCCGGGGTCGGGATCGGAGGCGGGGCGGCCGCCGACGTGGCGAGGCGCCGATGGTGCCGCAGGCGGAGTTCGACTCCTACTACGGCAGGCCCGTGCTGAACCCGCCCACCTGGAAGTCCCTCGACATCGCGGGGTACCTGTTTCTCGGCGGCCTGGCCGGGGCGTCCTCGTTGCTCGGCGCCGGCGCCCACGCCACCGGGCGGCGGGCGCTAGGTCGAGTCAGCAAACTCGGGGCGCTCGCCGCGGCCGGGGTCTCGCTGGTGGCGCTCGTGCACGACCTCGGCCGACCGGCGCGGTTCCTCAACATGCTGCGCGTGTTCAAGCCGACCTCCCCGATGAGCGTCGGCTCCTGGGTACTCGCCGGCTACGTCCCGCTCGCCGCGAT
>DATAYB010000679.1:0-6587 GCA_036272795.1 Pseudonocardia sp.
TGCGCGGTGCCCGGGTGCTTCTCGACGAGCACATGGTGCACGCCGTGCCGGGACAGCAGGTTCGAGCTGGCCAGGCCCGCGGGGCCGGCTCCCACGATCAGTACGGGCGTGTCGATGTCGGCCATCAGGACTCCTCCTGGCGCTGGTGGGCGGGGGTGTGGGGGGCCATCACGCCGCGAGGCGTTCGGCGTCGTTGCCGTACATCCAGCCGAGGCGGTCCAGCCGCAACCCGTCATCCTTGGCGAACGCCTCGTCGCGGCGCCGCTGCTGCGGCCCGTCGGGCAGGTGGAACGAGCTGTTGTTGTCCCAGGACATCAGCTGGATACGCGCGGTGTGCGGCAGTCGGGCCCGCTCGTACGCCGCGAGCGCGGCCGAGGGCGACCCGTCGGGAGTCTCCCGCAGCCGGGCGGCGAGGGCGGCGGCGTCCTCGATCGACTGCGCGGCGCCCTGGGCCATGAACGGCAGCATCGGGTGGGCGGCGTCGCCGAGCAGCGTGGTGCGCGCGCCTGACCAGGTGCGCAGCGGCTCCCGGTCGTAGAGCGCCCAGCGGAACACCGGGCCGGTGATCGCGTCGAGCAACTCCCGCAGCCGGGGTGACCAGCCCTCGAAGTGTGCGCGCAGATCCTCCACCCGGCCCGGCGCGGTCCACGACTCGGTCGACCAGTCGGGGTCGGGCACGATGCAGACGAGGTTGATGAACCGGGCGTCCCGTCCGACCGGGTAGCTGACCAGGTGCTGCCCGGGGCCGAGCCAGTTGCGCACGATGCCGACCTCGGGCCGGTCCAGGGCCTCGCGCGGCACGAGCGCCCGGTAGGCGGAGACGCCGGAGAAGCGGGCCGGCACGGCGCCGACGGTCGCCGCCCGCACTGCGGAGTGGGTGCCGTCGGCGCCGATCACGAGGTCCGCCGTCTCGGTCGTGCCGTCCGCGAGCCGCACCGACGGTGGCCCGTCCGGCGGGGTGTGCACGTCGGTGACCTCGGCGCCGAGCCGGACCGCGTCGGCGGGCAGCTGGGCGGCCAGTATCTCGACCAGGTCGGGTCGGTAGATCGTGTAGTACGGCGCCCCGAACCGGGATTCCATCTGCTCGGCGAGCGGCCAGGTGCACAGCTGCGTGTCGTCGCGCCAGCGCAGGAACCGGACGAAGCCGGGCTGCACGCCGATCTCGTGCAGGGCCGGCCCGAGCCCGAGCCGGCGCAGCACGCGGGTGGCGTGCGGGCCCAGCTGCAGCCCCGCGCCCACCTCCCCGAACCGCTGGGAGCGCTCGATCACGAGCACCTCGCACCCGATCTGGCGCAGGGCGATCGCGGCAGTCAGCCCGCCGATACCCCCACCGACCACGATCACGCGTCGCATCGTGCACCTCCGGCTGCGCTGTCGGTCGAATTCTGCCGGACTGTGCTTGATTCCGGCGAAGTATCGAAACTATATTGGAATTTCGACGGCAAGGCTAGATCCCGGTGCCGTCGGTTGCCCTCCTAAGGAGCCGTTCATGAGCCTGCACCGCTTGACCTCGATCACCGTGGGTGTGCCGAACGTGGCGGAGACGGCCGCGTACTACACCGACTTCGGCCTCATCCCGACCGGTCCGGCCAGCCCGACCGGTGTCCGTTTCGCAACCACGGACGGGGGAGAGCAGCTGGAGATCGTGCCAGCGCCCCGCCGGCGGCTGCTGCGGATCGGGTTGGGCGCCCAGGACGAGGACGACCTCGGTCGCATCGACGCCCAGCTGTCCCGGCTGGACATCGCCGGTGTGCGCACGGCTGCCGGCCTCACGGTGTCCGACCCGAACTCCGACCTCGAGGTCACCGTCGCCGTCACCCCCGAGCTGCACCAGGAGCCGGTGGCGCCGATGCCGACCAACGGGCCCGGGCGACCGGATCGCCCGGACGGCCGGGCCCCTGCCATTGACCGCGCGAACCGCGTCCGGCCGCACAAGCTCGGGCATCTGGTGATCGGCTCGGTCGACCAGGCGGCGACGCAGCGGTTCTTCGTCAAGGGCCTCGGCTTCAAGATCAGCGACGAGGTGCCGGGCCTTGCCAGCTTCATGCGCTGCTCGACCGACCACCACAACGTGCTGGTCCAGCAGGCGCCGCTGAACTTCCTGCACCACACCGCGTGGGAGGTCGACGACGTCGACGAGGTCGGCCGGGGCGCCAGCGCGATGCTGGAGGGGCACCCCGAGCGGCACGTCTGGGGCCTGGGCCGCCACCACATCGGGTCCAACTTCTTCTGGTACCTGCGCGACCCGGCCGGCAACTTCTCCGAGTACTACAGCGACCTGGACTGCATCGTCTCCGACGCACTGTGGCAGCCGTCCGTCGTCGAGGGCTCCAGGGGCCTCTACAACTGGGGCCCGCCGCCGCCCCCCTCGTTCATCCAGCCCGACGACCTCGCCGCCCTGATGACCGGGTCGCACAGTCCGTCGGCCGCCGGCTGAGGCGGGCCGCCCCGTCCGGGCGGTTCAGGCTCGCGTGGCCGGCTCAGCCCGTGGTCGAGCGCGGGGCGCGGGCGGGCTCGGCCCTGCGGGTGGCCGCGATGCTGCCCAGCAGGGCGAGGGCCTGCGCGCTCGGGCTGCCCGGCTCGGCCTGGTAGACGATGAGCTGCTGGCCGGGGGCGCTGCGTACGTCGAACGCCTGGAAGCTGAGCGTGAGCAGGCCGACGTCGGGGTGGCGGAACTCCTTCGCCTCGTGGGACTTGCCCCGGGCGTCCTGGTCGCGCCACGCCGTGCGGAACTCCGCGCTGTGCTCGCTCAGCTCGGCGACCAGCTCGCGCAGCCGGGGGTCGTCCGGTCGTGGCCGGCGGCGAGCCTCAGGTTGGCGACGCCGGCGTGCACCGCGCGGTCCCAGTCGACGAAGAACTCCCGGCCACCGGGGGCCAGGAACGTCATCCGGACCAGGTTGCCAGCGTCGGCGAACCCGGAGTGCAGGGCCGCGCCGAGCTCGTTGCGGGCGAGTACGTCGAGCGTCCGGTTGTGCACGAAGCTGGGGTTCGCCGGCCAGGCATCCAGCAGCCGCAGCAGGTCGGGGTCAACGGTCTGGCCGGCGGCACCGCTCCTCGGGGCGAGGCCGGCGAGCCGGAACAGGTGTTGCCTGCCGTCGTCGTCGAGGCCGAAAGCCCTGGTCAGCGCATCCAGCACCTGCGCGGACGGGTGGCGTTCGCGGCCCTGCTCGAGGCGCGTGTAGTAGTCGACGCTCACCCCGGCGAGCAGGGCGACCTCCTCCCGGCGCAGGCCCGCCACCCGGCGGTAGCCGGCGACGGGCACGCCGACCGACTCCGGGCGTACGGCGGCGCGGCGGGAGCGCAGGAACGGTCCGAGGCTCACACCACCAGGCTACGGTGGCCCGGCCGGCGGTGCCGCGACACTCACCCGGACCAGGTCAGCGGCATGAGTCTCCTCGCGTGATCCAATGGGGCACGTGCCGGATGTCCCCGAGACCGTGTTGTTCTCCTACGGGACGCTGCGCCAACCCGAGGTCCAGCTGGCCACGTTCGGCCGCCACCTCGACGGCTGGCCCGACGCGATCGTCGGCTACGACCTCGACTGGGTCACGATCACCGACCCCGCCGTCATCGCCACCAGCGGCAGCGACCGGCACCCGATCCTGCGCCCGTCGAGCGGTGCCGCCGTCGTCGACGGCACCGCGTTCCGGATCAGCGAGCAAGAGCTGAGCGCGGCCGACGAGTACGAGGTCGACGACTACCGTCGGGTGCAGGTACCGCTGCGCTCGGGAGCCCAGGCCTGGGTGTACGTGTTCCGGGACAGCTGAGCTCTGGTCGCCCGTCGAGCCTCAGCGGGCGATCGCCCTGGCGCCGACCAGCACCGGCATCGCGTCGTAGCCGCGCAGCACGCGGGTCGGCCGGCGGTGCGGCTCGCCGGCCGGGCCCAGCTCCGGGAACCGCTCGAACAGCCTGCGCAGTGCCACCTCGCCCTCCATCCGCGCCAGCGCGGCGCCCAGGCAGTAGTGGATACCGCTCGAGAAGGCCACGTGCTCGCGGGCGTTGCGGCGGTGGATGTCGAACCGGTCCGGCTGCTCGAACGTGTTCGGGTCGCGGTTCGCGCCGCCGAGCATCGTGACGACGACCGAGCCCGCGCTGACCGGCACGCCGTGCACCTCGGTGTCCCTCCTGGCCCGGCGGGCGGTGCGCTGCACGGGGGAGTCGAAGCGGAGTACCTCGTCGACGGCATTCGGCCACAGCGACGGGTCGTCGGCCAGGTCGGCGCGCGCCTCGGGGTGGCCGAACAGCAGCACGGCGCCGTTGCCGATCAGGTTCACCGTGGTCTCGAACCCGGCGCCCAGCAGCAGCAGCGCGGTCGCGGACAGCTCCGGCTCGGACAGCCGGCCGCCGTCCTCGTCGACGAGCGCGACCAGCTGCGACAGGATGTCCTCGCCGGGGTTGGCGCGCAGCCGCTGGAAGTGCCCGAGGAACCACTCGTGCAGCGCGTCCAGGTCGGCCTCGCTGCGGCGGAACCGGGACCAGGACAGCCCGAGGTCCAGCGACGCGGCCGCCCCGTCACCCCACTCCAGGAACTGCTCGCGCATCGACGTCGGCACCCCGAGGATCTCCGAGATCACCGTGACCGGCAGCAGGCTGGCGTAGCGGGCGACCAGGTCGACCGGCTCGTCGCGGTGCGCCTGCAGCTGGTCGAGCAGCTCGTCGGCCACCAACGCGGTGCGCTCGCGCAGCCCGGCCACCGCCTTCGCCGTGAACACGCGGCTGACCAGCTTGCGGTACCGGGTGTGGTCCGGCGGGTCCGTGGCGAGCATCGACGGCGGGTCGATCGGGCCGGCCGAGCCCCGGGCGCCGATCACCTTGAGCAGCGTGCGAGCGGGCTTGGGCAGGATCAGGTCCGGCCGCGCCACCCCGAAGTCGTCGCTGCGCAGCACCGTTGTGCACACGTCGTGGTGCACCGAGGCCCACGCCAGGCTGCCCTTGGCCAGCGGGTACGTCTCGCGCAGCCGCTCGTAGTACGGGAACGGGTCCGCCTGCAGTGCCGGGTCCACCATCAGTCGGGCGTCCAGGTTGCCCCGCCGCGCCTGCTGGTTCAGCCCGAACCGGACCAGCCCCTGCGTCGTGGCCCACCGGGCCATCACACGTACCGACATCGGTCACCTCCTGTGGTCTCCCGGCG
This sequence comes from Pseudonocardia sp., assembly GCA_036272795.1. Classification (GTDB taxonomy): domain Bacteria; phylum Actinomycetota; class Actinomycetes; order Mycobacteriales; family Pseudonocardiaceae; genus Pseudonocardia. The sequence goes on from DATAYB010000679.1 coordinate 5,132, forward strand.
CACGGGCGCCGCGCTGCTCATCGACTCGTGCTCTGCTCGTCATCCGCTGGGGTCTGTACCGGCGGTGCCGGGGTTTGCCCGGGTGCCGGGGTCCGGGCCGGCGCACCGGCGTCGGCCAGGTCCAGGTGCAGGTCCGGGTCGATCTGGGCGGCGAGGGTGAGCGCGGCGCCGAGCGCGCCCATCAGCAGCGTCCGCATCGCCGGCCGGCTCAGCAGCCCGTCCTCCAGCCAGCGCAGGGTGGCCGTCTCCATGAACGAGAGCGCACCGTCCAGCGCGGTGCGCAGCGCGGCCGAGCCCCGGATGACGTCGGCGCAGCCGGGCCTGGCGCCCGCGACCTGCTCGACGACCCGGTCGACCCTGCCGGCGCGCTGCTCCCGGACGACCTGCAGGACCTGAGGGCTGCGGTACTTGTGCCCGAAGATCACCTGGAGGCCGGCGGAGTGGGCTTCGGCGTAGTCGAGGAAGCCGTCGACGGCCTGCGCGATCTGCTCGGGGACGGAGCTGGTCGGCGTCGTCGCGGTGGCCGCCGTGATCTCCTTCGCGGCCTCGCGCACCACCTCGACCAGGAAGTCTTCCTTGTCCGGGAAGTAGTGGTAGAGCAGCCCCTTTGACACGCCGGCCGCGCGCGCGATCTCACCCACCGGCGGGTTGCCCTCGTGCGCGCCCAGCACCTGGAGACCGGTGCGGAGCAGGAGCTCCCGCCGGTGATCAACGCTCAGCCGCTGCCTGGCCACAACAGCACGCTAAACACTATTGACCAGTCAGTCAATAGACTACTGACCCAAAGTTCAATAGCGCCGGGCGGTCCGAGCCCGCCGCCGGCCGGCTGTTACCGAGCTGCACAGGAGGCAGGTTTTTCGGCGCGGAAATCTGCCTGTGGTGGAGTTCGGTAACACGGTGCACGCCGGGCGAGCCGCGCGTGGCGCCGTGCGTCCGGAGGGCGCCCCTCCGGTCGACCTGTCGCGCCCAATAGGCACGACAAGTCCGAACTTGTCGTGGGAAATAGACACGACAAGTTCGGACGGTGGGAGGGCTCTGTGCGCGGCGTGGTCCGCGCGGCACGACTCGGCGTGGGGGCGGACTCGGCGTGGTGGGGCGACGGCCTCTTGTTACCGAGCTCCACCACAGGCAGGTTCTCAGGCCGAAAAACCTGCCTGCTGTGCAGCTCGGTAACACGGTGCAGGTCGGGGGATTGCGGCGTGGTGCCTTCCGCTCAGCGCGGCGCCCCCTCGTCGGACGGTGGGGGTCGGACGGTGGGGGTCGGCTGGCGGCGCGGGCCGGGGTGCGGTGCGGAGCGGTTAGTGTGCTGTGCGGCCGGCGGCGATCTTGCTGAGCAGGTCGAGCTCGTCGACCAGGTAGCCGGCGAGGGCGTCGATGTCGGGAACCAGCTCGCGGCAGGCCACCAGTCCGAAGTGCAGCTGGCCCAGGTAGCCGACGAGCGTGATGTTGAGCCCCT
>DATAYB010000680.1:0-5616 GCA_036272795.1 Pseudonocardia sp.
CGGCGGTGCGGAACCTGCGGGCGGCCGCCGACGACCTGCCGCCGGCGCTGGACAAGCTGCACGACACCGTGGACGACGTCGGCGACGTACTGCCGGCGGCGCGCGAGGTGGTGGACCGGGCCCGCCCGGTGCTTGCCGACCTGAACCCGGTGATCGACGACGTGAGCCACGGGCTGCGCGACATCGAGCCGTTCGCCCACAAGCTCGGCCCCGCCACGCAGACGCTGGTACCCGGGCTCGACGGTGTGTCCGCGTTCTTCTACAACAACACCGGGATCTTCCAGCCGTCGGACGCGCACGGGGGCTGGGGCCGGGGCCAGCTCGACATCAACGTCAGCAGCCCGTTCGGCAACGCCCACCGGGGAGGGTCGGAGAAATGAACGGTCGTCTCCTCGAGGTCTCCTCGGCCCGCCTGGTCACCGTGCTCGCCTTCGTCGGGGCCTGCGCGGTGTTCGTGGGCTACATGTGGCTGCAGGCCGGCGGCTCGATCCTCGGCTACAGGGACCTCGGCGGCTACCGGTTCTCCGCCCAGGTCAGCGACGTGGACAACCTGGTCGACTTCTCCGACGTGGCCATTGCCGGGGTGCTCGTCGGCAAGATCAACCACATCGAGCACCAGACCGACGGGGTACGCCTCGACGTAGTGCTCAACGACGACGTGCCAACCTTGCACCAGGGCGTGACCGTGCAGGTCAGCGAGAAGTCCCTGGCCGGCCAGTCCTACCTGCGCATCGTGGACGGCACGGGCCCTGAGCTGCCGGACGGCACCGTGCTGCCACCGACCGCGAGCAAGCCGAGCGTGCAGCTGCGCGACGTGCTGGCCGGGCTCACCCCGCCGACCCGGCAGGCGCTCGGCGCGGCTGTCCGCTCAACGGGACTGGTCACGGCGGGCCGCCAGGGCGAGGTGCACGCCACGATGGACGGGCTCGCCCAGCTCGGCGCCGGCGGCTACACCGCACTGGACGCGCTGGCCGCGCAGGGCGACGACATCCGCGAGCTCGGTGGCGAGCTGACCACGGTGCTCGGCGCGCTGGGCGGCGGCCAGCACGACCTGGAGACCGCCGTCCGGGGCACCGGCGAGATCGTGTCGGCCACGGCGGGACAGCGTGCCCCGCTGGAGGAGTCGATGCGGCTACTGCCCGGCTTCCTCGACCAGATCCACGGCTCCACGCCCGGCTTCACCCGGCTGGCCGGCGCGCTCGCCCCGATCGCCCGTGACCTGCGCACCGCCGCACCCGACCTGAACGAGGCGCTCATCCAGCTGCCGGACATCACGGACGACCTGCACGGGCTGGTCGGTCCGCTGGACGACACGCTGCGGCGGGCACCGGACACGCTGGACCGGGTCGGGCCGTTCGCCGAGGACGTGCGGGATCTCGTGCCGGCGCTGCGCACCGTGATGCAGGACGTCAACCCCGTGCTGGGGTACGCCCACCCGTACGGCCGGGACATGGGTGCATTCATCGCCAACTTCGGCAACGCGTTCTCCACCGTGGGCACCGACGGCCGCCACCGGCTGCGGCTGTCGCCGGTGACCAGCGAGTTCGCGGTGGCCGGCACCGGTCCCGTCGGGCTCAGCAGCGGTCTGACCAGCGTGTTCAACCCGCTGCCGAAGGCCAACATGGGTACCGACCCCGGTCCGTTCGTCGGGCCGTACCCGAGGCTGGAGCGGCAGCCACGTTGAGCCGGCGGCCGGCAGGGGCGCCCCGGCGCGCGCTGGGGGTGTGGGGCGTGATCGCGCTGGTGCTGGCCGCGACGGTGCTCGGGCTGGTGCGGCTGCGCCTGGACACCAGCCTGGCGTCCCTGCTGCCGGCCGACGACCCCGCGCTGACCGCGCTCACCGCGCGCGACCGGTCCTTCGGCGGCGACCCGATCGCGGTGCTGCTGGAGTCGCCGGTACCGAGGAGCTTCCTGGTCGACGCCGACTCTCAGACCGGCACCGACCCACAAGCCGAGACCGGTCGGCTGCCCCGGTTGTTGAACGTGGAGGGTGGCCTGGCGAAGCTGCCGGACGTGGCGGCGGTGTACGGCCCTGCGACCGTGCTCAACCAGCTCGCCGGGGCAGCGCAGAACCTGCTCGCACAGATCGGGGGCCGCCGCGCCGGGCTGGCCGAGGAGGTCGCGCAACGCGCCGCGGCGGCCGGCAGCACGCCCCAGCGGACCCAGGCCGACGTGGCGGCCGCGACCGCGGAGTTCGACCGGCACTACGGCAGCCTGCTGGCGCTGGGCATGCGGGCGGGGCTCCCGACGCTGCGCAACCCCGGGTTCGCCCGCGCGGTGATCTACGACGACGCCGGCAACCCCCGGCCGCAGTGGCGGTTCGTGGCGCCCACGGCGAACTCGGTGGCGATCCTGGTCCGCCCCCGCCATGGCATGGACCAGGCCGCCACCCAGCGGCTGGTCGCCTCGGTGCGTGGGCTGGTCGAAGGGGCGGGGCTGGGGCAGAGCCGGCTGACCGTGACCGGCGTGCCGGCGGTGACCGCGCAGGCCACCGAGCGGGTGCGGGCTGAGCTGCCCTACGTCGCGGCGCTCGCACTGGTGGCCTGCGGGGCGGTGCTGATACTGACGCCGTGGCTGGCGGGGCGGCGGCTGCGCCGGCTGCTGCCGTTGGGGCTTGCGTTGCTGGGTGGCGCGCTGGTGCTGGCGGCGATCGGCTGGACGGGTCGGAGCACGTCGCTGGCGATCGTCGCGTTCGCGCCGATCCTGCTGGGCTGCGGCAGCGACTTCTCGGTGTACCTGGCGCTGCGGTTGGACCGCCGGACCGTGCTGGTCACCGCACTGGCCAGCGCGGCGGCGGCGGGTTCGCTGGTGTTCTCGCCGCTGCCGTTCACACGGGGGCTCGGGCTCGCGCTCGGGGCGGGTCTGCTGGTCGTCACGGGGCTCGGTCTGTGGCTGACCGGTCGGCGCTCGCCGCTGCCGTCGTTCGGGGCGGAGGTCGCCGCGGCGGAGGTCGCCGCGCCGCCAACATCCGCGCCGCCACTCGCCGGCCCGGCTCCCGGTGCGGCCGGGCGAGGTGGTCGCCGTGCGCCGGGGTGGGCGCGGATCGCGGCCGCGGCGGCCGCGGTGGCGGTGGGCGCGGCCGGGTGGGTCGGCCTGGCCCGCCTGCCCATCGAGGCGAACCCGCTGCAGCTCGCGCAGGGGTTGCCGGCGATCGCGGACGCGGCGCATGCGCAGCAGCTGATGGGCTCGACGAGCGAGGTCGGGCTACTGGTGACCGGGCCCGCCGTGCTGACGCCGGAGGTGCTGAACTGGTCCCGGCAGGCCGAGGACGCGGTGGTCAGCGCGGTCGGTGACACTCTGCACCCGGTGCTCACGATGCCCGACCTGCTGCGGTTCCTGGGCAGGGGCGCGTCCCAGGGCGAGATCGACTCTGCTGTCGGCCTGCTGCCGCCGTACCTGACCGGCGCGGTGGTCCGGTACGACCGCACCCAGGCCGTGATGATCTTCGGGACGGCGCTCGGTGACCTCGCGGCCCAGCAGGCGGTGTTGGACCGCGCGTCCGCCGTGCTGCCGCCGACTCCGCCGGGGGTCCAGGCCCAGTTCGCCGGCCTGCCCGTCGCGGCGGTCGAGGGCTACGAGCTGCTGGCCGGCGGCCGCTACCTGGGCAACCTGGTCGGCATGCTGGCCGCGACCGTGGTGCTGGCGTTGGGCCTGCGCCGGCGCGGTGACGCGGTGCGGGCGCTGGCCGCCGCGCTGCTCTCGGCCGGGTGGGGGCTCGCGCTGCTGACCGCGTTCGGTGTCTCGGTGAGCCCGTTGACCGCCGCGCTGGGCTCGCTGGCCACGGTGACGGCCACCGAGTTCAGCGTAGTGCTCGCCTCGGCGGCCCGGGACCGGCGTCCGGCGCTCAGGCTCGCGGTGCTGACCGCTGGGCTGGCGGCCACCGTCGGCTACCTGAGCCTGCTCAGCTCGCAGCTGCACCTGCTGCGAGAGTTCGGTCTGCTGCTGGCGGCGGTGGTGGCCCTGTCCTACCTGGCCGCGCTGCTGACGCTGTGGGTGGCCCCGGCCGCACCCGTCGCCGCGCCGTCCCGTGCGCCTAGTTCTCCTGTTCGGCCGGCCGGACTCCTCGACGCCGCACCATGACCTCGCCGTGAACCCGGGTACGGCAGGCGAGGCGCGCCCTCGGCTCACCGGACTTCATGCCGATCGCCAGCCGCGCTGACTCTTCGGGCGTCCGCTCGGACAGCGCCTCCGCGCCGGTCTCGACCACCAGGTAGCAGATCCCGCACTCGCAGTCGCCACCACAGATCGACGGCCAGCGCACCCCGTGCCGGGCGGCGGCCCGGAAGATCGTCTCGCCCTCGAGGACGTCGAAGGAGACCGCCGAGGGCAGGACCGTGACCCGGCCGGCGCCGCGAACGCACTCTCCGGTGTCCTCCACGGGTTCGGAGTGTAGTAACTATTGGTCGCTTAATAAAGGCATAGTTGCTGTACAAAGCTTCAGTAAGATACCGAGTGTTGCTATATTGACCCTGCGGCTACGTCTCACGGGAGGTTCAGCTGCAGGTGTCCGGGGACTGGATGGAGATCCTCACCGCCCCTCAGCGCGAGGGGCTGTCGATCACCGAGGTGTGCCGCCGCTACGGCATCGCACGCAAGACCTTCTACGCCCGGCTGGCTCGCTACCGCGCCGAGGGCGAACCGGGCCTCGCCCCGCGCCCGCACCGACCTCGCGCCTCCGCCCCGAGGGCACCCCGCGAGGTCGTGGACGCCCTGCGCGACCTGCGCGCGCACAACCCGCACTGGGGCGCGCGCCGCATCCGCGCGGAGCTGCAGCAGCGGGGGCTGTCCCAGGTTCCCGCCGCCTCGACGATCCACCAGATCCTGGTACGCGAGGGGTTGGTCACCGCCGGCACCCGCCGCCGCGTCGACACCCACGGCACGATCAGCTACCGCGGCCGGCGCATCCAACTGGGCGCGGCGGCGCGCGGCCGCATCGTGGTCATCGAGGAGCACCAGGATCACGTCCGCGTCTTCGGCGACGGCGCACTCCTGCGCGAAGTCGCGCTGGGCCCGACCGGCGCCTACTGCGGCAACGGCAAGAAACCCACCGGCCGCCCTCGAACCTCTGGTGACTGAGATGCCGCCACCCTGCGTCGACGAGGATGACCTACGGATCGCACGCTCTCGACCGGCCGGCATTCATCGTACAATTGGCCGCCATGAGCGACGTCCAGCGCAAGCGACTCCCGGAGACGCTGGCCGACACCCTGCAGGACGAGATCGTCCGGCTGTCGCCGGGAGACCGGCTGCCGACCGAGGTTGAGGTCGCCGCGCGGTTCGACGTCTCCCGCACCGTCGTCCGCGAGACCGCGCGGCTGCTCGTCCAGCGGGGACTGGTCACGGTGAGGCCGGGCCGGGGCATGACCGTTGCGAGGTTCGACGGCCGGCTGATCGCGGACCAGTACGGCCTGTTGCTGCGCTGCAGCGAGGGCTCGTTCGAGCAGCTGCTCGAGCTGCGGCTGGTGCTGGAGGTCGAGATGGCCGTCTTCGCGGCGGCCCGGCGCACCGAGGAGCATCTCACCGCGCTTGACGAGGCAAATCGCAAGCTGGCCGCCGCGCTGGGCGAGCCCGGTGCCAGAGCGGAGTTCCTCGACGCGGACCTGGAGTTCCACGAGA
>DATAYB010000681.1:0-4004 GCA_036272795.1 Pseudonocardia sp.
GGCCCGCCAGGGCTCTGCCGTGCGTGTGTCACGGGCGGGTCGTGCACGAGGCCCACAGCCGGGTCGAAAGCACTGTGCCGGGGCGCCGAGGCGTGCTACGGTTCGACCAAATCAACCGAACGATCGTTCGCCTTAACGCCATCCGCAGCCGGCCGACCGTGTGCGGCGCGCCCAGAGAGGACCGTGATGACGACCACCCCCCTGCGCAGCTACGTCCGAGGTCAGTGGCACTCCCCCGACGACGCGGGCCGCCCGCTGTACGACGCGGTCAGCGGCGCGGAGATCGCCCGGATCTCCTCGGCCGGGGTGGACTTCGCCGGCGTGCTCGACCACGGCCGCCAGGTCGGCGGGCCGGCGCTGCGTGAGCTGACGTTCCACCAGCGGGCGGGGCTGCTCAAGGCGCTCGGGGGCTACCTGCGTGAGCACCGCGACGAGCTGTACGCGGTCTCCGCGCGGACCGGCGCCACCCTGGCCGACTCGAAGTTCGACGTGGACGGCGGCATCGGCACACTGCTGGCCTACGCGTCCAAGGGCCGGCGCGAGCTGCCCAACGACACCGTCTACCTGGACGGCGACGTCGAGCCGCTGAGCAAGGGCGGCAGCTTCGTGGCTCAGCACGTGTACACGTCGCTGCGCGGGGTCTCGGTTCAGGTCAACGCATTCAACTTCCCGGTGTGGGGGCCACTGGAGAAGCTCGCGCCCGCGCTGCTGGCCGGGGTGCCGACGGTGGTCAAGCCGGCCAGCCCGACGGCGTTCCTGTCGGCGAAGCTCCTCGAGCTGGTCATCTCATCCGGCCTGCTGCCCGAGGGCGCGGTGCAGTTCGTGGCCGGCGGGCTCGGGGACCTGTTCGACCACCTCACCGAGCAGGACATGGTCTCGTTCACCGGCTCCGCGGCCACCGCGGCGACGCTGCGCACCCACCCGACGATCGTGCGGCGCGCGGTGCGGTTCTCCGCCGAGGCCGACTCGCTCAACCTGTCCGTGCTCGGCCCCGACGCCGCGCCCGGCACCGACGAGTTCGGGCTCTACGTCGACCAGCTGATCACGGAGATGACCACCAAGGCCGGCCAGAAGTGCACCGCGATCCGGCGCGCGTTCGTGCCGGCCGGCCAGGTGGACGCGGTCGTCGAGGCGGTGAGCGCCAAGCTGGCGAAGGTCGTCGTCGGCGCGCCCGGCACCGAGGGTGTGCAGATGGGTGCGCTGGCCTCGCTGGAGCAGCGCGAGGAGGTGCGGCGCAGCGTCAAGGCACTCGCCGACGCCGGCCGGGTCGTGTTCGGTGACCCGGAGAAGGTCGAGGTACTCGGCGCCGACCCGGAGCGCGGCGCGTTCCTCTCACCGATCCTGCTGACCGCCGACCCCGAGCGCACCGAGCCGCACGAGGTCGAGGCCTTCGGCCCGGTCGCCACGGTGCTGCCGTACGACTCCACCGACCAGCTGATCGACTACGCCGCCCGTGGGCAGGGCAGCCTGGCCGGTTCGGTGGTGACCGCCGACGCCGACTTCGCCCGCCGCGTGGTGCTCGGGGTCGCGCCATGGCACGGCCGGCTGCTGGTGCTCAACGCCCGCAACGCGCGCGAGTCCACCGGGCACGGCGCACCGCTGCCCGCGCTGGTGCACGGCGGCCCGGGGCGCGCCGGTGGCGGCGAGGAGCTCGGCGGCATCCGGGGCGTGCTGCACCACATGCAGCGCAGCGCCGTCCAGGCCGACCCCGACACCCTCACCGCGATCACCGGCCGCTGGGTGGCCGGCTCGGCGCGCACGGTCACCGACGTGCACCCGTTCCGCAAGCACCTCGAGGAGCTGCACATCGGCGACACGATCGTCGCCGGCCCCCGGCTGGTCAGCCAGGAGGACGTCGAGCACTTCGCCGAGTTCACGGGCGACACGTTCTACGCCCACATGGACGCCGAAGCCGCCGCCGCCAACCCGTTCTTCGGCGAGCGGGTGGCGCACGGCTACCTGGTGGTCTCGCTGGCCGCCGGGCTCTTCGTCGACCCCGACCCTGGCCCTGTGCTCGCCAACTTCGGCGTCGACAGCCTGCGGTTCCTCGCCCCCACGAAGTTCGGCGACGAGCTGACCGTCACGCTGACCGCCAAGCAGATCACCCCGCGCGACACGGCGGCCTACGGCGAGGTCCGCTGGGACGCCGACGTGACCAGGGGCGACGGCCAGTCGGTGGCCCGCTACGACGTGCTCACCCTCGTCGCCAAGCTGCCGGCCTGAGCAGAGCGGCCGGGCCCCGGCCGTGGGGCCCGGCCGATCCCGCGCCGAGTCCGAGCTGTGTCTAGGCGCCGATCACGCGGGTGGTCAGCGACTGGTCGTGGTCGAGGTCGAAGCTGCGCCGGGCCAGCACCTCGCTGTCGTCGATCATCTTCCGGACCAGCGAGCGCACGGCCGGCGTGTTGCGGGCGCGGATCAGCCCGACGAGCTGGTGGCAGCGGTCCAGGTGGTTGAGCAGTCCAGGGCCCTGGACTGCGCCCTCGCCCTCGCGCTCGGCGAGGCGCAGCGCCTCGATGCCGAGGCAGTGGTAACGGCGGGTGGCCTGGTGGATGTGCCGGATCACTCGCTGGTCCATGTTGCTGGCCGCCGGGCGCAGCAGGCTCAGGTTCAGCTCGCGCATGGCGGCGCCGAAGGTGGCGTCGCTGTCTCGGCCGACGGCGCTGGGGATGACCGCGTCCAGCCGGTCCAGCTCACGCTCCGAGATCAGCTCGCAGGACCGGGTCAGCAGGCTGGCCTCGACCATCCTGCGCAGCTTGAACACGCTGGTCAGCTCGTCGGCGTCGAGCGGGGCGACGATCGCCACGTCGCCACGGCGCACCAGCAGGCCGTCGCGTTCCAGTCCGACGAGCAGCTGGCTGAGGGTGCCGAGCCGGACCCGGCGGCTCTCCGCGATATCACGCAACCGCAGCTCCCGGCCGGGCAGCAGGCGGCCGGCGTGGATGTCCGTGCGAATCTCGGCGCAGACGAGCTCCACCGTGGTGAGGCCATCGATGGCGTAAACCACAGCCGAGCCAGCCAACGGTCCTCCCCAGGTCGATCCTTGAACCACTATCACGTCCGGTGACAGCGGGGGAAGACGAAAGTCGCCCCCCACATGGTTCAGATCGTGGCTACCTGGCCGTTGCGTTACTTACTCTCAGCTACCGGGATCGAGGACGCGCTCCGGCGCAGCCCCGCCGGCGCCGGCCGGGCGGCGCGTACCCGGCCCAACGCGAACACCGCCGCGCCGAGCGACGCCACCCCCGTGAGCAGGAACAGGCTCGGCGCGCCCATGCCGGCCGCCACCAGCAGACCGCCGAGCACGGGACCGCTGAGCACCGGGCCGCTGAGCACCGGGCCGCTCCCGGGCCGGGCGAAGAGGCTCGCGCGCGCAAGCGGCTGAAGACACGCTCCCTCGGGGCGTTTCCGTGATCATCAGGACGCCAGGGTCATTTGATCAAGTCGCGGACGGCCCTGCGGTCCTGCTGATCACGGAAACCCAGTCGGCCAGCTCACCGCGCCGCCGCACGGTCACCGAGCAAGCCCGGGCCTCCGCCGGCTCGCGGCCTGGCTCGGGCCCAGTCTGCTGTTACCGAACTGCACAGGAGGCAGCTTCTGGGGCCCGAAAACCTGCCTGTTGTGCAGTTCGGTAACCACAGGCCGGACCGCGCCGCCTGCGCGCCGGGCGCGGCGTGCCGGGCCGGGCCGGCTGGCCGGGCCGGGCGCCCGCCGGGCCGGGCGCGCCGGGCCGCCGGGCCGGTGAGCCGGTGGGCCGGTGGGCCGGGCGGCCATCGACGAGAACGTCAGGCCAGGGCGCGGTCGATCGCGGTCCAGGCCAGGGCGGTCGCGCCGTCCAGCAGCGCACGCTCGGCCGGGCCACCGACGCAGTGCGCGGCGAACTCGCGCTGGTGGTTGAGCGCCGGCAGTGACCCGATGCCGATGTACGGGTGGATCGCCGGCACCCGCTGCGAGACGTTGCCCATGTCGGTGGACGCCCGGTTCATCCGCGCGGCCATCGCGTCGCC
>DATAYB010000682.1:0-5377 GCA_036272795.1 Pseudonocardia sp.
GTCGGCTGCGGGCCGCCCCGGACGCTAGCTTCGTCAGGGCCCAGGGGTTGTGCCCTTGGACCTGGGACGCCGGCATCAGGGAGAAGGACGAGCTCATCAGGGGATTCGGACCCAGGTCGAAGCGCTCTTCCCGGCCCGGCAGATCCCGACGGCGTCGGAGCTCTACTTCAGCAAGGTCTGACGCCCACCCGCGGTGAGGAGCCACGGAGATCGCCAGGTTCGGCGAGTTTGCGGGGCCGGCGTGCGATCCATACGGGCCGGCACGGTTCCGGTCCGCCAGGCGGCTGGTGTGGGAGGTGGGTCCGGTGAATGTGGACAACAGTGTCCCCGTGAGCGAGGTTCGGGCAGTTCCAGCGGAGGCGTACGAAGCCTCGTACTGGCGCTTGGGGCCGTTGGAGCCAGACGAGGTACCCGCCCCGACTGATGATCTGCAGCGCCAGATCGGGGACAACGTTGTCCTCGGTTACGACTAGGGCGGATTCGCCCTAACAACCGGTACCCGTGTCGGGGCGGGATAAGCCGGTGCCCCGGTGCTCGGCTCGAGCACCGGGGCGCTAGCCGCTACGTCAGGACTGGTCGAACTCCCGGGCCGCCAGGGCCCGGAGTACGCCGGCGCGGCCTTCGGAGACCAAGCGGCGCAGGGCCGGCGGGATGTCCTCCTGTGCCAGCCATGCGTCGGCGGCGTCGACCGTCGCCTTCTCCACCGCCCAGGACGGGAAGAGGCCGAGCACGACGGACTGGGCCCGCTCGCTCGTGCGCCGCGCCCAGACGTCGGAGACCTCGGCGAAGTAGCGCTCCACGTACGGCGTCAGCAGGCCGCGCTGGGCCGGGTGCGAGAAGCCCGAGATGATCGCGTCGTTGACGGCGTTGGGCAGGTCGTCGTCGTGCACCGCCCGCTGCCAGGCGCGTGCCTTCGCCTCCGGCGTCGGGATGAGTGCGCGGGCGCGCTCGGCCTGGCGCTCGCCGGCGGATGTGCGGTCCCGGTCGTGCTCGGCCGCGATCTCCGCCTCGCCCGCCGCGCCGTGTGCCACCAGCGCGTGCAGCAGCCGCCAGCGCAGGTCCGTGTCGACAGTCAGACCCTCCAGCTTCTCCGTGCCGGCCAGCCAGGCGGCCACCACGTCCAGCTGCGCCTGACCCAGCACGCCGCCGGTGAGCGAGTTGACCGCCACCAGCTGCGCGTCCGAGCCCGCTTCGGCGCCGACGGCCATCGCCAGCGTCGCCTCGGCCAGCAGCGGCCAGCCCTTTGCGGTCGCCCAGCTCGGCTCCGCGTACGACGCCACCGCCGTCTGAGCCTGCAGCAGCAACCGCTGCACCACGCCGGACTCGCTGTCGCGCCCCGCGCCCCCGGCCACCAGGGTGGCGAAGTCGCGCGCCTTGAGCTCGGCGTCCCGCGTCATCTCCCAGGCCGCCGACCAGCACAGTGTCCTCGGCAGCGGCTCGGTGATGTCCGCGATCCGGTCCACCAGCACCGCCAGCGAGCCCGGGTCCAGCCGCAGCGCGCCGTAGGTCAGGTCGTCGTCGTTGACCAGCACCAGCTGCCCCCGCGGTACCCCGACCAGCTCGGGGACCTCGGTGCGCTCGCCGGCCACGTCGACCTCGACCCGGTGTGTACGGACCAGGTTGCCCTTGCCGTCGTCGTCGTAGATGCCGACCGCCAGCCGGTGCGTGCGCAGCTCGCCGGCCCCGGGGCGGGCGCCGCCCTGGCGCACGGCGAACGAGGTGAAAGTGCCGTCGCCGCCGACCGTGAAGTCCGGCCGCAGCAGGTTCAGCCCCGTCGTGCGCAGCCACTGGCGACCCCAGTCCGACAGGTCGCGGCCGGACGACTTCTCCAGCGCGCCGAGCAGGTCGTCGAACGTCGCGTTGCCCCAGGCGTGCGCCTCGAAGTAGCTGCGCAGGCCGGCCAGGAACGGCTCCAGCCCGACGTAGGCCACCAGCTGCTTGAGCACCGAGGCACCCTTGGCGTAGGTGATGCCGTCGAAGTTGACCTCCACGGCCGCCAGGTCCGGGATGTCGGCGGCGACCGGGTGCGTCGAGGGCAGCTGGTCCTGCCGGTACGCCCAGGACTTCTCCACGTTGGCGAACGTCGTCCAGGCGTTGGTGTACTCGGTGGCGCCGGCCTGGCAGATCACCGAGGCCCAGGTGGCGAACGACTCGTTGAGCCACAGGTCGTCCCACCAGCGCATGGTGACCAGGTCGCCGAACCACATGTGCGCCATCTCGTGCAGCACGGTCTCCGCGCGCCGCTCGTAGAGGTACTTGGTCACCCGGGACCGGAAGACGTAGTCCTCCAGGAACGTCACCGCGCCGGCGTTCTCCATCGCGCCGGCGTTGAACTCCGGCACGAAGAGCTGGTCGTACTTGCCGAACGGGTACCGGACGCCGAAGTTGGCGTGGTAGAAGTCGAAGCCCTGCTTGGTCTCGGTGAACAGCCGCTCGGCGTCCATGTGCCCGGCCAGCGACGAGCGGCAGTAGATACCCAGCGGGATGCCGTCGTGCTCGTCGTGCCAGCTCTCGTACGGCCCGGCGATCAGGGCGACCAGGTAGGTGCTGATGATCTCGCTCGTGGCGAAGCGGTGGGTCAGCGCACCGTGCTCGGCCGGCGCGGTCGACTCGACGACGGCGTTGGAGATGACCTTCCAACTGCCCGCCGCGGTGACCGTCAGCTGGTAGCGGGCCTTGAGGTCGGGCTGGTCGAAGCAGGCGAACATGCGCTTCGCGTCGGCCGTCTCGAACTGGGAGTAGAGGTAGACCGCGCTGTCCACGGGGTCCACGAACCGGTGCAGCCCCTCGCCGGTGTTCATGTACCGGCAGTCGGCGCGCACGGTGAGCTCGTTGTGCGCGGCCAGCGCCGGCAGCGCGATGCCGTCCTCCTCGCGGTACCCGGAGACGTCGAGCGGGGTGCCGTTCAGCACGGCCGAGGTCACGCCGGCGGCGACGAGGTCGATCCAGGTGCCCGCGCCGGGTTCGGCGCAGTCGAAGCGCACCGTCGACGTGCTGGTGAAGGTCGTCGTGCCGGGCTGGCCGGCGCCGTCGGTGAGGTCCAGCTCGATCGTGTAGTCGGTGACGGTCACCAGCGCCGCGCGCTGCTCGGCCGCGGTGCGGGTCAGGTTCGGGGCGGCCACGTGTCTCCCTGTTGTTCCGGTCTGGTGCTCTGCACGCGCGATCAAACCACGTGCGGCTGTGCGGGGTGGACCGAGTTGTCCCATCGGGTACTCAGGCGCGGTGTCGCCCGTACGCCCGGAACATCCCGGTACGGCGGGTTGTTGAAAGTTGTCACACCGAGATCCGACCATCGGAGGCCGTGTCAGATGACCACCAGCACCGAGAGCGCCAGCACCGCCAAGGTCGACTTCTGGTTCGACCCACTCTGTCCGTGGGCATGGTTGACCTCGCGGTGGATGCTCGAGGTCCGCGACGTTCGGGACATCGACCTGAACTTCCACGTGATGAGCCTGTCCGTGCTCAACTCCGGCCGCGAGGGCCTGCCGGATCAGTACAAGGAGCTGCTGTCCAAGGGCTGGGGGCCGGTGCGCGTGTGCATCGCCGCCGCCAAGGAGCGCGGCCCGGAGATCCTGGAGCCGCTCTACACCGCGATGGGCACCCGCATCCACAACGGGGGCAACAAGGACTTCGACGTAGTGATCAAGGAGGCGCTCGCCGAGCTGGACCTGCCGGCGTCGCTGGCCGAGGCCGCGTACAGCACGGACTTCGACGAGGAGCTCAAGGCGAGCCACCACGCGGGCATGGATCCGGTCGGGCTGGACGTCGGCACCCCGACCATCCACGTCGACGGCGTCGCCTTCTTCGGCCCCGTGATCTCTCAGGCCCCCAAGGGTGAGGAGGCCGGCCGGGTCTTCGACGCGGCACGCACGCTGGCCGCCTACCCGCACTTCTTCGAGCTCAAGCGCACCCGCACGGAGTCGCCGACCTTCGAGTAGGCACTCGCTCCGGGCGCTGTGTGGTCAGTCACAGCTCACCCGGCCGGGGGTAAACATCCCCTGGCCGGGTGAGTCGGGCCGTACGTACGCCACGCGAATTGCGCCGGGACTCACCGACTGTCCACCCCGATCGGAATACCCTGTCGGCGATGCCTCCGATCGGTGATGAGAGCACGTTGGTGCTCGCCCAGCGCTACCGCCTGGGCGAGCGGGTCGGTGCTGGGTCCATGGGCGCGGTCTGGCGCGCCACCGATGAGCTGCTCGGACGCACTGTCGCGGTGAAGCAGCTGCTGCTCCAACCGGGTGCCCCCGGGTTCGACACGCAGGGCCAGGCCTACGACGAGGCCCGGCAGCGGATCCTGCGCGAGGGCCGCCTCGCCGCCCGGCTGCAGCACCCGCACGCCATCGCCGTGTTCGACGTCGTGCTGCACGACGACGCGCCCTGGCTGGTCATGGAGTACCTGCCGTCCCGCACCCTGGGCGCGCTGCTGGCCACCGAGGGCCCGCTGGAGCCCCGGCACGTGGCGCGGATCGGCCAGCAGATCGCCGACGGCCTCGCGGCCGCGCACGCCGCCGGCATCGTGCACCGCGACATCAAGCCGGGCAACGTGCTGATCGGCGCCGACGGCATCGTGAAGATCACCGACTTCGGGGTGTCCCGCGCCGCCGACGACGTCCAGCTGACCCGCACCGGCCTCATCGCCGGCACCCCGGCCTACCTCGCCCCGGAGACCGCGCGCGGCCTCAACCCGACCCCGGCGTCCGACGTCTTCGCACTCGGCTCCACGCTCTACACGGCCGTGGAGGGCGAGCCCCCGTTCGGGTTGGACGACAACGCATACGCGCTGCTCTACAAGGTCGGAGTCGGCACCATCCGCCCGCCCCAGCACGCCGGCCCGCTCACCGACGCGCTGCTGCGCATGCTGCGCGCCGAGCCCACCGAGCGCCCGACCGCGCTCGCCGCCCGTGACGAGCTCGCCGCCGTCGCCGACGGTCGCCTGCCGGCCCCGCCGCCGGCGCGGGGCTCCCGCCGGATGCCGGGCGTGCGCCGGTCCGGCTCGAGCCGCCGCGCCCGCCGCCTCGCCGCCACCCGGGTGGACCTCGATCCGATGTCACCGGCCGACGGGCCGATCCCGCTGTTCGGGGCCGGGTCGTTGGTATCCAGCCGGCCACCTTCGACCCAGCCGCCCTCGCATCAACCGCCTCCGACCCAGCCATTGGCGACGGCGTCCGGGGGTTCGGCGGTCGCGGACGTCGAGCCGCCGGATGTCGAGCCGCCGGATGCCGGGGCGTCCTCGGGTTCCCTGAACGGCGTTCCGGACACCGAGGCGTCGGACGCGGCCCCGAAACCCGCCGGGGCGGACTCGGCCGGGGTGGATACGGCGGCCTGGAGTGCCGAGGGGCTGGACACCGCCGAGTGGAGCCCCGCCGCCGAGGGG
>DATAYB010000683.1:0-4302 GCA_036272795.1 Pseudonocardia sp.
CTGGTCGCCGCGGTGGCCGAGGGGCTGCTGGACTGGCGGCGGCACCGGCCACCAGTGCCGGACCAGCACCCGGACCACAGCCACGACGAGCAGGGCCACGTCGAGCCCGGCCTCGACCCCGTCCGCTACGTGCTCGCCCACCGCGCGGACGACCTCGGCTACGGCGCCGGCCTGTGGTGGGGCGCGCTGCGCCGCCGCACCCTCGCTCCGCTGCGGCCGCTGATCACGGGGCTAGGCGGTCGGTCAGTTCGGGCGAGAGCGGGCGAGAAGGTCCACGGATGGCTCAGGTGAAGGCGATCAGCATGACCACGGTGCCGAAGCCCATCGCGGCCTCACCGAGCACCGCGAGCCGGGGCGCTGTGAGCGCGCCGTCGACGTTCCTGCGGGTCAGCGCGGTCACGGTGCCGAGCAGGAAGTAGCAGGCCAGACCCCAGCCGAGCACGCTCAACGCCGCACCGAGCGGCCCGGGGATGTCCAGCTGGGTCGCCCCCGGCAGGTTGATCGGCCCCATCGCCATGCCGTGGTGCCCGGTCGGGGCCAGCGCGACGGTGTCGGCGGTCAGCGCGGTCGGCCCGGCACCGGCCTGCATCGCGGGCAGCGCGCACATGTAGATCATGGCGACGCCGCCGAGCAGGTGCGCCAGCGGTCCGCCGCACACCTGGCCGGCCCGGCGCGGACTCGCCAGCGGCCAGACCGCCACGGCGAGGAACCCGGCCGCCCACCACGGGCCGTGCACGAACATCGGTCCGATCCCGGCCATGCCGACCGACATCACCGCCATGCCCGCTGCCATCAGCGAACCCGGCACGTCCCGGCGCGCCCCGCGGTGCACGGCGACGAGCGCGAAGGTGGCGGCCAGCCCGACGCCCAGCCAGCTCGGCATCGCGGCAACCCCCTGTAGTTCTCCGGTACGGCACGACCAGCCGGCGAGACTGCGACGATCGGTCGGTTTCTGACGCTAGGCGGTCGTACCGACAGGAACCACCGGGCAGATGGGTGACGCGGCCCCGAGCGGCGACCGAGCGTCGAGCACCGGGCGGCCCACGGGTTCGCCCGAATCGAGCAGCGTGGTCCGAATGGGTGGACTTGGCCGGAGCGCGGTCCCGCGTCAGCGGGTGCATCCGGGCGTTGGGTCCGCAGCCGCGGTGGAGGCGTCCCGGGTAGGTTGGAAAACGCGAGCGGGGAGACTTCCCGCTGGTCGTGCCCGGAGTCACCTGATCTTGCGAGGTCCGATCATCCGGAGTTCGATGTGTTGGCTGACACAGGAGAGTGCGCGGCACCGCGGTGTCCGCCGGCGTGCGTCGGGTCCGTCGGTGGGCCTCGGTCGTTCCCGGCGAGCGCTGCGCGTCGCGGTGAGGAGTAGAGGCTCATGGCACAGGTTCGGGTCACGGTCGACGGCGTCGAGTACGCCGACGATGTCGAGCCCCGCATGTTGCTCGTCCAGTACCTCCGTGAACGACTCGGCAAGACCGGGACCGTGATCGGTTGTGACACCAGCAACTGCGGCGCGTGCACGGTCCATCTCAACGGGCAGAGCGTCAAGTCGTGCTCGGTGCTGGCGGTCCAGGTGGACGGCGGCGAGGTCACCACCATCGAGGGGCTCGCCAGGGACGGCCAGCTGCATCCGGTCCAGCAGGCGTTCAACGACAACCACGCGCTGCAGTGCGGCTACTGCACCCCGGGCATGATCATGCAGTCGATCGACCTGCTCGGGGACAACCCCGACCCCTCGGAGCACGAGGTGCGGCACGGCCTGGAGGGCAACCTCTGCCGGTGCACCGGTTACCAGAACATCGTCCGCGCGGTGCGCGACGCGGCCCAGAAGATGAAGCCGGCCAGCGGCGCACCCGATACGGCCGAGTCGGCTCAGACATCGGCCGCCACCTCGGCATCCATAGCCGGGGGCGCGAGCTAGATGACCAGCACCGAACAGACGCCAGCACCCACCACCAACGAGGTCGGCAGGGCGCGCACCCGCAAGGAGGACGCCCGACTGATCACCGGCCGCACCCGGTACACCGACTCGATCACCCCGCAGGGCACCCTGCACATGCATGTGCTCCGGTCGCCGCTGGCCCACGCGACGATCAAGTCCGTGGACACGTCCTCGGCGATGCGGCTGCCAGGGGTCCTGGGTGTCTACACAGCCGCCGACCTCGGCGTCGAAGCTGTCGGGCTGCCCTGTGCCTGGCCGATCACCCCGGACATGAAGGCCCCGCAACGCCCGCTGCTCGCCTCCCGCACGGTGCACTTCGCCGGCGAGGGGGTGGCCGTCGTGGTGGCCCGCAGCGCGGCGGCCGCCCGTGACGCCGCTGACCAGGTGGAGATCGACTACGAGCCGCTGGAGCCGGTGCTCGACATGGAGGCCGCGCTCGGCGAGGGCGCCACCCTCGTGCACCCGGAGCTCGGTACCAACGAGAACGCGACCTGGGTCTTCGACTCCGCCTCGGCCGGTACCGGCGGCAGCGTCGCCGAGGCCATCGCCGAGGCCGAGGCCGACGCGGACTCGGTTGTCGTCAGGCGCAGGTTCCTGCAGCAACGGCTGATCCCCGCATTCATGGAGCCGCGCTCCTGCGTCGTCGACCCGACCGGTGAGCAGATCATCATCTGGGCGGCCACCCAGGTCCCGCACATCCTCCGGACCATGACCACCGTGACGCTCGGCGTACCGGAGAGCAAGCTCAGGGTCATCGCGCCGGACGTCGGCGGCGGCTTCGGCGGCAAGATCGGTGTGCTGCCCGAGGAGATGCTCTGCGTCACGCTCGCACAGAAGCTCGGCAAGCCGGTGAAGTGGACCGAGACCCGCTCGGAGTCACTGCTCGCGGCGCACCACGGCCGGGACCAGATCCAGGACATCACGATCACCGCCAAGAAGGACGGCACGGTCACCGGCCTGGATGTCCATCTCCTCGCCGACATGGGCGCCTACCTCGGTCTGGTTGGCCCCGGCGTGCCGATTCTCGGCGCCTTCATGTTCAACGCGATCTACAAGTTCCCGGCGCTGAAGTTCACCTGTACCAACGTGTTCACGACGAAGACGCTGACCGATGCCTACCGGGGCGCCGGCCGCCCGGAGGCCACCTTCGCCATTGAACGGATCATGGACGAGCTGGCCGTCGAGCTCGGCCGCGACCCGATGGACCTGCGCCGCCAGAACTGGATCACCCACGAGGAGTTCCCGTTCACCACGGTGGTCGGGCTGACCTACGACTCGGGCAACTACGAGCAGGCCACCGACCAGGCCATGGCCACGTTCGACTACGCCGGCCTGCGCCGCGAACAGGAAGAACGTCGAGCACGGCGGGACAGGGTCCAGCTCGGCATCGGGATCTCCACGTTCACCGAGATGTGTGGGCTCGCGCCGTCCCGGGTGCTCGGCTCCCTGGCCTACGGCGCGGGTGGCTGGGAGTCGGCGAGCATCCGAATGCTGGCCACCGGCAAGGTAGAGGTCATCACCGGCTCTTCGGCGCACGGACAGGGCCACGAGACCGCGTTCAGCCAGATCGTCGCCGACCAGCTGGGCGTGCCGTTCGAGGACGTCGAGGTCCTGCACGGCGACACCCAGATCTCGCCGAAGGGCTTGGACACCTACGGCTCGCGGTCCCTGGTCGTCGGCGGGGTCGCCATAGTCAAGGCCGCCGAGAAGGTGATCGCCAAGGCCAAGAAGATCGCCGCCCACCTGCTCGAGGCCTCCGAGGATGACCTCGAGTTCAGCGGAGGCAATTTCACGGTCCGGGGCACAGACCAGGGCAGGTCCATCCAGGAGATCGCGTTCGCCGCGTTCATGGCGCACGACTACCCGGAGGACATGGAGCCCTCGCTCGACTCCGATGCCGTGTACGACCCGGAGAACTTCTCCTTCCCGCACGGCACGCACCTCGCGGCGATGGAGGTCGACACCGAGACCGGCCAGGTCAGGCTCCGCAAGTACGTCTGTGTGGACGACATCGGCAACGTGGTCAACCCGCTCATCGTGGAGGGTCAGGTGCACGGTGGCCTGGCGCAGGGCATCGCGCAGGCACTCTGGGAGGAAGCCACCTACGACGACCAGGGCACGCTGGTCACCGGCACCCTTGTCGACTACACCCTGCCGTCCGCGGCAGACCTGCCGAGCTTCGACACCGCCGTCGTGAGCACCCCGGCGACCAGCAACCCGCTGGGCGTCAAGGGCGTCGGCGAGGCGGGCACCATCGCCTCCACCCCGGCCATCGTGAACGGCGTGATCGACGCCGTACGCCACCTCGGCGTGCGCCAGATCGAGATGCCGTGCACGCCGCAGCGGGTCTGGCGGGCCATCCAGGA
>DATAYB010000684.1:0-3556 GCA_036272795.1 Pseudonocardia sp.
CGCGAGCAGCGTGCGTCAGCTGGACGACAGCCTCGGCGCACTCGACAACCTCGCCTTCGACGCCGATGAGTTGAAGCGGATCGACGAGCACGCCGTGGAGGCCGGGATCAACCTCTGGGCGACCTCCGGCGAGGCCTGAGGTGCTCACGATGCCTGCTCGGCGCCGTTCATCATGGCGACCCAGCTGGAGGGCGCGTCGTCGCCGAGCATGATGTCGTAGATGTCCTCGCCTCCTGCTTCGGCGGCGGCGCGGGGGATCATGGCCTGCTCGTACTCGGCCAGCGCAACCTCGATGTCGTCGGCGTGCGCGGCGATGGCCTGGCCGAGCTCGGCCCCGTCCTGCATGGCCGTGTTCGCGCCTTCGCCGTTCGGGGGGCGAGGTGGGCGGCGTCGCCGATCAGGGTCACCCCAGGCAGCCGAGCCCAGCGGTGCCCGGCGGGCACCGCGTAGAGGGGGCGCAGGACCGGTGCGGTGTCGCTGTCGGTGATCAGCGCGGTGAGCTCGGGCGCCCAGCCGTCGAACTCGGCAACGACCCGCGCCGACACAGCCGTGCCACCGGCCACATCGGTGTCGGCGAGCAGTCCTGGGGCACCGTGAGCTGTACGTACGCGTGCAGAGTGCCACCCCTTTCGCGATGGGCCAGGAAGCCCACTGTTGGACACCTACGAGAGCGTCAGCCAGCAACTGCTGGCACTCGACGTGCCCCAACGGGCGTTGTCCGACTCCGCGGGCGTGCTCGTGAACTACATCGTCGGTGTCGCCGGGCAGAACGCCGCCAACGCCCGTGCGCTGGCCAACAGCAGGATGGACCGGTCAACGTTCCTCGCCACCGTCGCCGCGCGGTGGGCCCAGCTCGACCCCGCCCGATACCCGTCCGTGCACAAAGCCCACACGCAACTGCGCGAACACGACGACCGCGAGCAGTTCCTGGCTGGCGTCGATCTCATCCTGGCCGGCATCGAGGCCCAGTTGCAGAGCTTGCCGAGGCACTAGGACGGTCTTCCGGGTTTGTCGGCGATGCCGTATTTTCTAGGTCCCTTGCCGCGGTGAACGCAGTGCCGGAGGTGTCGGTGACTGATGGCCGGTCCCGCGTGCTCGACGGTGCCTCTGCCCGGCCATTGGGCGGCTGAGCATGGATAACGTCGACCTGCTTCTCGAGCGTGCGGTGGGTGCCGGCCACGTCTCGGGCGTCGTGGCGATGGCGTCGGTGGGGGGCCGGGTCACCTATTCGGGCGGATTCGGGTCGTGCGCCGCCGGCGGTGTCACACCGGACACGGAGTTCCCGCTGCGTGCGATGGCGCGGCCGGTGCTCGCCGTGGCCGCGCTGCGACTGGTCGACGCCGGGCTGCTCCGCCTCGACGACCCGCTGGACCGGGTGCTGCCCGAGCTGGCCAGCCTGCGCCGGCTGACCGGTTTCGACGCGACCCATGAGCCTCGGTACCGGCCGGCACGCGGCGCGGTCACGCTGCGGCGGCTGCTGAGCCACACCTCCGGGCTGCTCACGGGCGCGGCGGCCGGCACCGTGGCGTTCGAGCCGGGGACCCGCTGGCTGCACAACTCCGACCTGCGCCCGCTCGGCCGCGTCATCGAGCGCGTCTCCGCCCGGCCGCTGGCGGAGTGGGTGCACGGCGAGGTGTTGGTGCCGCTCGGCATGCGGCAGACCGGGTTCGACCTCGCGCACGTCTCCGGTTCCGGTGGTTCCGGTGAGGCCGACGGGTTGGGGTTCTACTCGACGCCGAGGGACTACCTGAAGTTCGCCGGTGCCCTGCTGTGCGGTGAGCCGGCGCTGCTGTCCCGGCAGTCCGGCGACCTGCTGCGGCGCAACCAGATCGGCTCGCTGACCGCGCCCCGGGTGCTGGGGCTCGAGCAGGTCCGGATGCCCGGCGAGATCAACTTCTATCCCGAGGTCCGGCTGTACCCGGCGGCCGCGCGCAAGTGGAGCCTCGGCTTCATGCTGACCGTCGAGCCGGTGCCGGGCGGGCCCGTCGCGGGTAGCCTGACCTGCGCCGGAGGGCGGGGCGCCTACTGCTGGCTGGACCCGTCGACCGGCGTGACCGGCCTGCTGTTCGCCCGCTGCGCCCCCGGCGGACCGGACCGCACCGAGGCGCTGTTCAGCCAGTTCCAGTCGTCGGTGTACACGAGCCTGGCCGCCGCCCCCGGTTCCGGCCGGCGCCGGCGCAGCGTGTTCGAGAGCCTGTTCCAGGGTTGGTCCAGCGATGTGTGGCTCACCTGGTGGCCCATGTGACCCGCTGTCTCTGACCCTCGGTGACCGGTCAGGGCGCCGGCCGGGACGGGGCTGGCGGGAACGGGGCGGCCCAGGGTTCGGGTTGCACGGCGGCGGTGCCGATCACGTAGGCGATCGTGTGGTACCAGCCGGCGGTGATGGCCAGCTCCAGGATCTGGTCGTCGGTGAAGTGCCTGGACAGCTCGTCGAACAGCTCGTGGCTGAGCCGGCTGCTCGTGTGCAGCTCGTCGGCCAGCCGGAACACGGCGGCCTGGACCGGCGACCAGTTGCCGTCGTCAGCGCTGCCATGCACGGTGGAGGCGAGCTGCGCGTCGGTGAACCCGAGAGGGGTGCCGAAGCTGACCGCGTGCACCCCCCACTCGTACTCCGCGCCTGTCAGCGCGCTGGTGCGATGGATGACGATCTCGCGCAGCAACGGCGCCACGCGGCCCCGGCCGAGTATCCCGGCACCGAGCGGCCGCATCCTGGAGAACAGCTCGTCGTGTACGGCCAGCGTGCGGAACAGTTTGAGGGGCTCCCGGCCGGCGCCGGGCGGCATCCACCTGCGCAGCATCTCGGCCGTCGCCTCGGCGTAGGGCGGCTCGAGCGGGGCGATCAGGGGTCGGGTCTCGGTCACAGCGGCGGCCTCTCGCAGTGCTTCGTTTTCCGAATCGCAACGCTAGTGGTTCTGAAATCGAAGCGCAACCGATACGGGCGCCGAACGAGCGCGGCTGACGGTTCTGCATACACTTGTCGCTCGGACTGATCACGCCGTCGGGCGGGGGTGGGGGGAGCGGTGGTACTCGCGGACCTACTCGGAGGACGCAGTGGCCTGCGCATCAGCGACCCGAGGCAGACGAGCGTCGAGGTGCACGCCCACCTCCGGGAGCTGATCATTTCCGGTGCGCTGCCGCCCGGCACCGTACTCAAGCAGACGGAGCTCGCCAAGATCTTCGCGGTCAGCCGGACCCCGCTGCGGGAGGCCTTCCGGATGCTGCAGGAGGAGGGACTGGTCTCGGCAGAGCCCAACCAGCGCAGCCAGGTGATCGGGCTGGATCCCGCCGAGCTGGAGCTGCTCTACGCCGCGCGGGTCACGCTGGAGTCGCTCGGCGTGCGGCTCACCGCGGGGCGACTGACCAGGGAGGAGAGTCGCGACGCCGGCGCGGCGATGCGTGAGATGGACCGCACCCACCGCGCCGGCGACATGTCCAGCTGGGCGCTGGCGCACCGGCGGTTCCACCGGCTGGTCGTCGGCCGGTGTGGCACCTCCGTACTGCGCACGATCAGCTCGTACGCCGAGCAGAGTGAGCGCTACGTGCGCATGGACCAGAG
>DATAYB010000685.1:0-4411 GCA_036272795.1 Pseudonocardia sp.
ATCAGCGGCTCGATGCCGGCGGTCCACGGGTACACGGAGTAGGCGCCGACGTTGCAGGTCACGTCCGCCTCGAGGGCCAGCAGCGTGCCGTCGGCGGCGAACCCGGCGGTGATCATGTAGCGGTGGTCGCGGGCGTGGGTCGCGGCGGCCAGGTGCTCGACGCGGTCCTCCACCCACTTCACCGGCACGCCTGGCAGGGCGCGGGCGATCAGGCACAGCGCCAGGTCCTCCGGGTACAGCACCGCCTTCACCCCGAAGCCGCCGCCGACGTCCGGGGCGATCACCCGCACGTTACCCTCCGGCAGCTCCAGCAGCTCGGCGACCATGTTGCGGACGAGGTGCGGTACCTGGGTGGACGACCAGAACGTGAGCTTGCGGTCGGCGGGTTCCCAGAGCGCCACTCCGGCCCGGCACTCCATCGGGTTGCCGCCGTGCCGGTTCGTGACGAGCTCGCGGCGCACCACGACGTCGGCGGCGGCCAGCGCGTCGGTCACCGAGCCGGCGTCGAAGGTCCGCTGCAGCAGCACGTTGTCGGGCGCGTCCTCGTGCAGGGGGGTGGCGGGACACTGCGCCGACTCCGACCAGGCGCACACGGTCACCGGCAGCGGCTCGTAGTCCACCTCGACCAGCTCACAGCCGTCCTCGGCCAGGTACCGGTCGGCGGCGACCACGGCGGCCACCGCCTCGCCCGCGAACCGGGCCCTCGTGTGCGCCAGCACCGGCTGCGCGGTCTCGACGTAGGACGGCAGCGCCGACTTCGCACGCAGCGCGATGCCGGCGAAGTCCGCTCCGGTGAACACGCGGTACCCGGCCTCTCGTGCGGCGTCGGCGTGCACGGCGGTGATCTCCGCGTGCGCCACCGGGCTGCGCAGGAACGCCACCTGCCGCATCCGGGGCAGCTCCAGGTCGGCCACGAACCGCCCGTGCCCGGTGACCAGCCGCCGGTCCTCCTTCCGCCGAGGAGACGTACCCAGGACCTGTGAGTGGTATTGGTCGCTATAGCGACCAATACCACTCACAGGTTCCGCGTGACTTGTCATGGCATCGCGTATCCGCCGTTGACCGAGACCACCTGGCCGGTGGTCCAGGACGACAGCGGGGAGGCCAGCAGCAGCACCATAGGCGTGATGTCGTCCGGGCGGCCGAGGCGGCGCAGCGGGTACTGGGCGAGGATCTTCCTCGTCCGCTCCGGGTCGGCGTCGGCTCCGCCGGAGTGCTCGTCGTATTGGTCGGTGCGCACCAGCGCGAGCGACACCGCGTTGGTCCGGATGCCGAACCGGGCGAGCTCCTTGGCGAGCGAGCGGGTCAGGCCGACGGTGGTGGAGCGGGCGGTCGCCGTGACCAGCAGGCCGGACTCGCCGACCCGCCCGGAGTCGCCCATCAGGTTCACGATCGCGCCGGCCTTGCGCTGCGCCATCCGCTTCGCCACCGCCTGGGTGAGCATCAAGGTGCCGGTGACCGTGACGTCGATCTGCGGCGCCCAGTCGGTGGGGGTGGAGTCCAGGAACCGCTGCACCTTGGTCGCCGCGGCGTTGTTCACCAGCACGCCGATCGGGCCGAGCTCGGACTCCGTGCGCTCGACCAGTGCCGCCACGTCGGCCTCGGACCGCAGGTCACCGCCCACCGCGATGGACCGCACACCTAGCTCCGTGGCCTCGGCCGCCGAGGCCTCCGCCCCGGACGACGACGAGTGGTAGTGGAACGCCACGTTGGCGCCCTCGGCCGCGAACCCCAGGCCCAGCGCCCGCCCCAACCCCTGGCCGGCACCGGTGACCAGCACGTTCGCCCCGGCAAGCTGCAGATCCATCTCCGCCCCCTTCAGATCGCCCGGAACCGGCGCGCGCCGCCGGCCCGGAGTACGCGCCCGAACCGCAGCCCCGGGAAGTGCGCCCCGACCACCAGGTCAGGCGTGTCGGCGACCTCGTCGGCCAGCTGGTTGCGCGCGGCGGACGCAGCCACCGGGTCGACGTCGAACACCGCCTCCCAGTCCGGCTCGGCCAGCTCGACGACGGAGTGCACCACGTCGCCGAGCAGCAGTGCCCGCTCGCCGGCCGAGGACAGCACGTACACCGTCGAGCCCGGGGTGTGGCCCGGCGTGTGCCGCGCGTCGAGGCCCGGTGCCAGCGGCCCGCTGGCGTCGAACAGCTCCAGTTGCGGCTCCAGCGGGGAAAGCTTGCGCACGGCGCCCGGGTCCGGTGGTTGTCTGCCGTCGCCTTCGGTGACGAAGTGCGCCCAGTCGGCGGCGTGCGCCCGGTACGTGGCGTTCGGGAACACCACAACGCCCTTGCGCGTGGACCAGCCGACGTGGTCGAAGTGCAGGTGGGTGAACACCACGTCGGTGACGTCCTCGGGGGCGACGCCGTGCGCGCGCAGCGAGTCCAGGAACTCCCCACCGACGTACTTGCCGTTGTTGATGCCCCCCACCCCGGCGTCCACCAGCACCACCCGCTCGCCCGTGCGCACCAGGAAGCCACCCAGCGGCAGCGTCAGCACACCGTCGGCGCCGACATGCCCGGCGTGACACGCCCAGGCGTCGGCCACCCCGGGGCGGCTGAGCACCTCGGCGGCGACCTCGCGCCCGGTGCCGTCGAGCACCGGCAGGACCTCGATGTCCCCGACCTTCATCCGGTCAACCTCTCCCGCAGCCGGAAGCGCAGGATCTTGCCCGATCCGGTCCGCGGTATCTCGTCGATCTCGATCAGTTGGGTTGGCACCTTGAACTGTGACAGCCGCCGACCGCAGTCGGCGAGCACGGTCGCGGTATCCAGCGGCGCGGTCTTCGGCACCACGAACGCCACGGGCACCTCACCGAGGCCGTCGTGCGGCACGCCGACCACCGCCGCGTCGAGCACCTCGGGCGACGCCAGCAGCGCGTCCTCCACCTCGGCCGGATAGATGTTCTCGCCGCCCCGGATGATCAGCTCCTTGGTGCGGCCACTGATCCGCAGGTAGCCGTGCTCGTCGCGCCGCGCGAGGTCACCGGTGCGGTACCAGCCGCCGGTGAGCACGGCCGCCGTCGCCTCGGGCAGGTTGTGGTAGCCGGGCGTGACGTTCGGGCCCTGCACCCACACCTCGCCCTCCGTGCCGGGCAGGGCGTCGATGCCGGTCGCGGGGTCGACCAGTCGCACGGTGAGCCCGGGCAATGGCAGCCCGCACGAGCCCGGCACCCGTCCACCGGTCGGCCAGTTCATCGTGACCATCGTGGACGTCTCGGTGATGCCGTAGCCGTCCAGCAGCGGCACGCCGAACGTGGACTCGAACTCGGTGTTCAGCGCGGCCGGCAGGATCGCGCCGGCGGACACGCACAGCCGCAGCCCGCCGAGCCCCCTCGCACCCCCACGCTCCACCAGGTAGTGGAACATCGTCGGCACGCCGGGCAGCACCGTGTACCGCCCGGACCGCAGGCACCCCAGCACGCCGTCCACCGAGAACCGCGGCAGCACGTGCCCGGTCGCACCCACCGCGAGCACGCCGAGCACGCACAGATCCAGCGCGTAGGAGTGGAACAGCGGCAGCGGTGAGAGCAGCACGTCGTCCGGGCCGAGGCCGGCGATCGGCGCCCAGCACGCCGCGACCACCCACAGGCAGCCGCGCTGGGTCAGGTACACGCCCTTCGGGCGGCCGGTGGTGCCGGACGTGTAGAGCATCCACGCCACGTCGTCCAGGGCCAGGCAGTCGCGGGGAGCGGACGTATCAGGGCTGACCAGCAGGCGGGCGTAGTCGTGCTCGCCGGGCCCAGCCGCGCCGCCGACCGTGACCACCACCGGCCGGCGTGGCAGGTCAACCACCAGCGCGCGCACGACGTCGAGGTGCGCCGCGTCGGTGAGCACCGCGGTGGCGCCGCTGTCGTGCAGGATGTGGGCCACCTCGGCCGGCGCCGACTGGGGGTTGGCGCAGACGGCGATGGCACCGGCGCGCGGCACGGCCAGGTACGCCTCGGCGGTGGCCACGGAGTTGTCCAGGTACAGCAGCGCGCGGTCCCCCCGGGCGAGTCCCAGGTCGGCCAGCCCGCCGGCCAGCCGGGCGGTGTTGCGCGCCAGCTCGCGGTAGCTGACCTGGCGGTGTTCGTCCCGGAAGGCCATGTGCTCCGGCCGGTTCGCGGCGTGCTCGGCGAGCAGCTCGGGCACCGGGCGGATCAGGTCGGTCCGGATCACGGTGCACCTCCTCGGCGTCGAGTACGAGTAAGCTAACTAACGCGCGTTAGCGACGCAAGAGCAGTTCGAGTGGCCGACTGGGGGAGCCGTCCCGGTGCGATTTCCGCGGGATGCCCCTCGCCGGGGTGATGTCAGCACTCCTAGGGTGGGCACCTACTGGGGGAGGATCGGAGTGAGCACGGACACACGCGTCACGGTGACCAGCGAGGCGGTGCTGGACGCCGCGCTGACCCTGTTCGCCCAGCGCGGCTACCACG
>DATAYB010000686.1:0-12034 GCA_036272795.1 Pseudonocardia sp.
TGGTGGCGCAGCCTGGACGTGCTGGAACGCTGGTCGGAGTCACACCCGACCCACGTCGCCATCTTCGGCGCGGCGATGAAGTACCTGATGAAGATGGGGCCGTCGGCGAAGCTGCGGCTCTACCACGAGGTGTCGGTGGTCAGCCCGGACGAGCAGTACTTCGAGTACGCCGGCTGCCACGAACGGACGGGCCTGCTCGGCCTGGGCTGAGGGTTCCTCAGCCCAGGCCGGGGCCCCAGCGCCGATGCCTCGGCGCCGGTTCCCCAGCGCCGGCCGGAGCTCATCGAGCCGCGGCCGGCGCTGCGGGCAACGTCAGAACGGCCAGCCGAGCACCGGCAGGCCGAGCGCGGCGTCGACCGCGACCGTGACGAACAGCCCGCACAGGTACGTGTTCGACAGGTGGAACAGCCGCATCGGCCGGGCCGGCTGGCCAGCGCGGACGGCGGCGTGCAGCCGGTGGGCCATGACCACGAACCATCCCCCGGCCAGCACCGCCACCACCGCGTACACCCACGACGTGACCGGTACCAGCAGCAGCGACCACAGTGCCATCAGCCAGGAGTAGGCGACGATCCGCACGGACACCTGCACCGGTGTGGCCACCACGGGCAGCATCGGCACGCCGGCGGCGGCGTAGTCGTCGCGGTAGCGCATGGCAAGCGCCCAGAAGTGCGGCGGCGTCCAGAAGAAGATCACGCCGAACATCACGAACGCCGGCCAGTCGACCCGCCCGGTGACCGCGGCCCAACCGATCACCACCGGCATGCAGCCCGCCGCGCCGCCCCAGACGATGTTCTGTGAGGTTCGGCGCTTGAGCAGCAGCGTGTAGACCAGCACGTAGAACGCGATGGCGGTGACCGAGAGCACCGCGGCCAGCCAGTTCGTGGTGAGGGCGAGCCAGGCCGCGCTGAGCGCCCCGAGCACCAGGCCGAACACCAGCGCGTGCGCCTTCGGTACCTGGGCCTGGGCCAGCGGACGGGCCTGGGTGCGCTTCATCTTGGCGTCGATGTCGGCGTCGACGACGCAGTTCAGGGCATGCGCGCTGGCGGCGGCGACAGCGCCACCGATCAGCGTGGCCACCAACAGCCAGACCGAAGGCAGGTGCCCGTCACCGCTGCGCCGCCCAGCCAGGAACATGGCCGGCACGGTAACGACGAGCAACTGTTCGATGATCCGCGTTTTTGTCAGCGAAACGTAAGCCCGCAGCACCGAACGCCCGCGCGCAATCCGGGGCGTCAACCGCGCGCGGGACGCCGATGGGCTCAGCACGGGGCGTTCGTCCGCCCTGTTCGGCACACCGCGAGCACCTCACATGCTGGTCAGTTCGGGAGCCGGCCAGCAACGGCCGACGGGCGCATCCTCATGTGGTGGATGAGTCGGGCCGATGTTAGCTCCCCGGTGTTTGCGCAAGGATCCCCGGGTAGTCCTACCGATCCCCCCGTAGTAGTGATCACACTAAGTTGCGGTGCGGGTCTAGATTGGTACCGAGCCGACGGACGCTACTCGGGCCTGTTGTCGCGACGAGAGCGGACCGGATCGACCGAGCTACACCGACGTGCCACACCAACCTCACTGACAGCCAAGCGACGCACAAGGTCAGGAGCAATCCTCCCGTGTCAGACACCATCATCGCCGAGCTCACGCAACGCTCGGTTCCCGAGGACTGGACCGAGCTGGACTCCCGGGCCGTTGACACGATCCGAGTACTGGCCGCCGACGCGGTCCAGAAGACGGGCAACGGCCACCCCGGCACCGCGATGAGCCTCGCGCCCGTGGCCTACAGCCTCTTCCAGCGGGTCATGCGGCACGATCCCAGCGACCCGAACTGGGCCGGCCGGGACCGGTTCGTGCTCTCCTGCGGCCACTCCAGCCTGACGCTCTACATCCAGCTGTTCCTGACCGGGTACGGGATGACGCTGCACGACCTGGAGTCGCTGCGCACCTGGGGCTCGCAGACCCCGGGTCACCCCGAGCACGGCCACACCCCGGGCGTCGAGATGACCACCGGGCCGCTGGGCCAGGGCCTGGCCTCCGCCGTCGGCATGTCGATCGCCAGCCGCCGCGAGCGCGGCCTGCTGGACCCGGACGCCCCGCTCGGCGAGAGCCCCTTCGACCACCACATCTACGTGCTGGCGTCGGACGGCGACATGGAGGAGGGCATCACCTCCGAGGCGTCCTCGCTGGCCGGCACGCTGCAGCTCGGCAACCTCACGGTGATCTACGACGACAACCACATCTCGATCGAGGACGACACCGCGGTCGCGCTGTCGGAGGACGTCGGCGCCCGCTACGAGGCCTACGGCTGGCACGTCCAGCGCGTGCACGGCGGCGAGAACGTGACCGACATCCTGAAGGCCATCGAGGCGGCCAACGCGGTCACCGACCGGCCCAGCTTCATCCAGGTGCGCACGATCATCGGCTACCCGGCGCCGACCAAGATGAACTCCGGCAAGGCGCACGGCGCGGCGCTCGGCGCCGACGAGGTGGCCGGCGTGAAGCGGGCGCTGAACTTCGACCCGGAGCAGAGCTTCGTCGTCGAGGACAAGGTGCTCGAGCACACCCGCGCCGCGCTGGAGCGGGGCAAGAAGGCGCACGCCGACTGGCAGGTCGCGTTCGACAGCTGGGCGAAGGCGAACCCGGCGCGTGCCGAGTTCTTCGACCGCCTGACCCGCCGCGAGCTGCCCGCCGGCTGGCACAACGGGCTGCCCGCCTGGGACCCGGCCGACGAGAAGAACAAGGGCGGCGTGGCCACCCGCAAGGCCTTCGGCGCCGTGGTCAACGGCATCGCCGACGCGCTGCCCGAGCTGTGGGGCGGCTCTGCCGACCTGGCGGAGAGCAACAACACCACGATCGAGGGGGCGGACTCGTTCGGCCCGCCTTCGATCGTCACCAAGGACTGGGGTCCGTCCAGCCCGTACGGCCGCACCCTGCACTTCGGCATCCGTGAGCACGCCATGGGCGCGATCCTGAACGGGATCACGCTGCACGGCGGCACCCGGCCGTACGGCGGCACGTTCCTGGTCTTCAGCGACTACATGCGCGGCTCGGTGCGGCTGGCCGCGCTGATGAAGCTGCCGGTGGTCTACGTGTGGACGCACGACTCCATCGGCCTCGGCGAGGACGGCCCGACGCACCAGCCGATCGAGCACCTGCCGGCACTGCGGGTCATCCCGGGCCTGAACGTGCTGCGCCCCGCGGACGCCAACGAGACCGCCCACGGGGTGCGCCATGTCCTGGACAACCCGGTCGCGCCGACCGGCATCGCGCTGTCGCGGCAGAACCTGCCGCTCCTGGAGGGCACCAGCTTCGAGGGCGTCTCCAAGGGCGCCTACGTGCTGGCCGACTTCCAGGATCCGACCGCCGCCCAGAAGGTCATCATCATGGGCAGCGGCTCCGAGGTGCAGCTGGCGGTGCAGGCCAGGGAGCGGCTGGCCGCCGACGGCATCTCGGCGCGGGTCGTCTCGGTGCCCTGCCTCGACTGGTTCGAGCAGCAGGACGAGGCCTACCGCCTGACGGTGCTGCCGCCCGAGGTCAGGGCCAGGGTCGCCGTCGAGGCCGCGCACCCGCTGACCTGGTACCGCTGGGTCGGCGACGCCGGCAAGATCATCGGAATCGACCACTTCGGCGCGAGCGCGGACCAGAAGACGCTGTACCAGCAGTTCGGTATCACCACGGACGCCGTGGTGGACGCCGCGCGCGCCACCCTGCAGACGACGAGCAGCTGAGGAGCAACACCGATGACCGAACAGACCCGACTCGCGGCCCTGAGCGCGGCCGGCGTGTCCATCTGGCTGGACGACCTCTCCCGGGAACGGCTCGACTCGAACAGCCTCGTTGACCTGATCCGGGACTACCACGTCGTCGGCGTGACCACGAACCCGACGATCTTCGCCAACGCGCTGAGCCACGGCGACGCGTACAACGCGCAGATGCGCGAGCTGGCCGCCCGGGGCGCCTCGGTCGCCGACGCGGTGCGCGAGGCCACGGTCGCCGACGTGCAGCGCGCCTGTGACGTCTTCCGCAGCACCTGGGAGAACAGCAACGGCGTGGACGGCCGGGTCTCCCTCGAGGTCGACCCCGACCTGGCGCACGACACGGCGGCGACCTCCGCGCAGGCCCTCGACCTGTGGAAGGCCGTCGACCGGCCCAACCTGCTGGTCAAGATCCCGGCCACCGTCGAGGGGTTGCCGGCGATCACCAGCGCGATCGGCGAGGGCGTCAGCGTGAACGTGACGCTGATCTTCTCGATCGAGCGCTACCTGCTGGTGATGGACGCATACCTGTCCGGGCTGGAGCAGGCCGCCGCGAACGGCCACAACCTGTCCACGATCCACTCGGTCGCGTCGTTCTTCGTGTCCCGGGTGGACACCGAGGTCGACCCCCGGCTGGACAAGATCGGTACCGACGCGGCGCTGGCCCTGCGCGGCAAGGCCGCCGTGGCCAACGCACGGCTGGCGCACGAGGCGTTCCGCAAGGTGTTCTCCTCCGACCGGTGGGCACCGCTCGCCGCGAAGGGCGCGAACCCGCAGCGGCCGCTGTGGGCGTCCACCGGGGTCAAGAACAAGGCCTACCCGGACACCCTGTACGTCACCGAGCTGGTCGTCGCGGACACCGTGAACACCATGCCGGAGGCGACCATCAAGGCGTTCGGCGACCACGGCGACGTCAAGGGCGACCGGGTCACCGACCTGGCCGACGACGCCCGTCAGGTGTTCGCCTCGCTCACCGAGGTCGGCATCGACGTTGCGGACGTGTTCGAGGTGCTGGAGCGCGAGGGCGTCGAGAAGTTCATCGCCAGCTGGAACGAGCTGACCGCCACGGTGCGCGAACAGCTGGAGTCCTCCAAGTGACTTCGGTCCAGCCGCGGGTGGCGGACCACGAACTGCTGGCCGAGGCCAGCCGGTTCGCCACCGGGCTGGCGGAGGACAAGGTTGCCTCCGGTATCGCCGCCAAGGACGTCACGCTGTGGGGCCCGGACGCCGAGTCCATGGCCGCCGTCCGGCTGAACTGGGTGGACCTGGCGGCCACCTCCCGCCCGCTGCTGGCCAGGATCGCCCAGCTGCGCGCCGAGCTCGCCTCGCTCGGCGTGCACCGGGTGCTGCTGGCCGGCACGGGCGGCTCTGCGCTGGCCGCGGCGGCCATCTGCCGCGCCGACGGCGTGCCACTGACCCTGCTGGACACCGCCGACGCCGGCCAGCTCGACGACGCACTGGCCGGCGACCTGGCGGCAACGGTGCTGGTCGTGGCGTCGAAGTCCGGTACGGCGGTGCTGCCGGACAGTATTCACCGGATTTTCACCGAACAGTTCACCGCCGCCGGGCTGGCCCCGGCCGAGCACATCGTGGTGGTCACCGACCCGGGTTCGCCGCTGCACCACCGGGCCGAGGACGCCGACCTCGTGGTGATCGAGGCCGACCCGCAGGTCGGGGAGGCGTACTCGGCGCTGAGCGCGTTTGCCCTGGTCCCGGCGGGGTTGGCCGGGGCGGACCTCGACGCGCTGCTCGACGATGCGGCGGCCGCCGAGGCGCTGTACGGCCACGACGACGTGGACAACCCCGCCCTGGTGCTCGGTGCCGCTCTGGCCGCCGGGCACTCGGCCGGCGCGACGCACGTCGTGCTGGCCGACACGGGGTCGAGCCTGGACGGCTCCGACCTGGCCGGCTTCGGGGACTGGGTCGAGCAGCTGCTCGCCGAGACGACCGGCCTGCTGCCGGTGTTCGTGGAGGGGCCGTCGGCACCGGGCTTCGGCGGTCCGGACGCCACCACGGTGGCGCTGGGCGCCGACCCGTCCGGCGCCCAGCTGAGCACCGCCGGGCCGCTCGGTGAGCTGTTCACGCTGTGGCAGTACGCCGTCGCGGTGGCCGGCCGGCTGCTCGGGGTCAACCCGTTCGACGAGCCGGAGGTGGCCACCACCGAGGCCGCCACCCGCGTGCTGCTCGACGAATCGCCTGGTGGCGGGCCCGCGCAGCCCGATGACGGGACGAGCTTCACCGACGGCGCGATCGAGGTGTTCGCCGGCGACTGGCTGCCGGCCGGCACGGAGCACACCGCGGCCGCCGCCGTGCGTGCCCTGCTGGCCGCCGCCCCGGAGCACGGCCACCTGTCGATCGAGGCGTACCTGGACCGGGTCGAGGATGCCTCGACGGCGGTGCTGCGCGCGGAGCTGGCGCGGCGCTCCGGGCTGCCGACCACGTTCGGGTGGGGTCGGCGACGCCCCCGTCCGACCGGCCCCGACCAGCGGGTTGAGCCGCCGGGTGGGGTGTACCTTCGAGTCACCGGGTCGGTCGCGGCGGATGTCGCGGTACCGGGCCGGCCGTACACCCTGGCGGCCCTGCAGTACGCCCAGGCTCGCGGCGACGCCGAGGTCCTCGCCGAGCGGGGCCGGCCGGTGTTGCGGCTACACCTGACCGACCGGGAGGTTGGCTTCGTCCAGCTTGCCGCCGCGCTCCTCGGGTGAGCACGGCACACCACCGGCGCCTGACGGCGCGCCACCGCGAACGACCGCCGACCGCCAGCCTCGATCGAGACCCGAACCGCGACCACGCACAGAGTCGGAACCAGGAAGGCATTGCGCGATGAGTGAACCGTCCGGGCCGAGTCGGCCGGAGGGCTGGTCGAACCCACTGCGCGATCCGAGGGACAAGCGGCTGCCCCGGATCGCCGGACCGTCCGGCCTCGTCATCTTCGGAGTCACCGGTGACCTGGCACGCAAGAAGCTGATGCCGGCCGTGTACGACCTGGCCAACCGGGGCCTGCTGCCACCGGGCTTCGCGCTGACCGGCTTCGCTCGGCGGGACTGGGCGCACGAGGACTTCGGCAAGGTCGTCTACGAGGCCGTCCGCGAGCACGCCCGCACGCCGTTCCGGCAGGCCGTCTGGGACCGGTTGGCCGAGGGCATCCGGTTCGTGCAGGGCACCTTCGACGACGACGACGCTTTCGACCGGCTCAGCGACACGGTGCACGAGCTGGACGAGGTCCGTGGCACCGGCGGCAACCACGCCTTCTACCTGTCCATCCCGCCGGGTGCGTTCCCGGTGGTGTGCAAGCAGCTCGCCCGCTCCGGGCTGGCCGGGCAGGACAACCCCGACCAGTGGCGCCGGGTGGTGATCGAGAAGCCGTTCGGGCACGACCTCAGGTCCGCCCGTGAGCTGAACGCCATCGTGAACGACGTGTTCCCCGAGGAGTCGGTGTTCCGCATCGACCACTACCTCGGCAAGGAGACGGTGCAGAACATCCTGGCGCTGCGCTTCGCGAACCAGCTGTTCGAGCCGATCTGGAACGCCAACTACGTCGACCACGTGCAGATCACCATGGCCGAGGACATCGGCCTCGGTGGCCGGGCCGGGTCCTACGACGGCATCGGCGCGGCCCGCGACGTGATCCAGAACCACCTGCTCCAGCTGCTCGCGTTCACCGCGATGGAGGAGCCGGTCTCGTTCTCCCCCCAGGAGCTGCGCACCGAGAAGATCAAGGTGCTGTCGGCGACCAAGCTGGTCCACCCGCTGGACGAGACCACCGCGCGCGGGCAGTACGCGGCCGGCTGGCAGGGCGGCGAGCGGGTTGTGGGGCTCAAGGACGAGGAGGGCTACAACCCCAACTCGACCACCGAGACCTACGCCGCGATCACCGTCGACGTGGACACCCGGCGCTGGGCCGGCGTGCCCTTCTACCTGCGCACCGGCAAGCGGCTCGGCCGGCGGGTGACCGAGATCGCGGTCGTGTTCAAGCGCGCCCCGCACCTGCCCTTCGACGCGACGATGACCGAGGAGCTGGGGCAGAACGCCCTGGTCATCC
This sequence comes from Pseudonocardia sp., assembly GCA_036272795.1. Lineage (GTDB taxonomy): Bacteria > Actinomycetota > Actinomycetes > Mycobacteriales > Pseudonocardiaceae > Pseudonocardia. The sequence goes on from DATAYB010000686.1 coordinate 7,795, forward strand.
GGGTCCAGCCGGACGAAGGTGTGACGATGCGGTTCGGCTCCAAGGTGCCCGGCAGCACCATGGAGGTCCGCGACGTGAACATGGACTTCGGCTACGGGCTCGCCTTCACCGAGGACTCCCCGGAGGCCTACGAGCGGCTCATCCTGGACGTGCTGCTCGGCGAGCCGTCGCTGTTCCCGGTGAACGCCGAGGTCGAGCGGTCCTGGCAGATCCTGGACCCGGTGCTGGAGCGCTGGGCCGAGCAGGGCGCGCCGGAGGCCTACCCCGCCGGCAGCTGGGGCCCCGCCGAGGGCGACGCGATCATGGCCCGCACGGGCCGTGTCTGGCGCCGGCCCTGACCGCCCCCGACCACCGACCACTCGAGCTGGAGACGACAGATGATCGTTGACATGCCCGCCACGTCGACCCAGCAGCTGAACCGCAAGCTGGTCGAGATGCGGGAGCAGAGCGGCGTACTGGCGCAGGGCCGGATCCTCACGTTCGTCGTGGTGACCGACGACAGCACCAACACCGAGGAAGCCATCGAGTCGGCGATCGAGGCCAGCCGGCAGCACCCCTGCCGGGTGATCGTGCTGGTCCGGGGCGCGAAGAAGGCCGCCGCCAGGCTCGACGCGCAGATCCGGGTCGGCGGGGACGCCGGCGCCAGCGAGGTGATCGTGCTGCGCGGCTACGGCCCGCTCGCGTCCACCGAGGCCTGCGCCGGGATGACCATCCCGATGCTGCTGCCGGACGCGCCGGTGGTGGTCTGGTGGCCGGGGCAGGCGCCGCCGGTGCCTTCGGAGGACCCGGTCGGCCGGCTCGCCAACCGGCGGATCACCGACGCCTCGGTGGAGAAGAACCCGGTGCGGGCGCTCGAGCAGCGCGCGACCAGCTACGCCCCCGGCGACACCGACCTGGCCTGGACCCGGCTCACCCTGTGGCGGGCGCTGCTCGCCTCCGCGCTCGACCAGCCGCCCTACGACGAGATCACCTCGGCCGTGGTCGACGGCGAGCCGGACTCCCCGTCCACCGACCTGCTGGCCGGCTGGCTGCGCAGCCGGCTGTCGGTACCGGTGAAGCGGACCAAGGTCGGCGCGGTGGGCGGCATGCACTCGGTGCGGCTGAACCGCGCCTCCGGGCCGATCGAGCTGATCCGCCCGGACGCGAAGGTCGGCACCCTCACCCAGCCCGGCCAGCCCCAGCGCCTGGTCACCCTGGGACGGCGGCCGGTGCGCGACTGCCTCGCCGAGGAGCTGCGCCGCCTCGACGAGGACGAGACCTACGAGCTCGCCCTGGGCGCGCTGCACGACATCACCAGAGGACGCGCGCCGGCAGGAGCCCGCAGATGAACGCCAGCCAGGTCGTCGTACACGCCACCCCGGAGCTGGTCGCCGCCACCGCGGCCGCCCGGCTGATGGTCCGGCTGGTGGACATCCAGAGCACCCGGCGGGTCGCCTCGGTGGTCCTCACCGGCGGCCGCACCGGGATCGCGATGCTGGAGCAGCTGCGCCGGTCGCCGGCCAGGGACGCGGTCGACTGGTCCCGCGTGGAGATCTTCTGGGGCGACGAGCGCTTCGAGCCGCCCGGTGACCCGGAACGCAACGACACGCAGGCCTACGAGGCGCTGCTCAACCACGTGCCGGTCGACCCGGCAAGGGTGCACGCCATGCCGGCCGCCGACGACCGGTGGCGGGACGACCCGGAGGGCGCCGCCGAGGCGTACGCCCAGACGCTGGCGGGGCTGACCAGCCCGGAGGACCACGGCCCGGTGCCTCGGTTCGACGTGTGCCTGCTCGGCGTCGGCGAGGAGGGCCACACGGGGTCGATCTTCCCCGCGTCGCCCGCCGTGTACGAGACCGAGCGCAACGTGGTCGCCGTGCACAACAGCCCCAAACCGCCGCCGACCCGGATCACGCTCACCCTGCCGGCGATCCGCCGCTCCGCCGAGGTCTGGCTGCTTACCACCGGCGAGGCCAAGGCGGCGGTGGTGGCCATGGCGCTCGGCGGCGCAGGCGAGGTCCAGCTGCCTGCCGCGGGCGCCCGGGGCGAGCGCCGCACCCTCTGGCTGCTCGACCGCACCGCCGCCAGCAAACTCCCCCGCGACCTGGTCCCACCCCTGATCTGAGCCAGGTGCGCCGGCTCCGGATAGCGTGCCCGGTATGAGCAACCCAGCCGCCGTGTCGGTGGAACGCACCGGGCCGGTGTCCACCGTCATCCTGTCCCGGCCGGCCGCCCGCAACGCCGTGGACGGGCCCACCGCGGCCGCACTGGTGGATGCGTTCCTCGAGTTCGAGGCCGACCCGGACGCCGCCGTCGCGGTGCTCTACGGGGACGGCGGCACGTTCTGCGCCGGCGCCGACCTGAAGGCGCTCGGCACGGAGCGGAGCAACGCGGTCAGTGCCGACCCGGACGCCGACGGGCCGATGGGGCCGACGCGGATGGTGCTGTCGAAGCCGGTGATCGCGGCGGTGAGCGGGTACGCGGTGGCCGGCGGGCTGGAGCTGGCGCTGTGGTGCGACCTGCGGGTGGCCGACGAGACGGCCGTGTTCGGGGTGTTCTGCCGGCGCTGGGGTGTGCCGCTGATCGACGGTGGCACGGTGCGGCTGCCCCGGCTGATCGGTACCAGCCGGGCGATGGACCTGATCCTGACCGGCCGCGAGGTGCGCGCCGAGGAGGCCGAGCGGATCGGGCTGGCCAACCGGGTCGTGCCGGCCGGTGAGGCGCGCGCGGCCGCCGAGCAGTTGGCCGCCGAGCTCGCCGCGCTGCCGCAGACCTGCATGCGCCACGACCGGCTCTCCACGCTCGAGCAGCACGGCCGTACGGAGCGCGACGCCCTGATCATGGAGTTCGCGCACGGCCAGGTCTCCCTGAACGCCGATGCCCTGTCGGGCGCGGCCGCGTTCGCCGCGGGCGCCGGCCGCCACGGCACCGCCCGCTGACGCGACCCGGAGAGGCTACGAGGTGGGCTCCTCGGGGAGGCGGCCGGCGAGGTAGTCGTCGTAGGCGGAGAGGTCGAGGAAGCCGTGGCCGCAGTAGTTGAACAGGATGACCTTCTCCTCGCCGGTCTCCTTGGCGGCCAGTGCCTCGTCGATCACGGCACGGATCGCGTGGGCGGCCTCGGGGGCGGCGACCTTGCCCTCGGCGCGCGCGAACTGGACTGCCGCCTCGAACACCTTGCCCTGCGGGTAGGCCACCGCCTCCATCCGGCCGTCCCTGACCAAAGCGGAGATGATCGGCGAGTCGCCGTGGTAGCGCAGCCCGCCCGCGTGGATGGTCGGCGGTACGAAGTCGTGGCCGAGTGTGTACATGGGCAGCAGCGGGGTCAGGCCGGCGGTGTCACCGAAGTCGTAGTCGAACCGGCCCTGCGTGAGCGTCGGGCAGGACGTCGGCTCCACGGCCACCAGCCGCACCCCGGCGTCGGGCACGAACGGGAAGGCCAGCCCACCGAGGTTGGAGCCACCGCCGCAGGGCGCGATCACCACGTCCGGCAGCCGCTCCCCCGCCAGTGCCAGCTGCTCCTTCGCCTCCAGCCCGATCACCGTCTGGTGCAGCAGAACGTGGTTGAGCACCGAGCCGAGCGCGTAGTGGGTGTCGGCGCGGCCGGCCGCGTCGCGCACCGCGTCCGAGATCGCCGCGCCCAGCGAGCCGGGGTGTTCCGGGTCGTCCACCGGGGACGGCACCACCGAGCCACCCCAGGTTTCCATGATCACCTTGCGGTAGGGCTTCTGCTCGTAGCTCGCCCGGACCATGTAGACCTTGCACTCCAGGTCGAACTGCGCGCACGCGAACGAGAGCGCGGTGCCCCACTGCCCGGCGCCCGTCTCGGTGGAGAGCCTGGTGATGCCCTCGGCGCTGTTGTAGAACGCCTGCGGCACGGCGGTGTTCGGCTTGTGGCTGCCGGCCGGGGACACCGACTCGTCCTTGAAGTAGATCCGCGCCGGCGTACCGAGCGCCTTCTCCAGCCGCACCGCGCGCACCAGCGGCGTCGGCCGCCAGAGCCGCAGGATGTCGAGCACCTCGCCGGGCACGTCGATCCACGGCTCGGTGCTGACCTCCTGGCCGATCAGCGCCATGGGGAACAGCGGGGCCAGGTCGTCCGGCCCGATCGGCTCGCGGGTGCCGGGGTGCAACGGCGGCTGCAGCGGCGTCGGCAGGTGCGGGGCGACGTTGAACCAGGCGGTCGGGATCTGGTCCGGGGGCAGCGTCCAGCGGCTCATCCCGCGCACGCTAGAGGATCACGCGGACCGCCGAAAGGACCAGC
>DATAYB010000687.1:0-9581 GCA_036272795.1 Pseudonocardia sp.
GTTCACGATGATGGGCCAGCCCGTCAGCGACGTGCTGCGCACGCGGCTCGAACGCACCGGGGTGGATCGCGCCGAGTGGGACCGCGTGGACGCGCACCACCTGGAGATCGCCGAGCACATCGCGCGCGGGGACGGTGACGCCGCCGAGCACGCCATGCGCGAGCACCTCACCGCGCTGCGCTCCCTCTACGAACGCACCGGCCGCTGGAATGTGGAGCCGGAAGCCGCCGAGCAGGACTGATCGCTCAAGCCGGAGCGCGCGGGCCGGAGTGCGCCTGCCTCTTGTTACCGAACTCCACACCAGGCAGGTTTTCGCCGCAAACCTCCTGCCTGGCGTGCAGCTCGGTAACAGCAAGCCGCGCCGAGACGGGCTCAGCCCCGCAGGTCGGCGTGGCGCTTCAGGAGGTCCGCCACCTCGGCCGCGTCCTCCAGCGGCAGTGGGTAGACGACGTGCCGGTCGACGCCGAGCTCGGCGTAACGGCGGGCGTCTGCCGCGGTGAGCTCCACTGGGTCCAGCTGCATCCAGTTAATCTCCAGCCGACCGAGCCTCGCCGGGCGCTCCACCTCCGCCGCCGCGCGCCGCAGGCCGGCCAGCGCGCGCTCCAGGTCGGCAGCGCCCGAGCCGTTGCCGAACCAGCCGTGCCCCCGCGACACCGCCCGCCGCAACGCCCCCGCGCTGTGCCCGCCGACCACGATCTTCACCCCGCCGTCACGGACCGGCCGGGGATACGCGTCCACGTGGTCGAACGAGACGAACTCGCCATGGAACTCCGGCGCAGGCTGGGTCCAGAGCGCCGTCATCGCATCCAGGTACTCGTCGCTGCGGGCGCCCCGGCGCGCCAGCGGTACGCCGACGGCGGCAAACTCCGGTTCCAGGTAGCCGGCGCCGACCCCGAGCGCGAGCCGGCCTCCGCTGAGCACGTCCAGGCTCGCCGCCTGCTTGGCCAGCACCAGCGGGCTGCGTTGCGGAAGGATCACGATGCCGGTGGCGAGCTCGATGCGCTCGGTCACCGCCGCGACGAAGCCGAGGTGCACCAGCGGGTCGACGATCGGGTCGGTCGCCTCCATCGGCGAGTCCGGCACCCGGGGACTGGGCAGCACCACGTGGTCGCCCGCCCACCACGACCCGTAGCCCAGCTCCTCCGCGAGCCTGGCCAGCCTTACCGTGTCGGCCGGTCCCAGGGTCGCCTTCGCGTTCAGTCCAGCCACTCCGAGGTCCACGTCCACCATCTTTCGGTCGGCTACGGCGGCGTGTCCAAGACCGGCTGTAATAGCCTCCGGCTATGGACGTGCACCTGCGGGACCTGCGCTACTTCGTGGCCGTCGCCGAGGAGCTGAGCTTCACCAGGGCGGCCAGCGACCGGCTGTTCATCGCGCAGCCGACGCTGAGCAAGCAGATCCGCCAGCTCGAGCTGACCCTGCGGGTGGCGCTGTTCGAGCGGGACCGCCGCACGGTCGCGCTGACCCCGGCCGGCGCGGCGCTGCTGCCGAGGGCCCGCGCGCTGCTCGAACAGTGGAGCGGCGCGGAGCGCGAGGTGGCCGGCGCGGCCCGGACCAGCACGCTCACCGTCGGCTTCCAGACCCGGATCGGCCGGGGCCTGATCCCGATGGTCACCGGGCGGCTGGAGCGGCTGCACCCGGAGTGGAAGCTGCTGTTCCGCCAGGTGTCCTGGGCCGACCCCACGGCCGGGCTGGCCAGCGGCGACGTCGATGTGGCGGTCGCCTGGCTGCCCTTCCCGGCCGGCACGGAGTTCAGCTGGAAGGTGGTCGCCAGGGAACGGCGCTGGGTCGCCCTGCCCGCCGGCCACCGCCTCGCGGAGTTCCGGCCGGCCGGGTCCGGCGCACCCGACGGGCCGGCGATCCCGTTCACCGAGCTCGTCGACGAGCCGTTCATCGCGCTGCCCGCCTCGGCCGGGGCGCTGCGCGAGTTCTGGCTGGCCGCCGACCACCGCCGCACCCCGCCCACGATCGCCGCCGAGGCGGCCACCGCGGACGAGACGTTCGAGGCCGTCGCCTCCGGCCTCGGTGTGGTGCTGCTCTCCGAGGGCAACGTGTCGATCTACCAGCGCGCCGACGTGGTGTGCCGGCCGGTCAGCGGGCTGTCGCCGAGCCAGCTGGCGGTGGCGTGGCGCACCGGCGACAACCGGGACGCCGTCCGCGTGTTCGCCGAGGCCTGCGTCCAGTGCCTCTGCGACGCCCCGACCGCGGACTGATCCACAGGGTCGTGAGTAGCGATGGTCGTTCTAGCGACCATCGCCACTCACGACGTGTCAGGAGACGGTGTCGAGGGCCTTGTGCAGGGTGTCGTGGAAGTGGCTCAGGGCGCCCTCGAACCGGCCGAACTCGAAGAACTCGTTGGCGCCACTGGTCAGGCCCCGCTGGATCGACACGCAGACGTCGCGGTCCTCGTTCGCACCCTCCTGCTGGAAGTCCAGCGAGCGCTTCAGCCCGTGCTGCCACTGCTCGTCCGACTCGGCGCCGTGGCTGAGCGAGTAGTTGATCACCTTGGTCGAGTCGACTGCCAGTGGTTCGTGCACGATCACGACGGTGTTGAACGGGAACGTCGCCACGACCACGTTGGGGAACAGGTGGTAGACGTAGGTCAGTACGCCGGCCGCCGACCGGGCGTGCACCGGAGCACCGCGCAGCTCGTCGACCTTGCGGTACGGGAAGGTGACCCGGCTGTGCGGGCCGAACTGCTCGACGACGTTCAGGTTGTCGAACTGGCGGGGGTAGAACGTGCTCCTATGGGTCGCGCGCAGGTGGTAGCCCTCCAGGAAGCCCTCCATCAGGATCTTCCAGTTCGCCGGGATCTCCTGCACGGTCGTCCGCACCAGCCGTGACCCGGCCGGCAGCACGCGGTCCAGCTCGCCGAGCCCGGTGTCGGCGAAGGCCGGCTGCTCCTGCGTGACGAACACCAGGCCGGCGCGCTCGACGGCGGGCACCTCGACCAGTCCCCGCCGGTCGGCCTCGAGCTCGGGGAAGCCGTGCCCGTGCGGGACGTGGCGCAGCTCGCCGCCGAGGCCGTAGGTCCAGCCGTGGTACGGGCAGACGAACGCCGTCCGGCAGCCCTCGCCCTCCGCGACCTGCACACCCCGGTGCCGGCAGGCGTTGCGGAACACCCGGACGCCCCCGTCCCGGCCACGCGCGGCGAGCAGTGCCGCACCGGCGGCGTCCCTGGCCAGGTAGGACCCGGGCTCCGGCAGCACCGCCGACGGGCAGAACACGGTCGGCTGGCGGCGGAACACCCGCAGCTCCTCGACCAGCCTCGACTCCGAGAGGTAGCTGGCCACCGGCTCACGCCAGGTGACGGCGCTGAGGTCGGTGCTGTGGCCGTCGATGTGGGCCAGCACCCGGTCGATCACCGCCTGGTCGTCGGACAACGTCGTCATCGGATACCTCCATCCGCGTGGTGGACCGGCGAGCGCGAGCCGGCACTTCGGACAGTAGCCCAGAATTGAAGTGACGTCACTTCACAATTGGTAGACTGAGACGTGCCTGTCGCCGAGTCCGCAGTAGCCGAGTCCGCAGTCGCCGCCCCGCGCACGTCCAAGGGGCAGGCCACCAGGGCGCGGCTGCTCGAGTCCGCCCGGCGGGAGGCGATCCGCACGGGCGGGCAGATCGAGATCGCGGCGGTCGCCGAGGCCGCCGGAGTGGTGCCGAGCCTGGTGCACCGGTACTTCGCGTCCAAGGCGGGCCTGGTCAGCGCACTGGTCGACGAGTTCTTCGACCGGATGCACGAGCAGGTCATGGACGAGAACATGGACAACCGGGGCACCTGGCCGGTGCACGAGCGGGTCCGCCTGGAGCGGGTGGTGCGGTTCCACTACGCCGACCCGTTCGCGGTGGTGCTCTACGCGCAGCTGGCCCGCGAGCCGGCGGTCTCCCGCACGGAGGCGACCCGGATCGCCAGGGTCGTCGAGTACGCCGCCGCGAGCATCGGCCGCGCCCAGGCCAAGGGCGAACTCCCCGCCGACGTGGACCCCAAGCTCGCCGGCGCCGCCATGTTCGGCGCGATGCGGCAGCTCATGGTCGAGGCGCTGGGCCGCACGCCACGCGTCCCCGAACGGACGCTCGTCGAGGTGCTGTGGCGCCAGGTCGCCGCCTCGGTGCACATCGACCCGGCACACCCCGGCCACCTACCGGTGGCAAACCCGGACCGGTAACACCCGTGAGTGGCGAGTGGGGCCAATAGCCCCACTCGCCACTCACGGGGTCGGTCAGCGGGCCCGGTGAGTCAGCGCGGCAGCCACTCGGCGGACGAGGAGCCCCTGGCGACGAGCACCGGGTCGTAGCGGCCCGGCGTCACCGACATCCGGATCTGCTCCGTGACGCCCTGGTAGTGGCCGAGCGGCGTGTCGGCGGTGAACACCTCGGGGTCGTGGTAGGCGTGCAGCTCGCCGGTGCCGGCGGTGGCGTGGGCGTAGCCGCGGTCGAAGACTCCGAGGCCGAGGATCCACAGCGCGGCCCGGGTCAGCGAGACGTGCACCCGGTAGCTGCCGCCGTGCACCGCGCGCCTGCGCAGCGCCTCGACGACTCCGGCGGCCAGCAGCCAGGACACGATGTAGTCGTTGACGACCAGGATCGGCGGCAGCACGGGGCGTTCCCCGCCGGAGCCGAGGCCGCCTTCGAGGTTCATCATGCCGGTCAGGCTGCCGGCGGTCTGGTCGAAGCCGAGCATGTCGGCCCACGGGCCGTTCGGGCTGTTCAGCGTGGCGGTGGCGTGCACGATGCCCGGGCGGACCGCCGCCGCCTCGGCCGCCGACATGCCGATCCGGTCGAGGTAGCCGGGGCGGCGGTTGGCGTAGAACACGTCGGAGCCGGCCAGCAGCGCGCGCAGCCGCTCCGGGCCGGTGCCGTTGAACGGGTCCAGGCGGGCGGAGCGGGTGCCCACGTTCGCCGTGGCGTAGGTGATGTCGTGCTCGACCTCCGTCGGCCGCCACACGTTGAGCACGTCGGCGCCGTGCAGCGCGAGCGCCCGACCGAGCCCGGCGCCGGCGATCACGTGCCCCATGCCCAGCGCGCGGATCCCGGCCAGCGGCAGGGCGTCGGCGGGGGCGGACAGCGCCGTCGGGAGGGCCTCGGGTTCGCTGTCGCCGATTCGGGTCACCTCGATCAGCGGCAGGTCGGCCAGCACCTCCCGGTAGTGCGGCTCGGCGAGCAGCTCCGGCGTGGACCGCAGCATCGGCATCACGCAGCCCGCCTCGACGCCGGCCGCCTCCAGCTCGCGGCCCTGCCAGCGACCGATCGCGGCGGCCACGGCGGCGTCGTCCTCGGGTACCCCGAGCAGCCGCTGCGCCGCAATCTTGATCTTCGGGTACGGGTTGAGCGGCATCATCCAGCGGTCGTCGGCCGTCCGGTAGAAGTTGAAGCCGAGCGCGTTGCTGGCGTTGCCGGAGCCGAGCGGGTAGCCGTTGACCAGCTCCCAGCGCCGGTCGTAGAACGGGCAGAGCCGGTGCGGGGTGGCGCGCAGGTCGACCTCGATGTCCTGGCCGGCGCCACCCCGGTCGCGCCACAGCGCCGCCACCGCGACCGACTTGGCGGCGAGCGCCAGCGACGAGGCCGCCCCGAGTCGCAGCGTGCTGGGCACCACCGGGTCGGCGCCGAGGAAGTCGACCCGGCCACCGCCGTCGGCCGGGGTCAGCCCGATGCCGGCGAGCAGCTCGGCGAGCGCGGCCGGGGCGTCGAACTCGTCGTGGTCGGCCGGCTTGGCGACCGCGTCGGCGACCTTCGAGGTGAGATCCATCAGGCGTGCGCCCCTTCCAACAGCTCCGTACCGTCCAACAGCTCGACAGGGATGGGCAGGTGCTTGGCCCGCAGGTACTCCCCGACCGCCTTGCCCACCTGGTCGATCCGGGTGTTCGAGGACCCGCCGGTGCCCAGCAGGCCACGCAGCACGAAGTGCACCGCGCGCAGGTTCGGGAACTCGTGCCGCACCACGTCCAGCTCCTTGATCTCCGGCATCAGCCGGCGCAGCTCGGCGGTGGACAGTGCGGCGCGCAGCCACTCCCAGGCGCGCTGGTCGGGCACCCAGATGCCGACGTTGCTGTTGCCGCCCTTGTCGCCGCTGCGGGCATAGGCCACGGTACCCAGCGCGGTCGTACGTGTCCCGGCCGAAGAGCCCGGTACCGCCCAACCGGGCTCAGAGTGCGTCGGCTGGGCAACCAGCGCGGTGTCCTCGGGCCCCGGTACCTCGATCACCTGGCCGTCGAGCACCGCCCGGTGCGACACCATCGACTGGGGCAGCAGCGCCGGCCAGTAGTCGATCACCGGGCGGGCGGTGGCGCGCAGCGTGGTAGCGCCGTCGTGGAAGTAGCCGGGAATGCTCTGCAGGTAGAGGCTGCCGAGCCGGCCGGCCAGGTCGTAGGCGTCCAGCGGGTCGCGGGTGCGCGCGGTGGCCATCACGCGCAGGCCGACGGTGGCGTCCCACTGCGTCTCCGGGTCCTCGGCGGCGGTACCGATGCGCGTGATGTCCAGCGTGACGCCCTCGGGTACGTCCCGCTGGAACTGCGCGCGGACCAGCGCCTCCTTGGCCGGCACGTCCGGCGCGGTCAGGTACACGGTGTTCACGGTCTGGTAGCCGACCTGGCCGAACACGGCGACCTTGGTGGTCGGCGGTGGTGGGGTGCCGGTGGCGCCGGTGACCAGCACCCGGTCCGGTGCCTGCTGCGCGAGCTGGACGCCATCGAGGTGCAGGGTGACGTCCGAGTTCAGGTACACCGGTCCCTGGATCTCGTAGAGCAGCTGCGCGGTGACGGTGTCCACGGTGACCGCCCCGCCGTCGGCGGCGTGCTTGGTGACCACCGCGGTGCCGTCGGCGGCGATCTCGGCGATGGGGAACCCGGGCACCAGCATGTTCGGGATGTGGGTGAAGCCGGAGAAGTTGCCACCCACGGCGTGCGGCCCGCACTCGATCAGGTGGCCGGCCAGCAACCCGCCCGCAAGCACGTCCCAGTCGTCGCGCCGCCAGCCGTGCCACCAGGCGGCCGGCCCGACGGTCAGCGAGGCGTCGGTGACCCGGCCGCACACCACGATGTCGGCGCCCTCGGCCAGCGCGGCGGCCACGCCCCAGCCGCCGAGGTAGGCGTTCGCGGCGATCGGCCGGGTACCCCATTCGGCGAGCGATGCGCCGGTGTCCAGGTGCTCGAGCCGGTGACCGGCGGCGGCGAACCCGTCCAGCTCCGCCAGCACGTTGTCGCCCTCTATGTGGGCCACGCTCAGCTGCACACCGTCGGCGGCGGCCATCCCGCGCAGCTCGCCGGCCAGCCCGGCCGGGTGGAAGCCGCCCGCGTTGGCCACCACCTTGATGCCGCGTTCCTTGATCGCCGCGAGGTGCGGGCGGAGCTGGTCGAGGAAGTAGTCGACGTAACCCTTGCTCGGGTCCTGGCGGTGTCGGGCGGACAGTGCGGCCAGCGTGATCTCGGCCAGGTAGTCGCCGATCAGCACGTCCACCGGGTCGCCGGCCATCACCTCGTCGAGCGCGGTGAACCGGTCACCCAGGTAGCCGGAGAAGTTGGCGATCCGGATGGGCCTGTCGCTCATGGTGGACACCTCACTGTGGTCCTGGGGGTTCGGGACTGCGGTCCTCGGGGTTCGGCCTCGATCTGGCGTTGATCTGAACCTACGGCCGAGACGGCTCCAGGACCACGACCGATGCCGGCACACGATCGTGACCACAGCGGTCACGATCGCCGATACCCTCGCGGCGTGGAGATGCTGCACCTGCGGTACTTCGTCGCGGTCGCCGAGGAGCTCAACTTCACCAGGGCGGCCGAGCGGCTGCACATGGCGACCTCCCCGCTCAGCCAGCGGATCCGCGACCTGGAACGCGAGCTGGGCACCCCGTTGCTGCGGCGGACCAGCCGCAAGGTGGAGCTGACCGACGCCGGTGAACGGCTGTTGCCGGCCGCGCGCGAGGTCATCGCCCGGTTCGACGCGCTGCCCGAGCTGGCGCGGGGGACTCCTGAGGTGGCGCGGCGGGTGGCGCGGGTGGGGATCGCACCGGACGTATCGGGCGCGCTGCGGACCCGGCTGCTCGGCGCGCTGGCCGCCGCGCATCCGGCGTTGGAGGTACGGCTGCGCCCGGCGAGCAGCGAGCCGCTGCTGCGCGCGCTGCGGGCCGGCGAGCTCGACCTTGCGCTGGTGCACGGGCCGGTCGGCGGGCGGGGACTGCGGGCGGCGCGGCTGGACAGCCAACCGGTCGCCGCCGTGGTCGGCCGGGGCGTGGGGTTCGACGGCCGCGACTCGGTACGCCTCGAGGAGCTGGCCGACCTGCCCTACGCGTCGATCGGCTACGACGCCGCCCCCGAGCTCTACCGCCGCACCGACGAGCTGCTGAGGCGCTACGGCGTGCGGAAACGCCTGGTTGTCGAGGGCCACAACCTGGGCGGCCTGGCTCACGTCGTGACGACCGGCCAGGCGTTCGCGCTGGTCGGCCTGGGCAGTGGCACCACGGGCAAGGTGTTCGCGGGCGAGCCCGTCGTGGTGCTCACGGTGGCCGACGCCCGACTCCGGATCACCACCGAAGCCGCCTGGCCCGCCGACCGCACCCCCACAGACCCGGTGGTGGCCGCGCTCGCCGAAGTGGTCACCTCCCTGGCCGCCCAGCCGTAAACCGGCCAGGCGTGCAGGCCGGCCCGGGCCGCGTCGCGCCGGCCTGCTGTTACCGAACTCCACAGGAGGCAGCTTTTTCGCGCTCAGAACCTGCCTGCTGTGCAGTTCGGTAACAGGGACCCGCCAGGCCGCCGGCGGGCAGCCGCGGGCCGGCCGCGCGGTTGTTGGTGATCATCAGGACGCCAGGGCTTTTTGATCAAGCCGCCGACAGCCCTCCGGTCCTGATGATCACGGAACCCTGCCTCGGCAATCGATTTCCAAGAGCGGGAGCCCGCCGTGGGAACACGAAGCCCGCCGGTCAGAACAGGGAGTCGAGCCAGGTGGTGAACTGCTGCCAGGTGCTCTTCGCCTTGTTCTCGATCGTGTTGGTGATCGCGTTGGTGATCGAGGACGGCAGGTCCGGCGCCTTCACATCGGGCAACTTGATCTCCGGCTGGGCGAGCCCGCCCAACGGCGCCACCTCGGTCGGCGCCACCTCGGTCGGGACAGCGCCGGTCGGGTTTGCGGCGTGCGCCGCAGAGGTGTTGCGCGACGTCGGGGTGTTGCGCGCGGTCGGCGCGACAGTGGCCGCCGGCGACGTGGTGATCGGCGCTGCCTGGACCGCCGGTGCCGCGCTGGCCGGGGCCGCGATGACCGGGGCCGCATCGACCGGGGCCGCCGCGGTGTTCTCCGCACCTTCGGACAGGCTGCCGTGGTGACTGAGCAGTGCGACCACGATCAACCCCAGCAGGATCACGACCGGCAGGCCGAGCGCGACGAGCTGCGACATCCCGGCACCCGGCAGCGCGCCGGGGACCACGCCCAAGGCCGTGCCCGACGACGCCGGCACCGGGGCCGAGCCGCCGCCGAACCGGGTCGCGGCCCGCTCGGCGGTCGGCCGGTCGCCGGGAGCGGTCTGGGTCATCGCGAGCAGCGTGCCGGCGAGTGGGCCCGGCACCTCGTTGGGCACGACCGGCGGCGTGGCCAGG
>DATAYB010000688.1:0-5240 GCA_036272795.1 Pseudonocardia sp.
GTGTCCCTGTGGGGGCTGCTCATCCCGATCCGGCGCAGCTTCCAGCAGTACGTGAACCTGCGCCCGATCAAGGTCTTCGAGGGCGTGCCGAGCCCGCTGCGCAACGCCAACCCCGGCGAGGTCGACCTCGTCGTGGTGCGGGAGAACGTGGAGGGCGAGTACAGCGAGGTCGGCGGCCGCTACGGGCGCGGCTTCCCTGAGGAGATGGCGCTGCAGGAAGCCGTGTTCACCCGGGCCGGGGTGAGCCGGATCGCCGACTACGCGTTCGAGCTCGCCACCCGGCGCGGCAACCGGCTGACCTCGGCGACCAAGTCGAACGGGATCGTGCACACCATGCCGTTCTGGGACGAGATCGTCGCGGAGCGCGCCGCCGGCTTCCCGGGCGTGGGCTGGGGCTCCGAGCACATCGACGCGCTGGCCGCCAAGCTCGTGCTGGACCCGGCGCGGTTCGACGTGATCGTGGCGTCCAACCTGTTCGGCGACATCCTCAGCGACCTCGCCGCCGCGCTGGCCGGCAGTATCGGCATGGCCCCGGCCGGCAACATCAACCCGGAGCGGAACTTCCCGTCCATGTTCGAGCCGGTGCACGGGTCCGCCCCGGACATCGCCGGCATGGGCATCGCCAACCCGATCGGCGCGATCTGGACCGCCGCCATGATGCTCGAGCATCTGGGCCACCCGGAGGCCGCCGCCGAGGTACTCGCCGCGATCGCCGGCGTGCTCGCCAAGACCGGCCTGCGCACCCCCGACCTCGGCGGCACCTCCACCACCACCGATTTCACCACCGCGGTCGTCGAGTTCCTCGGCGGTGCCGCGCTGTGAGCGTGCCGCTGCCGCCCGAGTTCAGCTACCGCACCGTGGACGCCGGCGGGATGGCCATCCACACCGCGGTGGCGGGGGATGGCCCGCCGGTGCTGCTGCTGCACGGCTATCCCCAGACCCACCTGATCTGGCACCGGGTGGCTCCCGTGCTGGCCAAGGGCCACACCGTTGTACTGACCGACTTGCGCGGCTACGGCGACAGCGCCAAGCCCGCGCCGGGCCCGACCGACGCCGAGTACGCCAAGCGGGCCATGGCGCACGACCAGGTGCTGGTGATGCGCGAGCTCGGGTTCGACCGGTTCGCCGTGGTCGGCCACGACCGGGGCGCCCGCGTCGGGCACCGGCTGACGCTGGACGAGCCGGCCGCGGTGCGCGGGCTCGCCGTGCTGGACATCGTGCCGACGCGGCACGCGTTCACGCACGTGGACACCGCGCTCGCGTTCGGCTACTTCCACTGGTTCTTCCTGGCGGCCGGCAACGGCATGGCGGAGCGGCTGCTCGGCAATGACCCGGAGTACTGGATCCGGTCCCGGATGACCTCGCGGCACAGCGGCGGCACGGCGTTCGACGAGGCGGCGGTGCGCGAGTACGTGCGCTGCTTCAGCGACCCGGCCGCGATCAGCGCGTCCTGCTCGGACTACCGGGCGGCGGCCACCCTGGACCTGGAGCTCGACCACGCCGACTTCGACGCCGGCCGCCGGGTGGAGTCCCCGCTGCTGGCGCTGTGGGGTGAGTCCAGCTTCGTCGGGCGTACCTACGACGTGCTGCCGATCTGGGGCGAGTACGCCACCGACGTGCGCGGCCGGGCCCTGCCCAGCGACCACTACCTGCCCGAGGAGGCGTCCGTCGAGGTCACCGCCGAGGTCACCGGCTGGCTGGCCGGCTTGGCCGACTGACCAGGGGCTGGTGACCAAGCTCGCCGGCGGCCGGCTTGCCCCGGCCGCCCGGCGGGCTACCCTGGAACAAGGCGGCGCGTACTGCGTCACCCCGGACGAGAGCGCTGCCGTACCCGGCCAGACAAGACGGCGCGCGCCCACCATGACTCTTGTTGATCTCGTCGAAATCTGCGGCTCGCTGCTCATCCTGGCCGCCTTCGTCGCGGCCCAGCTCGGCCGCCTCAGTCCACGCGCCGCCAGCTACCTGGCGCTCAACCTCGCCGGTTCCTCGGTGCTCGCGGTGATCGCGCTGGTGCACAGCTCGTGGGGGTTCCTGCTGCTGGAGGGCAGCTGGGCGCTCGTGTCGGCCAGCTCGCTGCTGGCCAAGGCACGGCGGCAACCGTCCGGGCACTGACTCCGCCGCCGCCCCGCGCTGCCACGGTTGTGATCTCGATTATGGTCGCTTGCGCTGATAGCCCGCGTCCGCAAATACTTGCGAACGCGGGATATCCGCGCACGCTTCTATGGAGGGGTTCACATGCCTATCGGGCTTCTCGCCCTGGCACTGGGGGGATTCGGCATCGGGCTCACCGAGTTCGGGATCATGGGCCTGCTGCCCGAGATCGCGGCGGACTTCGGGGTCTCCGAGCCGGTGGCCGGCTACCTGATCTCGGGCTACGCCTTGAGCGTCGCGGTCGGCGGCGTCGGGCTGACGGCCGCGGTGACCAGGTTCGACCGCAAGAAGGTGCTGCTCGCGCTCATGGTGCTGTTCATCGCAGGCAACCTGATCTCCGCGATCGCGCCGACGTACTCGGTCCTGATGATCGGGCGGATCGTCGCGGCGCTGTGTCACGGCGCGTTCTTCGGCGTCGGCTCGGTGGTCGCCGCCGACATGGTCGCGCCGAACAAGCGGGCCGGCGCCATCGCGCTGATGTTCACCGGACTGACGGTGGCGAACGTGCTGGGCGTGCCGCTGGGCACCCTGCTCGGCCAGCAGCTGGGCTGGCGCTCCACGTTCTGGGCGATCACGATCATCGGTGTCGTCGCGCTGGCCGGCATCCGGTTGCTCGTGCCGCCGACGCCGGCCTCGACGACGACGGGGCTGCACGCCGAGCTGAGGGTGTTCCGCCGGCCGCAGGTGTGGGTCTCCGCGGTGGTCACCGTGCTCGGCTTCGGTGGCATGTTCGGCGGTTTCACCTATATCGCGTTCACCCTGACCGAGGTCACCGGTTTCGCCGCCAGCACCGTGCCGTGGCTGCTGGTCCTGTTCGGCGTGGGCCTGTTCGTGGGCAACTTCGCAGGTGGCCGGCTTGCCGACAAGGCGCTCACGCCGTCCCTCGTGGTCATTCTCGCCCTGCTCACGGTTGTGCTGGTCGCGTTCGCACTGACCGCGCACAGCAAGCCGCTGACCGTCGTGTCGTTGCTGCTCATGGGTGCCGTCGGGTTCGCCACGGTGCCTGGCCTGCAGCTGCGGATCATGGGCTACGCGCAGGACGCGCCGACCATGGCGTCGGGTGCCAACATCGCGGCGTTCAACATCGGTAACGCGCTCGGTGCCTGGCTGGGTGGCCTGGCGATCGGTGCCGGCTTCGGCTTCACGTCGCCGCTGTGGGTGGGCGCCGGGGTGACGGCCGCCGGCCTGGTCGTGCTGTTGGGCGGCTCGGTGCGGCCGCGCCGAGCGCTGGCCAGCGGGGTGCGGGCCGGTGCCGAGGTCACGGGCTGACCGATGGACGCGGAGCGACGCGCGCGCGGGCAGTTTCGGACGCGGGTAGCCGGCTTGCCGCGCTACCGTGTGAGCAGGCTCGTCGCCGAGCCCTGCAGAGGAGGACACCGTGTCGCTGGCTGATGAAGAGGTCGAGGCGCAGGTGCACGGTTGGCGGCTGCTCGCCGTACTGCACGCGCGGATCGAGGCGCGGCTGGAGCGGGTGCTGCAGGCGCGCTACGGGCTCAGTGTGAGCGAGTACGGCGTGCTGGAGCTGCTGTCCCGGCAGGTGGAGCACCACCTGCGGATGGGTCAGCTGGCCACCGCGATGGCGCTGAGCCAGAGCGCGTCGACCCGGTTGGTGAGCCGGCTGGAGGACCGGGGCCTGCTGGCCCGCTACCTGTGCGCCGACGACCGGCGGGGCATCTACAGCGAGGTCACGCAGGCCGGGTTCGAGCTGCTGGAGCGGGCCCGGCCGGCGCACAACTCGACGCTCAGCGCGGCGCTCGCGGAGGCCTCCCAGAACCCTGAGATGGCGCACCTGGTGGCCGCGATCGGGGTCGCCGAGGGCGTCCCGGTCACCGCCGGCTGACCGGCTGGCGCGCCCAGGCGCAGAAAACCGGTCGGCCCAGCTGGGCCGACCGGTCGGGGTTGGGTCGAGCTACTTGGCGCTGCTGTCCTTGAGCATGGACGGGATGGTCCGGATCAGGATCGACAGGTCGCCGAGCAGGTTGCGGGTGTGCACGTAGGCCAGGTCGAGGTGCAGCATCTCCAGCGTGCCCATCGTGCTGCGGCCGCTCACCTGCCACAGCCCGGTCAGCCCGGGGCGCACCGAGAACCGCGGCCGGAACTCCGTCGGGAACATCCGGGCCTCCCACTCCAGGCAGGGGCGGGGGCCGACGAGTGCCATGCTGCCGAGCACCACGTTGATCAGCTGCGGCAGCTCGTCAAGGCTGGTCTTGCGCAGGAGCGCGCCGACCTTGGTGACGCGGGGGTCGCCGTCGATCTTGAAGCTGCCGTTGACGGAGGTGTCCTCGCCGCGCAGCTCGGCGGCGATCAGCTCACGCAACATCTCGTCGTCGGCGCCGGCCCGCATGCTGCGGAACTTGTACATCGTGAACGTGCGTCCGCCGAGGCCCACCCGGTGCTGCCGGAACAGAGCGGGACCGGGGCTGGTGCACCGGATCAGGAGCGCGATGACGAGCATCGGGACCGCGAGTACCACCAGGCCGAATGCAGCCAGCGTCAGGTCGATCGCACGGCGCGCGATCGTTTCCCATGACATCGCCAGAAGAGCCGAGCTGATCCCGGCTTCTCTCGCGTCACCTCCGAGGGTGACCATCAGATCCTCCTACCCTGGCGATTGCTGGTGCACAGCGGTACCCCGCCGAGATCGGGCCCCACGAGACTGCCCGGACCGGAAGTCGGTACCGAGCGCGTGGAACCCGAGCTGTCTTGTTCAACGACCGTGATGCCCAGAGGTATCTCTCTGTATTCGGAACTCCCGGCAACGGTCACGGACCGTCGATCGAATACGAGGGTGGTGGCACCTCGAACCTGCCCCGACCCGTTCATATCCCCCGCCGTCAGCGTTGTGCGTCTCCTTCAGATGGGCGCCGAGCAGGTTCCTTGGCAACCATCCCCCTACAGAGTTGCATAGAGAACGGATAGTCCTCAACTTCGATACTGCGAATACTCCGCATCGCTACTCAGCGTTTATATAGCTGAGACTTGCTCAGTTCGTCACTCGAACGGGAGATTGCGACGTCACGCGGAGGGGTGACGGGTCGAGTAGCTTGATCGTCGTGGAGACCGGAGCCGTGACCGCGCGATTGGACGGG
>DATAYB010000689.1:0-2648 GCA_036272795.1 Pseudonocardia sp.
GGCGATGTCCAGCAGCACCTCCTTGATCGGGCTGCTGCCCTCCCTCGGCGCGTACTTGTTCAGCTCGTCGATCATGGTGAACAGCAGCCCGCCCGGGCCGGCCGCCTCCTTGCGGGCGGTCTCGGCGGCGAGCACCACGCCGACCACGAAGCGCTGCGCCCGCTCCGGCAGGTTGTGCAGGTCGACGACGGTGACCTGCTGCCCCTCGGTGCTGATCCGCCGCCCCGGGCCGTCGGTGAGATCCCCCCGCACGATGCTGCGCAGCGGGCCCAGGCTCGAGCGCAGCCGGCGCAGGAAGGCGTTGATCGTGCCGGTACCGGTGACCGGGCCGGCCCACGGCGCGCGCACCGAGGAGTCCTCGTCGGTGAGCTTGTCGGAGATGAATCCGACCAGGTCGGAGTAGCTGCGCAGCAGCCGCCCCTCGATGCTCACCGCGCCGTCCACCCCGGCCGCCATCGCGTCGTAGCGCAGCCGGGTCGTCACCTGGTGGATCACCGACGTGTACTGGTTGCGCTCATCCTCCGCGTCGGCGAAGGCGAACCGCAGCAGCTCCTCCGCGCAGAACTCCCGCAGCGTCCACCAGAACGGGCTGATCCCACTGGTCCGACCGGTCACGAAGGGCCGGCCGGTCGGGTCGTCCGGGGTCGGCGGGGCGTAGAAGCCCGCCGAGGCGAACGGTTCGGCAGGCAGCCCGAGCGCGGCGTAGGCCTGCACGAGCTCGGGTCCACTCGCCTCGTCGGTCAGCCGCCGGTTCGCGTGGTCCAGGAACAGCAGGTCCTCGCCCTTGACGCTGAAGATCAGTGCCTTCGCGTTCACGGCGCGGTTGCCGAGCACCCCGCTACGGAAGATCGAGTAGAGCAGGAACAGCGCGAAGCTGGTCTTGGTCGCCACCCCGGAGATGCCACTGATCGAGACGTGGCCACCCCGCGTGCCGTCGAGGAACTCCAGGTTCAGATAGATCGGCTCGCCGTCGCGGCCCATCCCTACCGGGACCTTGCGCTCCATCCGGTCGAAGTACAGCGCCCTGGCCCGCTCGGCGCCGGTGGCCCGGTGCACCGGCACACCCGGGCGCGGCGGCACGTAGCACTCGGGGTCGACCCGGGTGGTGGTGACCTCGGCGATCTCCTGCACGTGCGCCGGCAGCACACCCTCGTTGATCAGGAACACGTCCGAGCCGAAGGTCGCCCCCTCGTGCCGGGCGCGTACCTGCGTGACGATCCCGGAGGTCAGCACCGGGCCCACCCCGGGCACCGGGCGCACGGTCACGACGACGTCGTCGAGCTGCAGGTACGCCTCCGGCGTGAGCGCGACGCTGAACAGCAGCGGGGTGGAGTCCTCCGTGCCCGCGACCAGCCCCACCGGCGGGGCGCTCACCTCGGCGTTGTCCGTCACCGGAGCCTCCCGTCAGCGCCTCGACCCGACCGTTGCGTGCGCCGCATTGCTACCACGCACACACGCGCCTCCCGGCGGCGGGAGCCCCGCGAGTCGCTGGATTGTGCAGCCCGAGTCGCTGGATTGTGCAGCCCGAGTCGCTGGATTGTGCAGACCCAGTCTCCGGACGCGGAGCTAGCTCCCGCCGGCCGGTTCGAGGATCACGACCGGGATCTCACGTTCGGTCCACGACTGGTAGTTGGCGAAGTCGGCGTAGGTGTCGACGAGCAGCGGCCAGAGGCGGGCCCGCTCGCCGGCGTCGGCGGTCCTGGCGCGCACCGCCCGGCGCTCCGCCCGGATCTGGACGTACGTGTCGGAGTGCGCGCGCAGGTTGTGGTACCACTGCGGGTGCTTGGGCAGGCCGCCCTGCGACGCCACGATGACCACATCGGCGCCGTCGAGGAGGTAGAGCAGCGGGGTGGTGAAGGCCTTGCCCGACTTCCGGCCCTGATGCTCGAGCAGCAACGTCGGCACGGGTTCGCGGAAACCGGCGCCGACGCGCCACATCCCACCGACCCGTCCGCCGGTGCGGCGGTACACCCAGACCTGGGCGACCGCCATGTACTTCATGATCTTCGGAACCAGTGGGGAGTCCAGGCCCTTCGGGCGGGGAGGCGGGGTGCCCACGGTCAGCCCGCCCCGAGGAACTTGATCACGCGGTCGACGACGGTGGGATCCTCACGGAAGCACCAGTGGCCCACCCCGGGCACGATCTCGACGGTCGAGCCGGCCAGCGCGGCGCCGTAGCGTTGGGCCTCCTCGGTACCGAGGTACGGGTCGCCCTCGCCCCAGACCACCAGCGACGGGCAGCGCACCTCCTCCAGGCCGACCCCCGCCGCGCGCAGCACCCCGGGGTCGGCCGAGCGGTACAGCCCCAGGATCGCGCGGCGCATGCCGGCATCCAGGTACCGCGTGGTGTCGTCCAGGAACGCGTCGTCCATCGGGCCGGGGCGCGGGCTGGACAGCCGGCTGAGCACCTTTAGCGATGCGCGGTTCATCCCGAGCACGGCCAGCTCACCCAGCGCCGGCACCCGCCACACCCGCGCCAGCCAGTGCCAGCGGTACGCCGCGGACAGCGGCACCGCGTCGATCACCACCAGCTTCTCCAACTGCTCGGGGCGCAGCGCCGCGGCCGCGAGCGCCACGGCGCCCCAGTCGTGCACCACGAGCCGGTAGCGGTCCACACCCAGGTCGTCGACGAATGCCCGGAACCACTG
>DATAYB010000690.1:0-2845 GCA_036272795.1 Pseudonocardia sp.
CGGCCACCAAGCAAACCGCGCGGGCAATAGTCAAGGGGCGGCGGGGGGTGCACGCCAGCTGATGTCGCCGATTGGTGCGGTGCCAACGACGAGCGCCGTGGTCGGGACGGTTCAGCGGGTGAACGCATCACCAATGGGCCAGCTCCGCCGAATGGCCGAGGGCAAGCCCGCTCGGCGAAATCGGCCGACCGCTTACCGCCTTTTATGACACGAGTCGCTCGGTTGTGACCGGGAACCGCTTATGGATCATCACCCACCGGACCCGCCCGTGCCCGACCTCGTGCGACACCCCACCGACCGAGCCCGAGCGGCGGCGTGACCTCGACCTCGACCGCCGCCTCCCAGCCGGCCAACCGGCAGCTGACCAGCCGCGCCGCCATGCCGTCCACCACCCGCGCGGCATAGGCGCAGGCGGCCGGTTCGGCGTCGCCGGCGTGGCTGGCGGCGGCCAGCGCGGCCAGGTCTGCAGCCGCCTCAGCCCGGTGCCGGCTGCTCGCCGCCGCCCCCAGGTTCACCCCGACCACCATGACCGCCAGCACGACGGCGATGACGCCGGCCGCCCACAGCGTCGCGATGCCCCGGTCGCCCTCCTCACCACCTGGCCGGAGGCCCTCGACATGCCAGGCGCCCCCGACATCCGGCCGGGCGCCTGCCGTAGCCGGCCTCACGGTGGGGCCGGGGTGGTCGGAGCGCCGTCGGACAGGCCACCGAGCAGCGCCCCAGGCTCCAGCACGCCGACCGCCCGACCGGACACGGTGAGGCCGGGCAGGCTCCCCACCGCACTGCTGGACACCTCAACGGTCACCTCGTCCCCGACGATCCGGACCTCCACCAGCGCACCACCGGGGGCGATCGCGCCGGCGGCCTGCCGCGCCCGATCGGGCTCACCCCTGGCTACCAGCCGTGCCCCTTCCCTGGCGGCGTCCAAGCAGCGCAGTTGGGCGCCGACGGCCGCCACCGCCCCGACCGCCAGCGCGAGCACCAGGACCAGCGAGCACAGGGCCAGCGCCGCCTCAACCGTGACCGCGCCACGGTCGGTGTCCGGCGCCCGACACCGGCCGAGACCTAGAAGTTGACCGACAGCGCGCGCTGCACGATCGAGGTGAGCGCGCTGACGACCCCGTCGCCCCGGACCACCGCGTAGAGCACGGCCGCGAAAGCCGCCGCGGCGATCGTGCCGATCGCGTACTCGGCGGTGCTCATGCCGGCGTCGCCGGCCAGCGCCACGCGCAACCGGAGGCCGAGCCGTTGCCGTACTGAACTCATGATCTTCTCCTTGCCGTCGTTCGGACCGGGCCACGAGCGGCGGCCCGGCTGACCCCGGACCGGGTGGCCCGGGACAACTCGAGGTGTTCACCACGCCACCGCAAGGCCGCTCGCCAGGCCGATCACCACGGGGACGACACCCAGCGCGAGAAAGGCCGGCAGGAAGCACAGTCCGAGCGGGCCGGTGATCAGCACGCCGGCCCGCTGCCCGCGCGCGGCGACCAGGTCGAGCGCGCCGGCCCGCACTTCGGCGGCGACGCTCTGTGCCACGGTGGCCAGGCTTGCGCCGCTGTGCGCGGAGCGGCGGGCCGCCCTCGCTAGCTTGTGCACCGGCGATGAGTCGGGGACCTCCCACGCCGCGTGGGGGTCGGCACCGAGAGCCAGCCGGTCGGCGATGGTGCTCAGCTCGGCGGCGGCCGGGCTCGGCATGTGCTGGGCGACCGCCCTTACCGCGATCGGCACCGGTAGGCCCGAGCGCAGGCAGGCGGCCAGCAGGTCCCACCCGCCGGCCAGTCGGAGCGGATCGGGCGGCGGCACGGCGTCGCGGGCCAGCACGCGCCGGCACCCGACGGCGACACCGACGCCCAGCCCCACCCCCGCCACCGCGCCGGCGACCCCGCCCAGGGTGGCGGCGAGCAGCGCGACCGCCATCCCGGACAGGGCGGGCAGCAACCGGCGCGCGGCCGGGGTCCGGGCCCCGGGGATCGGCTCGGCCGACTGGCGCAGCCGGAGCAGTCTGGCCCGGCCCGGTGAGGGGGACGGCGCAACGAGCAGCGCGGCCGCAAGCAACAGCAGGGGCGTCATGACGGCACCGCCTTCGCCGTGATCCGGCCGCTCCACAGGATGCCGGCGCAGGCCAGCCCAGTGCCGAGTACCAGGAGGGCCTGTCCAGAGGAGGTACCTGTCAGGACGTGCCAGGGGCCGGCGCCGATGCCCTCGCCG
Organism: Pseudonocardia sp.; assembly: GCA_036272795.1. Taxonomy (GTDB): domain Bacteria; phylum Actinomycetota; class Actinomycetes; order Mycobacteriales; family Pseudonocardiaceae; genus Pseudonocardia. The sequence goes on from DATAYB010000690.1 coordinate 2,209, forward strand.
AGCAGCACGCCGAGCACCGGCAGCGCGGCCAGCACCGACGAGGACGCTCGCGGCCCGGCGAGTTGGGCCTTGATCTGCCCGGCCAGCCGGAGCCGGACGTCCAGGTCGGCGCGCACCGCCTCCATCAGCTCGGCCAACGCGGCGCCGTGGCGCTCGGCGAGCGCCCAGGCGGCGGCGACCCGACCCAGCTCGTCGGCGATGGCCAGCTCGCCGCCGGTGTGGCGGACGAGCAGCGTCGGTATCTCGGCGCCGAGGGCAGCACCGGCGGCGACGGCCCGGAACACGCGGTGCACCGCACGGGTGCCGGCCGACGCCACCGAGGCAGCGGTGGCCGGGTGTGCCCCGGCGCGCAGCTCGGCGGCCAACACGCCGACCGCGTCGAGCAGCGCGGCGACCTCCTCGGTGTGCCGTCTGCGCAGCGCGGAGGACCGCCAGCGGTGGTACCCGACGCCGGCGGCGATCGCAGAGGCGACCGCGCCACCCGGCCCACCCAGCACACCGCCGGCCAGCACGGCACCGGCCAGCACCACGGCGGCACGCCTGGGCTCGACACTCGACCAGCGCAGCAACCGCCCGACGAGGCGCTCCGGCGCACCCGGGCGACCCAGCAGCGCAGAGAGCCGGCTGCGCGCGGGAC
>DATAYB010000691.1:0-20444 GCA_036272795.1 Pseudonocardia sp.
TGTTGTGCTGGTGGTCAGTTCGTTCGAGGTGCTCGCCGAGCCGACGCGGCGGCGGATCCTGGACCTGCTGCTGGTCCGCCCCCGGCTGGTCGGCGAGCTCACCGAGTCCCTCGGGCTGAGCCAACCGGGCACGTCCAAGCACCTGCGGGTGCTGCGGGAGGCCGGCCTCGTCCAGGTCCGCGCCGAGGCACAACGCCGCTGGTACGAGCTGCGCCCGGAGCCGCTCGCCGAGCTGGACGCCTGGCTCGCCCCCTACCGCCGCCTCTGGGAGCACCACCTGGACCTCTTGGAACGCCACCTGGGCGCGATGCCCGACGACCCCGCCCCGATGCCCGATGGCCCGGAGGAACCGCCGTGACCGGCACGACGCCGCACATCGCCGAGGACGGCCGGCGCAGCTCACCGAACCTGCGCTGCGCCACACCGTGGCGAAGGTGTGGCGGGCGCTGACGGAGCCGCCGCAGCTCAACCAGTGGTTCCCGTTCGAGGTCGAGACCGCGCCGGGGTTCGGACATCCCCCATATCAGAACTCGTGTGCCGCGTCGGAAGTCCGCGTGCCAGCGCGGTGTGTGCCGCGTGCGCCGGCCCGGCCCCGCCCGTGCTGCCCGCGTCAACCTCGGCCGGCGCCGACTGCGCCGACCATCGCCGACGGCGGTCTCGGTTACTGCTCGGCCCAGGACGGTTTGCGCTTCTCGACGAACGCGCGGATGCCTTCCTGGCCTTCCTCGGACGCGAACCGGGCGGCGGAGAGCGCGGTCATGGCGGCGAGGTCGTCGGCCATCGTGCTGGTCGCCGGCCCGCGCAGCAGGTCCTTGGTCGCGGCGAGCGCACCCGGCGCGCCGAGGCGGAGCATCGAGGCGTACCGCAGCACCTCGGCGTCCAGCCCCTCTGCCGGCACCGCCTTGGTGATCAGCCCGATGTCGGCCGCCCGGCGCGCGTCGAACGCCTCGCCGGTGAGGAACAGCTCGTACAGCGCGGCCGGCTGCACCCTCGGGATCAGCGGCACGGAGATCACCGCGGGCACCACGCCGATGCGGACCTCGGAGAACGCGAACGTGGCCTCCGAGGCGGCCACGGCGAAGTCGCACGCGGCGACCAGCCCGACCCCGCCGGCGCGCGCCGGGCCGGCCAGCTTCGCGATCACCGGGGTCGGTGAGTTCCAGATCAGCCGCAGGGTGTCCGGGAAGTCGTTGACGCCCTGGTTGTCGGCGCTGGCGCCGCGCGACTCCTTGAGGTCCATGCCGGAGCAGAACACCGTGCCGGTGTGGGTCAGCACGATCACCCTGACCTGGTCGGACTTGGTGGCCGCGGTCAGGTGGCCGCGCAGCTCGCCGCGCAGCTGGGCGGAAAGCGCGTTGCGGTTGCGCGGGGAGTCCAGCGTGATCGTGGCGATGCCGGAGTCGATCTCGAGGTGGACCAGCTCGGTGTCGGTCACGAGCGGTCTCCCGCCACGCCGTTGGGGAAGTGGGTCATGCCTGGACGCTATCCGGCGCCGGCCCGGTTGTCGTGCCGACCCGCATCCACACGGGCAGCGTCACGTCGGTGGGCTGGCGGCCGGCGAGCAGGTCGAGCACGGCGCGGGCGGCGGTGCGGCCCTTCTCGTCGCTTGGCTGGACGACGGTGCTGAGCACGGTCGGGCGCAGCCACGGGAGGTCGGCGCCGTCGAAGCCCGCCACGCTGACGTCCTCCGGCACGCGCAGCCCGAGCTCGGCCGCCGCGCGCAGCACCCCGGCGGCCAGCAGGTCGCTCTGCGCGAGCACCGCCGTGGGGCGCCGGTCGGCCGGGACGTCCAGCAGCGCGTGGCCGGCGCGGGCCCCTTCGTCGACGACGTTGCTGGCGACCTCGAACGCCGGCACCTTGCCGAACACGTCGGTCACCCCGGCCAGCCGTTTGAACACGACCCGGTACATGCCGGCGGCCTCCCGCTCGGCGCTGACCAGACCGCGGGTGCCGTCCAGCCGCAGCGGCATGGTGACCGTGGCGACCCTGCGGTGCCCGAGGTCACGCAGGTGGCCGGCGAGCTCGGCGGTGCCCCTGCGGTCGTCGATGTCGATCAGCGGCAGGCCCTCCATGACCGGGCCCTCGACGACGACCACCGGCACGGCCCGCCGCTGCAGCAGTGCCAGTGCGGGGTCGCCCGCCATGCCGCAGGTGGCGAAGATCGCGGCGTCCAGCGGGATGCGGGCCAGCTGCTCCTGCGCGGGGCGGCCGGCGTCCCCGGCGAGCAGCAGCAGGCCGACGCCGTGCGGGCTGAGCACCTCGGTGATGCCGTCGAGCAGTTGGATGGCCTCGGGGTCGCGGAACGCGTAGAGCAGCCGCTCGCCGACGAACGTGCCGACCACCCCGGTGCGGCGCCGGCGCAGTGAGGCGGCCAGCGGGTCCGGCCCGGCGTAGCCGAGCTCCTGGGCCGCGGTGAAGACCCGCTGCCGGGTCTCGGCGGTCACCCGGGAGCTGCCGGCGAAGGCCAGGGACGCGGTGGACGGCGACACTCCGGCCAGCGCGGCCACCGAGGCGAGCGTCGGTCGGGTGTGGCTGGGCACGGCGCTGACGGTAGTCCGAGGGTCTCCGCGATGGTGATCGACGTGGCCTGAGCTGCCGGAAACCATGTTGTACCAGGGCACGGCGGAACGTATGGTCGGGATCGAATCGAATCGATTCGATTTGTGCCGCGGCCGGCTGGGGCGCCGCAGGCCGTGCCGAGCACAACGCTGATGATGCTTTCAACGTCGAGGGGGAGTCGGTGACCGAGCTGTTGGCCGGAGCGCGCGCGCTGGACCTGGGCCGGGCCAGGAACGCCGTGGTGGTGGCGTTCGCGATGAACGGCCTGAGCTTCGCGTCCTGGCTGTCCAGGGCACCGGCCGTGCGGGATGCGCTGTCGCTGTCCACCGCGCAGCTCGGCCTGCTGCTGCTGTGCCTGTCCGGGGGTGCCTGCGCGTCGCTGCCGCTGTCCGGGGCCGCGGTGCACCGGCTCGGGCCGGCGCGCGTGGTGCTGCTCGGCTCCATCGCGGTCGGGATCGGCCTGCTCGCACTGGCCGCCGGGGTGGGCACCGGGACGGTCTGGCCGGCGGCGGTCGGTCTGGTGCTCGCCGGAGTCGGCAACAGCAACTGGGACGTGGCGATGAACGTCGCCGGCGCCGACGTCGAGCGGCGGCGGGCGCGCACCCTGATGCCCCAGCTGCACGCGGCCTTCAGTCTGGGCACGGTGGCCGGCGGCGGGGCCGGGGCGGCGTGCGCGGCGCTCGGGGTGCCGGTGGCCGCGCAGGTGCTGGTCGCCGCCGCGCTCGCGCCGTTGGTGGTGAGCATGGCGGTGCGCGCCTTCCCACCGGCGGCCGACCACGGACGGGCCGACGACGGCACCCGGCGCTCCGGCAACCTCGCCCGCACCTGGCTCGAGCCGCGCACCCTGCTGATCGGGGTGGTCACGCTCGCGTTCGCGTTCACGGAGGGCAGTGCCAACGACTGGCTCGCCGTGGCACTGGTCGACGGCCACCACACCGGCGAGGTACTCGGCGCACTCGGCTTCGGCGCGTTCGTCACGGCCATGACCCTCGGCCGGCTCAGTGGCGGCGTGCTGCTGGAGCGGTTCGGCCGGGTGCACATGCTGCGGGCCACCTCGGTGCTGGCCGTGGCGGGGCTGGCGCTGGTCACGCTGGCAGGGTCGATCAGCTGGGTGGTGGTCGGCGCGCTGCTGTGGGGCCTCGGCGCCTCGCTCGGCTTCCCGGTGGGGATGAGCGCGGCGGCCGACGACCCCGCGCGCGCCGCCGCCCGCGTCGGCGTGGTCAGCTCGATCGCCTACACCGCATTCCTCGCGGGCCCGCCCGTGATCGGCCTGCTCGCGCAGCACACCGGCATCCTGCACGCCCTGCTCGTGGTGCTCGGTGTGCTGGTCGTGGGCCTGCTGGGCATCGGTGCAGTGCGCCCGCTGCCGGCGGCGGACCAGTCCGACGACTAATTGATCAATTCCAAGGGGTGCGATCAGTGCGCTCGCCGGCACTTCGCACGGCGTGCTGTCACTTCGCATACTCCGCAGACTGTGCGAAGTGAAGGCGGGCCGTGCGAAGTGAAGGCGGGCCGTCGCCGGCCAGCGTGCAATCGCGAGGAGCACACATCGACACGTGTCCCTGTGCGCTCCGTGGTAACCGCTGCCACAAGCGTCCAGATCGAGCCCGGCTGACCGCCAGCCCGTTCAGTGCGCGCCGCTGAGGCCCCGGGCCCGCAGCACGCGGCGCTCCACCGGCCGGAACACCAGCAGCTCGACACCGATGCCCACGATCAGGATAAGGAAGATCGCCGCGATGACCATCGAGATGTTGTTGAAGTTGCTGCCCTCTTCGAGGTAGGCGCCGAGTCCGATGCCGAGCAGCGGGCCGGCGGCGATGATCTCGGCGGCCATCAGGGAGCGCCAGGAGAACGCCCAGCCCTGCTTGCAGCCGGCCAGGTAGCCGGGCAGCGCGGCGGGCAGCAGGATGTGCCGGGCACTGGCCAGCCCGCGCGCGCCGAGCACCTGGCCGACGCGGGGCAGGATCGGCGGGATCTGGTCGATGCCAGCCACCAGCCCGTTCGCGATGGACGGGATGGAGCCGAGCAGCACGACGAAGTAGATGGTGGAGTTCGTCAGGCCGAACCACAGCACCGCCGCCGGCACCCACGCCACCGACGGCAGGCTCTGCAGCCCGGACAGCAGCGGCCCGATCGCCGCCCGCACCACCGACACCTTGGCCACCAGCAGCCCGAGCGGCGTGGCGATGACCAGTGCGATCAGGAAGCCGAGGAACGCCCTGCTGATCGACGTCCAGAGGATCGACCAGACCTGGCCGTTCGCCACGACCACCGCGAACTCGTGCCACACCGAGAGCGGCGCCGGCAGCTTGAACTCAGGCCAGAACGCGGCCGCCCACAGGCCCTGCCAGGCGGCCACGAACAGCACCAGCGCCACCAGTGGCGGCAGCCCGGCAGCCACCGCGCGTCGCCAGCGCGGCGCGCGTTGCACCGTCGGCGTGTCCAGCGCGTCCAGCCCGGCGAGGGCCGCGGCGGAGTCGTCCACCGGGTGGACCCCGGCCGGCCGCGCCGAACCGGCGGCCACCGGACCGGCCTGTGTCCCGGACTCGACGGAGCCCGACTCGACGGACCCGGACGGAGCCGAGCCGGACGGAGCCGAGCCGGACGGAGCCGAGCCGGCGCTGGTCAGGTCATGCGGCATGGCGGCTGATGACCTCACGCAGGCTGGCGGTGATCTCGTCGTGCAGGTCGTGCGTCGAGTGCTCGACGTCCCACTCGCCGACCACCGTGCCCGGGCGCGACGACAGCAGCACGACCCGCTGGGCCAGCCGCAGCGCCTCCCGCACGTCGTGGGTCACGAACAGCACCGTCGTTCCGGTGGCCTGCCAGACCCGCAGCAGCTCGCCCTGCAGCACGTCGCGGGTGATGGCGTCGAGGGCGGCGAACGGCTCGTCCATCAGCAGCAGGCCGGTGGCGCCCGGGTCGCCGGGCTGCGTGGTCGCGGCGAGCGCGCGGGCCAGCGCGACCCGCTGGCGCATGCCGCCGGACAGCTCGTGCGGGCGCTTGCGGGCCTGCCCGTCCAGCCGGACCAGCTCGAGCAGCTCCTGAGCCCGGTCCCGGCGGGCGGTGCGCGACACCCCGCCCAGCCGCAGCGGCAGCTCGACGTTGCGCCCGGCGTCCAGCCACGGCAGCAGCGCCGGCTCCTGGAACATGAACGACGGCCGGGTCGTGTGCAGGGTGAGCTCGCCGGTGCTCGGCCGGTCGAGCCCCGCGACCAGGTTGAGCAGCGTGGACTTGCCGCAGCCGGAGGCGCCGAGCAGGCAGACGAACTCGCCGGGTCGCACGTCCAGCGACACATCGCGCAGCGCGGTGACCGCTGTCGCGCCCGTGCCGAACGTCTTGCCGATCCCGGCGAGGCGAACCGCGGCGGGGTCCTGTCGCGTGGGCGTCTGTCGCTCGGCCGCGCGCCCGACTGTCACCGTCATACCCGGATCACCTCTGCGCCTTGTCGAGACCGGCGGGGTCGACCGCCGGCTTGCCGGCCGCCTGGAGCACCTTGTTGAGCTCGGTGAGGTCCACGAAGCCGGCGAGGTTGGTCGCGGTGGGCGCCACGCCCGCGGTCACGCTGTCCTGCGCGAGCTGGGGGAACGTGGCGGCCAGCGGGTCGAGCCCGAAGCTGAGCTCTGAGAACGCGCGGTCCAGCACCGGCTGGCTCAGCGTCGCGCCGGTCAGCCGCTGGATCGCGGCGTTGGTCACGGTCTTCGCCTCGGCCGGGTTGGACGCTGCGAAGTCGATGGCCTGCTGCTCGCCGCGCAGCAGCGCGTCGATGGTGTCCGGGTGCGCCTTGAGGTAGTCGGTGCGCACGATCAGCACGGTGGTGGGGAACTGGCCGCCCGGCCACAGCGTCCTCTCGTCGACCAATGTCGTGGCGCCGGCGTCGACCAGCTGGGAGCTCCACGGCTCGGGCAGCCAACCGCCGGCGACCTGGCCGCTCTTGAACAGGTCGAGCGTGCGGGGGTTGGCCAGGTTCTGCACGGTGACCGCGTCCGGGCCGCTGCCGATCGCCAGGTTGTGCCCCTTCAGCCATTTCTTCAGCGACACGTCCTGGGTGTTGGCCAGCTGCGGGGTGGCGATGGTCTGCCCCTTGAGCTGCTCCGGGGAGGTGATGCCGGGCTTGACCACGAGCTGCGCGCCGCCGGAGGTGGACCCCGCGATCAGCCGTACGGCCGCGCCCTTGGACTGGTCGAACGCGTTGATCGCCGGGCTCGACCCGATGAACCCGGCGTCGAGCGAGCCGCCGAGCAGCGCGCTGACCTCGGGCGGGCCGGCGTTGAACTGCTGGGTGACCAGCTTCGTCGAGCCCAGCTCCTTGGCGAAGAAGCCCTTGTCCAGCCCGATCAGGGCCGGCGCGTGGGTGATGTTCGGGAAGTAGCCGAGCCGCAGCTCGGCGGCCGCGCCCTGGTTGGCCGGGGCGGCCGAGGCGCCGCCGGTGTCGCCCCGGTCGGCGCGCGAGCACGCGGCGAGCGCGGCCCCAGCTGTCAGCACGACGGCGAGCACGACGGCGAAGGTACGGAGGCTGCGGTTCATCTGTTCAATCTCGATCCGTCTGGCGGGCGTCGACGCCCGAGCGGCACGCGTGGGTGTCGGGGGTGGTTGTCGGGGTCAGCGGACGGCGGGGTCGAGCTCGGGGACCGGGGGCGGCGTCGGCAGGTCAGCCCGGCGCGGGCGCAGCGCGACCATCAGGAGCAGGCCGGCGGCGGCGCAGGCGATGATCACGGGGGTGCTCACCTTCAGCAGTGCCAGCGCGGAGGCGAGCAGCACGGCCGCGATCACCGGGCGGATCACGGCGGCGGGGCCCTGCGCGGACAGCCGGGCGCCGAGGTAGACCCCGGGCAGTGCGCCGAGCAGCAGGGACGCGGTGAGCGCGAACTGCACGTCTCCGAAGAGCAGGTGACCCAGGGTTGCCGCGGCGACCAGCGGGATCGCCTGCACGATGTCGGTGCCGACCAGCTGGGCCGGCCGCAATGTCGGGTACGCCAGCAGGAGCAGCGCGATGATCACGGAGCCTGCGCCGACCGAGGTCATGCCGACCGCGAAGCCGCCGACCAACCCGATGGCCACCGTGCGCACCGGGCGGACCACCAGCGGCCGGACCGCGTCGGCGGGGATGCCGGCGGCGGCATCCCGGCGGCGGGCGCGCCGGTCCAGCAGCTGCCGGGCCACCATCAGCGCCACCGAGGCGCACAGTGCGATGCCGATGATCACCTTGAGGTTGTCCTGGACACCTGCGGCGTGCCCGATCGCGCCGATCAGCACCGCGCCGGCGAACGCGGCGGGCACCGAGCCGACACAGAGCCAGCCGACCAACCGCCACGCGACCGTGCGGTGCCGCAGGTGCACAGCGCCGCCGACCGGCTTCATGACGAGCGAGGTGAACAGGTCGCTGGAGATCGCCGCGAGCGGTTCGACCCGGAAGAACAGCACCAGCAGCGGGGTCAACAACGCGCCGCCGCCCATGCCGGTGAGGCCGACCAGGAGGCCGACCAGTAGTCCGGCGACGGACAGCGAGAGATTGACGTGCACGATCGGGTGCCTGCCTTATGACGACTTGCGCGGGTGACCGGGAGTGGTCGGCGCGGGACGGACGGGGTCAGCGACCGGTCGGACAGCAGGTGGTGAGCAAGCGCATGAGATCGACATGCAGCCGCCGGACCAGCATCGGCCGGGCGAGCCGGTCAGCCTGGAAGCGGGTACGCACACCTCGATGCTGACATTCCTGAGCCGCTTAGTCAACAAACTGTGAAGCAGCCGTCGGGCCCGTTGATCAGGGCGGATACGACAAGATGACGGTGTGCAGATCTCGGCGAGGGCGGACTACGCACTGCGGGCACTGTGTGTGCTGGCGAGTGCCCCGGCGCAGTGCGCGGTCAAGGCCGACGAGATCGCCTCGGCCCAGAACATCCCGCGCACGTTCCTCGACGGCATCCTCGTCGAGCTGCGCAAAGCAGGCCTGGTCGAGAGCCGGCGTGGCCCGGACGGTGGTCACCGGCTCGCCCGTCCGGCGTATGCGATCTCGCTCGCCGACGTCATCCGGGTGACCGACGGTCCGCTCGCCCTCGTCCGTGGCCAGCGCCCGGAGAGCCACGCCTACGACGGCGCGGCGCGGCACCTGCAGGACGTCTGGGTCGCCGTCCGCGCCAGCCTGCGCTCGATCCTCGAGCTCACCACCGTCGCGCAGGTGGTCGAGGGCCGGCTGCCGGACTCGGTCACCGCGTACACCAGCGAGGACCGCTCCTGGCGCTCAGTCTGGCCCTCCGACCGCTGAGGTCACGGCCTGTGAGGGCTGACCTGCGGTTTGCTCGGTCAGCCGGCGACTGCGGGGGTGCGGGCGGCGGTCGGGGTGCGGGCGGCCGTTGTGTAGCGGTCGAGGATTACCTCCGCCACGGCGGCGTCCGGGCCGAGGGGCGCGGCGAGGTGGATCGTGGGGTCCAGGGCCAGCGCCAACCGGCCGACCCGGCGCGGGAGCAGGCCCGGCGCCAGGAACCAGCCGGCGACCGCGATCCGCAATGCTCCGGCGGCGCGCAGCTGCCCGACCGCCTCGCCGACGGTGGGGGAGACCGCGGTCGCGAACGCAGGGACGCAGCCCGCCCGCCACGGGAACCGGGTCGCCCACGACGCGGCGAGCCGGTGCACGGCGGCGTTGGCGTTCGCGTGCGAGGAGCCGGTGGCGGCGAGCACGACGCCCAGGTCGGGGTCGTCCAGCGGCCCGGCGGCCTCGGCGAGGCGGCGCAGCGCGGCGCCTACCAACCTCGGTTCCGCGGCGCCGGGCACGTGCTCCCCGGCGCCGCCGCGAGAGCCGGAGCCGCCGAGCACGTCGGACACGGTCAGGCGCAGCCTGGGATACCGGCGGGCTTCCCTGGCCACCGCACCCGGCAGGTCGACCTTGGCGTGGAAGGCGTTGCCGAGCAGCAGGGGCACCACGACGGCGTCGGTGTGCCCGTCGGCGGCCACGGCGGCGAGCACGTCGGGCAGCCGGGGGGTGCTCAGGTCGAGGAAGCTGAGCCGGACGTCCAGCTCGGGCCGCTGCCGGCGCACCTCCTCGACCAGTGCCGCGACCGTGGCCGCCGACCGGGGATCCCGGCTGCCGTGCGCGACCGCCACCAGGGCGGGGGACGCCGAAGCCGGGACCGCCGCCGAAGCCGGGACCGCCGAAGCCGGGACCGCCGAACCGGAGAGCGGCGTCATCAGTCCTCGAGCAGCGGCACCAGCGGGGTGCCCACGAGCCCGGCGGCCAGCGTGTTGCCGGTCGGCGGGTCGATCAGCAGGAACGAACCGGTCGCCCGGCTGTCTGCGTAGTCGTCCACCGGCAGTGGGTCGGCGGTCCGGATGCTGACCCGGCCGATGTCGTTGATCTCCAGCCGCTCCGGGGTGCTCAGCGTGAGGGTGTCGGTGTCCAGCCGGTCGTGCAGCGCGCCGATGATCGCCTGGGTGACCCGGGTGCCGTGCTTGAGCAGCAGCCGGGCGCCGGGGCGCAGGGGCTGCTCGGAGAGCCAGCAGACCGTGGTCTCGAGCTGGTCGGTCACCGTGGGCGGGTGCTCGGCGTCGACGATCACGCTGCCGCGCGCCACGTCCAGGTTGTCGGCGAGCAGCACCGTGACGCTGCGCCCGGTACCGGCCTCGGCGAGCTGACCGTCGGCGGTGTCCACCGAGGTCACGGTGCTGCTCAGGCCCTCGGGCAGCACGAGCACCCGCTGGCCGGGGCGCACCGTGCCGGCCGCGACCTGGCCGGCGTAGCCGCGGTAGTCGGGGTACTCGGCGGTCCGGGGCCGGATCACGTACTGCACGGGGATGCGCAGGGGAGCATCGACGTCGGGGCTGCCCACCGGCACGGACTCCAGGTGCTGCAGCAGCGTGGGGCCGGAGTACCACGGGGTGTTGGCCGACGGCTCGACCACGTTGTCGCCGACGAGCGCGGACAGCGGGATCGTCACCACGCGCTCCGCCGGGTAGCCGAGCGCGGTGGTCAGCCCGTTGAAGTCCTTGGCGATCGCGCTGAACACGGCCTCGTCGTAGTCGACCAGGTCGATCTTGTTCACGGCCAGCACCAGCCGGGGTACCCGCAGCAGCGCGAGCACGGCGGCGTGCCGGCGGGTCTGTTCGACCACGCCGTAGCGGGCGTCGACCAGCAGTACCGCGAGCTCGGCGGTGGAGGCGCCGGTCACCGTGTTGCGGGTGTACTGCACGTGTCCGGGGGTGTCGGCCAGTACGAACTCCCGCTTCGGCGTGCCGAAGTAGCGGTATGCCACGTCGATCGTGATGCCCTGCTCACGCTCGGCGCGCAGGCCGTCCACCAGCAGCGACAGGTCGGGCGTCGTCAGGCCCTTGTCGACCGAGGCGCGCTGCACGGCCTCGATCTGGTCGGCGAGCACGGACTTGGTGTCGTAGAGCAGGCGGCCGACGAGGGTCGACTTGCCGTCGTCCACGCTGCCGGCCGTGGCGAACCGCAGCAGGTCGCGCGGCGCGGCGGCCGGCTGATCCGCTGACGGGTCCAGAACTGGGTCCGGCATCAGAAGTAGCCCTCTCGCTTGCGGTCCTCCATGGCGGCCTCGGACAGCCGGTCGTCCGCGCGGGTGGCTCCCCGCTCGGTCAACCGGGAGGCGGTGACCTCGGCGATCACCTCGTCCAGCGTCGTCGCGGTGGACTCCACCGCGCCGGTGCAGGAGCCGTCCCCGACGGTGCGGTACCGCACGCTGCGCAGCTCGAGCGACTCGCCGCCGCGCGGGCCGCCCCACGGGCCTTCGGCCAGCCACATGCCGTCCCTGCGGAACACCTCACGCCGGTGCGAGAAGTAGATCTGGGGCAGCTCGATGTTCTCCCGCTGGATGTAGCGCCAGACGTCCAGCTCGGTCCAGTTCGAGATCGGGAAGACCCGGACGTGCTCGCCGGGGGCGTGCCGGCCGTTGTAGAGGTTCCACAGCTCGGGCCGCTGCTTGCGCGGGTCCCACCTGCCGAAGCCGTCGCGCAGGCTGATGATCCGCTCCTTGGCGCGGGCGCGCTCCTCGTCGCGGCGCCCGCCGCCGAACACCGCGTCGAAGCGGTGGGAGTTGATCGAGTCCAGCAGCGGCACGGTCTGCAGCGGGTTGCGGGTGCCGTCCGGGCGCTCGACCAGCCGGCCGTCGTCGATCCAGTCCTGCACGTGGGCCACCACCAGGCGCAGCCCGAGCCGCTCGGTCAGCCGGTCCCGGAAGTCGATCACCTCGGGATAGTTGTGCCCGGTGTCGACGTGCAGCAGCGAGAACGGCACCGGGGCCGGCGCGAACGCCTTCGCGGCCAGGTGCACGAGCAGCGTCGAGTCCTTGCCGCCGGAGAACAGGATCACCGGGCGGTCGAACTCGCCCGCGACCTCGCGGAAGATGTGGATCGCCTCGGACTCCAGCGCGTCCAGTGCGTCGAACCGGGCGTTCGCCACGGCCGGGGCCGCCAGCTGGCTCACCGTCGTGCTCATGCGTGCAACCCGCATTCCGTCTTGGCGATGCCGGCCCAGCGGCCGGCCCGCTTGTCCTCGCCGGGCAGTGGCTTCCGGGTGCACGGCGCGCAGCCGATCGACGGGTAACCGGCGTCCACCAGCGGGTTCACCAGCACCCCGTGCTCAGCGATGTAGCGGTCCATCTCGTCGTCGGACCACGCCGCGATCGGGTTGATCTTCACGAGCCCGAACTTCTCGTCGAACGTGACCAGCGGCGTGTTCACCCGCGTCGGCGCCTCCACCCGGCGCACCCCGGTGACCCAGGCGTCGTAGCCGGCGAGGGTGTTCTGCAGCGGCGCCACCTTGCGCAGCGCGCAGCACTGGTCGGGGGCGCGGGCGAACAGGTCCTTGCCGAGCAGGCTGTCTTGCTCGGCGACGGTGTGCTCGGCGGTCGCGTTCACCATCCGCACGTCGTAGACGGTCTCGACGGCGTCGCGGGTGCCGATCGTCTCGGCGAAGTGGTAGCCGGTCTCGAGGAACAGCACGTCCACGTCAGGACTCGCCTTCGCGGCCAGGTCGACCAGTACCGCGTCCTGCATGTTCGACGCCACGATCAGGCTCGCCCCGAACGTGGCGGCCGCCCAGTCCAGCACCTGCTCGGCGGTCGCGTCCGGGCCCAGCTCCCCGGCGCCCCGAGCCGCGATCGCCCGCAGCTCATCGGCGCCCCGGGTACGCCCCGGGGTCGCCACCTCCGTACTCGACACACTCATTTCTGAACCGCCCCTGTGTTCTCTGGAGATGGCACACCGATCCCGACCAGCTTCACCGCGAACGTCCGCAGACAGCCAGCACAACGCCACGCACCGTGTGGCTCTTCCACCGGCCGCAGATCTTCCTCACCGCAGTACGGGCAGTAGAACGGAACTGCTCTCTCGCTCACTGAAGATCAGACTCGTCGGCCCTGGCCACCCACTGCGCGAACCGCTCGCCGCTGTCGCGCTGCTTGACGTACTGGCGGACCACCCGGTCCACGTAGTCGCCCAGCCCGCTGGAGCTCACCTTCAGACCGCGCAGCTTGCGGCCGAAGCCGGCGTCCAGGCCGAGCCCGCCGCCCAGGTGGACCTGGAAACCGGGCACCTGGTTGCCGTGCTCGTCGGTGATGATCTGGCCCTTGAGCCCGATGTCGGCGGTCTGCGTGCGGGCGCAGGCGTTGGGGCAGCCGTTCAGGTGGATGGCGATCGGGCTGCCCAGCTCCGGGATGTCGGCCAGCCGGGTCTCGAGCTCGGAGACCAGCGCGGCCGCCCGCCCCTTCGTCTCCACGATCGCGAGCTTGCAGAACTCGATGCCTGTGCATGCCATGGTGTGCCGGCGCCACGGGGTGGGGTTGACGTGCAGGCCCAGGTCGGCGAGCTCCGTCGTCAGCTGCTCGACCTTCTCGTCGGCCACGTCCAGCACCAGCAGCTGCTGCTGCACGGTGGTGCGCAGCCGGCTCGAGCCGACCCGCTCGGCGGCCTCTGCCACCTGGATCAGCTTCGTGCCGGAGACCCGGCCGGCGATCGCGGCGGCGCCGACGTAGTTCAGCCCGTCGACCTGCTTGTGCACGCCGATGTGGTCGCGCGCGCCCAGCCAGTGCTCCGGGGCCGGGCCGTCGATCAGTGGCCGCTTCAGGTACTCCGTCTCGAGCACCTCGCGGAACTTCGCCTCACCCCAGTCCGCGACGAGGAACTTGATCCGCGCGCGGTGCCGCAGCCGCCGGTGGCCGTAGTCGCGGAACAGCCCGATCACGCCGGCCCACACGTCCGCGACCTCGTCCAGCGGCACCCAGGCGCCCAGCCGGACGCCGAGCTTCGGGTTCGTGGACAGCCCGCCGCCGACCCACAGGTCGAAGCCCGGGCCGTGCTCCGGGTGCCGCACGCCGACGAAGGCGATGTCATTGATCTCGTGCACCACGTCGTGACGGGGTGAGCCGGAGATCGCCGACTTGAACTTGCGCGGCAGGTTGGAGAACTCCTTGCTGCCGATGTAGCGCTCGACGATCTGGTGGATCGCCGGGGTGCCGTCGATGATCTCGTCCTCGGCGATGCCGGCCACCGGGGAGCCGAGCACGACCCGGGGGCAGTCGCCACAGGCCTCGGTCGTGTAGAGGCCGACCGCCTCCAGCTTCTCCCAGATCGTCGGCACGTCCTCGATCTGGATCCAGTGCAGCTGCACGTTCTGCCGGTCGGTGATGTCGGCGGTGTCGCGCGCGTGGTCGCGGGCGATCTCACCGATCACCCGCAGCTGCTCGCTCGTCAGCGCCCCGGAGTCGATCCGGACCCGCATCATGAAGTAGCGGTCGTCCAGCTCCTCGGGCTCCAGCGCGCCGGTGCGGCCGCCGTCGATGCCCGGCTTGCGCTGCGTGTACAGGCCCATCCAGCGGAACCGGCCGCGCAGGTCACCGGGGTCGATCGAGTCGAAACCGCGCTTCGAGTAGATGTTCTCGATCCGGGCCCGGACGTTCAGTGCGTCGTCGTCGCGCTTGGCCCGCTCGTTGGGGTTCAGCGGCTCCCGGTAGCCCAGCGCCCACTGGCCCTCACCCCGACGGCGTTTCGGCGGCGTGGCGCGGCGGGCACGCTCCGGGGTGGCGGCCGACTGTGTCGGGACCATGCGTTCTCAGACCTCCAGGTCGGGTGGCACGAACACACGGGGGCCTGGAGCCTGAAGGCAACAACACCCAGCCGAGTGCCCGGCCGGGTGTCACACGTGGTGGGATTGCGGCGCGGGTCAGTCGGTGGGACGGCACATCGCGCTGGCTACGCGCTGGAAATCGACATGGCGGCGGGCCACCAGTCGCATACTCAGGGCGCACGTCACAGCAACCAGGGTGCCACCGATTCGGCCGGCTGACCAGTGCGGCCGCGTCGGTGGGAGAGCCGTCACAATGGAATTGATCGGTCATAGCGACCGACAATTCGGCAGATACTTGATGGGTATTATATGGATTTGGTCACCGTGACCACGCCGGAGTCCTTCGGATTGCCGGCCAGGTCTCTCGACGGGCTCGGCACGCGCCCGTTCGGGGTCTACGTGCACGTGCCGTTCTGTGCGGTGCGCTGTGGCTACTGCGACTTCAACACCTACACGCCGTCCGAGCTCGCCGGGTCCGGTGCCTCGCCCGCCGGCTGGCTGGACGCGCTGCGCGCCGAGCTCGACCTCGCGGCGTCGGTACTGGGTGCCGGGCCCGCCTCGGTGCCGCCCGCTGAGACGGTGTTCGTGGGCGGCGGCACCCCGTCGCTGCTCGGGGCGGACGGGCTGACCGACGTACTGGCCGCGGTCCGCGCGTCGTTCGGCCTGGCCGCCGGCGCCGAGGTGACCACCGAGGCCAACCCCGAGTCCACCTCGGCGGAGTTCTTCGCCGGCATCGCCGAGGCGGGCTACACGCGGGTGTCGCTCGGCATGCAGTCCGCGGCCCCCGGCGTGCTCGCCGTGCTGGACCGCCGGCACACCCCGGGGCGCCCGGTGGCCGCCGCCCGGGAGGCTCGCGCCGGAGGCATCGGGCAGGTCAGCATGGACCTGATCTACGGCACGCCCGGCGAGTCCGACGACGACCTGCGCCGCTCGCTGGACGCGGTGCTCGGTGCCGGCGTCGATCACGTCTCGGCGTACGCGCTGATCGTCGAGGACGGCACGGCGCTGGCCCGCCGGATCCGCCGAGGCGAGCTGGCCGCCCCCGACGACGACGTGTCCGCCGACCGGTACGAGCTGGTCGACGACGTGCTCGGTGCGGCCGGCCTGCGCTGGTACGAGGTGTCCAACTGGGCACGGTCGGACGACACCCGCTGCCGGCACAACCTCGGCTACTGGCGCGACGGCGACTGGTGGGGCGCCGGGCCCGGCGCGCACAGCCACGTCGGCGGGGTGCGCTGGTGGAACGTCAAGCACCCCGCGCGGTACGCCACGCTGCTGGGCGCCGGTGGGTCCCCGGCCGCCGGGCGCGAGGAGCTCACCGCCGAGGAACGGCACGAGGAGCGCGTGATGCTCGGGGTGCGACTGGTCGAGGGGCTGCCGGTCGGCGCGCTCGACGACGCAGGCCGGGCAGCGGCGGCGCGCGCGGCGGACGACGGCCTGCTCGAACCCGCCGCCCTGGACACCGGCCGCGCCGTCCTCACCCGCCGGGGCCGCCTCCTCGCCGACGCCGTGATCCGCGCACTCCTCAACACGTAGGTCCCGCGCGCACGACGGGTCGGACCGGGGTTAGATCACTCACGGCGGCCACGGACGCGGGCCACCACCGACGCGGGGAGAGTGCTGGATGACGATCGCTCCATCCGGGCAGCAGTTCAGCATCGCCGACGGCGGGCACCGGGCGACGGTGGTCGAGGTCGGCGGCGGTATCCGGGAGTACGAGCACGACGGGCGCCCCGTGCTGGACGGCTACGGGCCCGACGAGATGTGCAGTGGCGCGCGCGGCGCCCCGCTGATGCCGTGGCCGAACCGGCTGGAGGACGGCCAGTACACGTTCGCAGGCCGGACCTACCAGCTGCCGCTGTCGGAGCCGGCCACGCACAACGCCATCCACGGCCTGCTGCGCTGGCGCAACTACGACGAGCGCGAGCGTGCCGCGGCGCGCGTGGTGGTCGGCACGGTGCTGCACCCGCACTCGGGCTACCCGTTCGTGCTGGACGTGGCCATCGAGTACGCGGTCAGCGACGGTGCCAAGGGCGGCCGCCGCCCCGGGCTGACCGTGACCACCACCGCGACCAACCACGGCCCCACCGCGCTGCCGTTCGCCAGCGGCCAGCACCCGTACCTGGCCGCCGGCGCGCCCCTGATCGACGAGGCGACCCTGAGGTTGGACGCCGGGAAGTGGATCCCGACCAACGAGCGCGGCCTGCCGACCGGGGCCGAGCCGGTGCCCGGTTCACCGCTGGACTTCCGCACACCGCGCAAGGTCGGCGACACCCGGATCGACCACGCGTTCACCGGTCTGGCCCGTGACGCCGACGGGCTGGCCTGGCTGGAGCTGACCGCCCCGGACGGCCGCACCACCCGGCTCTGGGTCGACCACAGCTACTCCTACCTGCAGCTCTACACCGGCGATACCCAGGCGCCCGCGCGGCGTCGGCGCAGCGTCGCGGTCGAGCCGATGACCGGCCCGCCCAACGCGCTGCGCTCCGGCGACGGGCTCGTCGTGATCGAACCGGGCACCTCGTTCACGATGAGCTGGGGCATCGAGCCGGGCTGAGCGGGGCCACGGCGGGGGCCGGCCGGAAATGCGGGTGGCCGGCGCCACGGGACTCGGTAGCGTGCCTGCAGCGAACGCCTCGAGGGGGACGGCATGCCGACGGTCACCGAACTGGATCTTGCCCTGAGCTCGGGCACCGTGCACGCGGCGCGCGTGGGCCCGGAGGATGCGCCGCTCGTGCTGTGCGTGCACGGGCTGTCGGCCAACCTGCACTCGTTCGACTACCTCGTGGAGCGCATCGCCAGCGACGACCGCCAGGTGGTCGCGATCGACCTGCGCGGCCGGGGTCGCAGCGAGACCACGCCGCCGGGCAGCTACGGGCTGACCTCGCACGCCCGGGACGCGCTCGAGGTGGCCACGCTGCTGGGCGCGGCGCGGTTCGACTACATCGGCTGGTCGCTCGGGGCGCTGGTCGGTCTCACGGCGGCCGGGCTGGCGGGCGACCGGCTGCGCAGCCTCACCATGATCGACCACTGCGGCACGGTGGACCCGGCCGCGTACGCGGCGGTCCGGGCCGGGCTGCGCCGCCTGGACGCGGTGGTCGACGACCCGGCGGACTACGTGGCCGCGGTCCGGGCCGCCGGCGCCGTCGAGCCGTGGAACGAGTACTGGGACCGGGTGTACCGCTACGAGATCGGGCCGCTGGGCGAGCGGTTCGCCCCGGTCACCAACAAGGCGGCCTGCCAGGAGGACCTCGACCACGCCGAGAAGGGCGACGTCGTCTCCAACTGGGCGAAGGTCACCATGCCGGCCCTGCTGCTGCGCGCCACGGGGTTGCTCGGCGGGGGACTCGTGGTGTCCGAGGCCGACGCCGCCGCGTTCCAGGGCGCCGCCCCGGGGCTGCGTGTGCTCGCGGTCGAGCGCAACCACTTCGGCATCATGACCGACGACGGCGCGGTGGCCGCCATCGCCGACCTGCTCGGCGGCTGACGGGCCCGGGCCCCCGGATCACTCGGCGCAGTCCAGACCGGGCTGGACGGAGGCCTGGCGCAGCGACGGCTGGAGTACCTGCAGGGTGACCAGCGGGTCCAGCGTGCGGGCGGTCTCGGCGGTCCACTGCCGCGTCACCTCGACCTGGGTGTGCCCGCTCGACACCTGCTGGCTGATGGCGGGCCCGGAGGCGGTGTCCCCGGTCCAGCCGTAGGTCACGGTGCCGGACTCGCCGTTCGTGGTGATCACGCCGAGCAGCGTGCAGCCGCCGCCGCTGCGCTGCGCCCACAGCACCACCGACTGGATCTTCAACGCGCTCGCCTCGGTGCTGCGGGTGACCACCAGCACCAGGTCGGCCGCCGTGGCGACCAGTGTCACCACCACCAGGGTGGCCAGCAGCACCAGCTGCCAGCGCGGCACCTCACCGCGCTTACCGAGGAGCTTGGCGCGGCCCGGGCGGCCGGCGGGGCCGGACCTGTCGAGACGGGTGTCGGTGACGCTCTGCCGGCCGGTCAGCCACTCCTCGGCAGGCGGCTCGGGGAACGCCGACTCGTCGTACCGGGGCGCGGCGGTCGGCGCTGGAGTGGTCGCGGTCGGTGGTTCGAGCGTGCGCGGGGGTTCGACCATCCAGGAGGGCCGGGCCGGCGAGGCCAGCGGCGCCACCTCGGCGGGTCTCGACGCGGTCGGGACGGTCACCGCGGCTCCGGGCGTAGGTGCCGCGGCTTCGGGCGCCGTCGGCTCGGCCACCGCTGTCGGCTCGGCCACCGTCCCAGGCTCAACGGCCGGAGACGCAGTGGCCTCGAGCGGCCCGGGCGGCTCAGCGGGTGCCGGCGACTGAGCCGGCGACTCGGCAGTCGGCGCGGCAGTCGACGCGGCAGTCGACTCGGCAGTCGACTCGGCCGACGGGTCGGTGGGCGCGGGGCGGGTGGCGGCGCGCCGGGACTGGGGTCGTCGGGGTGGCCGGATCTCGCCCCGGCCGACAGCGTCCAGCTCGTCCTTGGCGGCCTGGGCCAGGCTGGGGCGCTCGGCGGTGTAGGCGAGTGCGCGGAGCTGGTCGAAGCCGCCGGCCAGGCCGGTGGGCCCTGAGGCGGCCTGGGCGGCCCTGGCGAGCGCGGCGGCGGACACCACGTTCTCGGCACACCAGTGCTCGGCGAGCAGCTCGGCGAGCCGGGTCCATGCGGTCACGTCGGCGGCGGCGCTGGCCGCGGTGTTGGTGCCCCAGTCGGTGAGCAGTGCCGCGCCGTCCTGGCCGACCAGCACCGAGCGGGCGTCCAGCGCGCCGTGCGCCAGGCCGGACCGATGGGTGGTGAGCAGGGTGGCGGCCACGTCGGACAGCAGCGCGGCGGCGTTGCCGGGCACGCGGTGCGCCCCCGCGTCGAGCACGTCGGAGAGCGTCGGCACCGGGGGCGCCTCGGTGACCAGCCAGTTCCGCCCGGCCTGTTCGAGCAGCGCCGGCCGTGGCGTCAGGACCCCGGGCAGGTTGAGCTCGGCGAGCCGTTCGATCGTGGGGACCAGCACCCGCAGGTCGACGCCCGGGTGCACGAGCAGCAGGCCGGCGGGTGTGTCGTCGGGACTGACGGCGGGGAACCAGGTGCCGGCCGAGGTCGTGCGCAACCGGGCCCCCCGGCGGAACTCTCCGACCCTGGGCGCCTCTCGGGTGAGCCGTCGGCTGGCACTGCTCGGGCTGGTCATCGCGCGGTTGACGATACGGGTAGACGAAGAGCGCATCCAGCGCTACCGAGGGTGACACTCCGCCCCCGTAGACCGGACGGGGCGCTCCTAGGCGGGGACAGCGGTACGCAGGTCCAGCACGTCGAACCGGTGCGGGTGTGCCTCGCCGGAGCACAGCGAGTGGCCGTGCACGCCCATCGGCCGGCGCCGCACGACGACGTGGTAGACGCTGCCCGCGGCGTGCACCTCGACCGTGGCCTCGTCACCTTTGCCGTCCACCGTGCCGGCCAGCACCTCGTCGAGCCCGAGCAGCCCGGTGCGCTCCCGCACGGCGATCTCCGCGACCTGGGCGAACGGCGCGGTGCCGACCCGCCCGCGCAGGTTGTTCAGTGCGACCTCGCCGCGCTCGTGGGACCGCGCCACCGGGACCGCCGAGTCGGGCACCAGCTGGCCGTACATGAAGCCGTGCGGGACCACCAGCAGGTTGCCGGCCCACCGGTCGCCACCGAAATGAGTGCACTGCCAGGTGCGGTCCGGGAACTGGGCGTGCAGCGCGTCGGCGACCGGGCGGCCCAGCATCGCGCAGCAGGCGTCCTTGCGGCCGTGCACGCAGACCAGCAGCAGCGGGCCGGCCACCGGCTCGCCGAAGCCGCC
>DATAYB010000692.1:0-4388 GCA_036272795.1 Pseudonocardia sp.
CGCCAACAACTCCAAGTGGGTCCGGTTCACCGTCGTGCGCAACCGCACCTGGCGCCGGGGCAACATCGTGCTGCTCGGCGACGCGGCGCACACCGCGCACTTCTCGATCGGCTCCGGCACCAAGCTGGCCATGGAGGACGCGCTCTCGCTGGCCGCCTGCCTGCAGGAGAACCCGCAGGTCAGCGAGGCGCTGGCGGCCTACGAGGCGGAGCGCCGGCCGGTCGTGGAGAGCACCCAGCGGGCCGCGCAGGCCAGCCTGGCGTGGTTCGAGGACATCGCCCACGTGGCCGGCCAGGACACCCCGCGGTTCGCCTTCAACCTGCTCACCCGCAGCCGCCGCGTCACGTACGACAACCTGCGGCTGCGTGACCCGGAGTACATCGCGGACCTGACGCGGTGGTTCGACCGGCAGCACACCGCCGTCGCGGCCGCCGTTGTCGCTGATGCCGCCGTCGGTGCCGCCGTCGGGGCCGGGGGAGCGGCGGACGGGGCGAAGCCCACCCCGCCGCTGTTCCAGTCGCTGCGGCTCGGCGGCGCCACGCTGCGCAACCGGATCGTCACCGCGCCGGTGGCCACGTACACCGCGCGCGACGGGGTGCCCGGCGACGAGGAGGCGCTCTGGCTGGCCGGCGCGGCGCTCGGCGGCTCGGGGTTGGTGCTGGCCGGCATGACGGCGGTGAGCGCGGCCGGCCGGGCCACCGCGCGCTGCAGCGGCCTCTACACCGACGGGCAGGCCACCGCCTGGCGCGAGCTGGTAGGCCGGGTGCACCGGGTGTCGGGCGCGCTGGTCGGCGTACAGCTCACGCACGCGGGCGCCAAGGCCGGTTCCGCCGCACCCGGTGCTGATGAGCCCGAAACCGGCTGGCCCACCGTGGCCGCCTCGCCGATCCCGTTCCACCCCGGTGACCCGGCGCCCACCCAACTGGACGAGCCGGGCCTGCGCACCGTCGTGGCGGACTTCGCCGCAGCCACCCGCCGCGCCGCCGAGGCCGGCTTCGACGTGCTCGAGCTGCAGGCCGGGCACGGGCACCTGCTGTCGGGGTTCCTGTCCCCGCTGACCAACCGGCGCACCGACCGCTACGGCGGCCCGCTGGCCAATCGGCTGCGGTTCCCGCTCGAGGTGCTGGCCGAGGTCCGGGCGCAGTGGCCCGCCGACCGCCCGATCCTGGTGCGCATCTCGGCGGTCGACTGGGCCGAGGGCGGTACCACGGTGGAGGACGCCGTCGAGATCGCCCGCGCGCTGGCCGAGCACGGCGCCGACGCGATCGACGTGTCCAGCGGTGAGGTCGTGGCGCACGAGCGGCCGGCGTACGGGCGCAGCTACCAGACCCCGTTCGCCGAGCGGATCCGCCACGACGTGGGCGTGCTCACGATCGCGGTCGGCGGCATCTCGACCCAGGACGACGCCACCTCCATCGTGCTGGCCGGCCGGGCTGACCTGGTCGGCGTCGGGCGTGCCGCGCTGCACGACCCGGCCTGGGCACTGCACGCCGCCGCCGAGCTGGGCTACCGGGGCCCCGGCGCCGAGTGGCCCGCGCACTACCGCGCCGGCAGCGCGCCTCCGCCGGGCCGCACCGCCGACCGGGAACGCCCTCGCCTGACCCTGGGCACCGAGCCCGAACCGTCGATCCACCAGCGCTGGCGCCCCGCCGGGGACCGCCCGACCCTGCTCCTGACGAGGTGACCACGATGTTCGAGCTACCCCGTTTCACCGCGGCCGCTGTGCAGCACAGCCCGGTCTTCCTGGACCCGGCGGCGACGGTGCGCAAGGCCGTCGGGCTGATCGAGGAGGCCGCCGGCAACGGCGCCACGCTGGTGGCGTTCCCCGAGGTCTTCGTGCCGGGCTACCCGTACTGGAACTGGACGATGAACCCGGTGCAGGGCTCGCCGTGGTTCGAGAAGCTCTACCGGGCGGCCGTCGACGTACCGGGCCCGGAGGTCGCCGAGCTGTGTGCGGCGGCCCGGCGGAACGGCACCACCGTGGTAATCGGCGTGAACGAGCGCGGCCCGCACAGCCTCGGCGTGCTCTACAACACCGTGCTCACCATCTCCTCGGCCGGCGAGCTGCTCGGCGTGCACCGCAAGCTGGTGCCGACCTGGGCGGAGAAGCTGACCTGGACCCACGGCGACGGCAGCTCCCTGAAGGTGCACGACACCGAGCTCGGCCGGATCGGCGTGCTGGCCTGCGGCGAGAACACCAACACCCTCGCCCGGTTCGCGCTGCTCGCGCAGGGGGAGCAGGTCCATGTGGCCAGCTACATCGCGCTGCCGGTCGCGCCGGAGGACTACGACATGGCCGACGCGATCGCCATCCGCACCGCCGCCCACGCGTTCGAGGGCAAGATCTTCTCCGTCGTCTCGACGTCCACGATCTCCGAGGAGATCATCGACGCCATCGCGGGCGACGACCAGGCCGTGCGCGACCAGCTGGCCCGCAAGCGCAGCGCCCTGTCCGGCATCTTCGGCCCCGACGGCCGCCCCGTCAGCGAACCCCTGATCGACACCGACGGCATCGTCTACGGCGAGATCGACCTCGCGCGCTGCATCCAGGCGAAACAGATGCACGACATCATCGGCCACTACAACCGGTTCGACGTGTTCTCGCTGCACCTGAACGCGACACCGCAGCAGCCACTGGTCGTCACCGGCCGCCCGGCCGAACCTGCCCCGGTACACCCCGAACAGGACTGAGGCCGGCCATGCAGCTCTCGCCCAGTGCGCACGTGGACACCTTCTGTCGGGACAACCTGCCGTCCGGGCGGGACTGGCCCGAGCTCGTCTTCGACCTGCCGGAGCTGCACTACCCCGACCGGTTGAACTGCGCGACCGAGCTGTTGGACGGGGCGGTCGGGAGGTGGGGGCCCGACCGCCCCTGCGTGCTCTCGCCGACCGCCACCTGGAGCTACGGCGAGCTGCTGGCCAGGGCGAACCAGGTGGCACACGTGCTGGTCGAGGAGTTCGGCGTCGTGCCGGGCAACCGGGTGCTGCTGCGCGGGCCGAACAACCCGTGGCTGGCCGCCTGCTGGCTGGGCGTGCTCAAGGCAGGCGCGGTCGCGGTCACCACGATGCCGCTGCTGCGCAGCCACGAGCTGGCGAAGATCGTCGAGGCTGCCCGGCCCACGCTCGCGCTGACCGACCACCGGTTCGCCGACGAGCTGCACGCGCTGCACGGGCCACACGCGCCGCACGGGCAGGGCTCGCCGGGCTGGGAGCTGCCGGTGTGCGGATACGGCGGTACGGGGGCGGACGACCTGAGCGCGCGCGCCGCTGCCCGGCCGACCAGCTTCGCCGACGTGGCGACCGCGGCCGACGACGTCGCCCTGCTCGCGTTCACCTCCGGTACGACCGGCCAGCCCAAGGCGACCATGCACTTCCACCGGGACGTGCTGGCGATCGCCGACACGTTCTCCCGGCACGTGCTGCGTCCGACCCCGGACGACGTGTTCACCGGCTCGCCGCCGCTCGCCTTCACGTTCGGCCTCGGTGGGCTGCTGGTGTTCCCGCTGCACGCAGGCGCCGCCACGCTGCTGGTCGAGCGCGCCACCCCGGTGGAGCTGCTGGAGACGGCGGCCCGGCACGGCGTGAGCGTGCTGTTCACCGCGCCGACCGCGTACCGGGCCATGCTCACCTCGCCCGGCGCGCACCTGCTGGGCGGCCTGCGGCGTGCGGTGTCCGCCGGCGAGTCGCTGTCCGCCGAGCTGGCCACCCGGTTCCACGAGGCCACCGGGCACTGGCTGATTGACGGCATCGGCGGCACCGAGATGCTGCACATCTTCATCGCCTCGGCCGACGACCAGGTGCGCCCAGGCGCGGTCGGCCGCGAAGTGCCCGGTTTCCACGCCGCCGTGCTCGACGTCGACGGCCACCCGGTGTCCGACGGCACGCCCGGCCTGCTCGGCGTCAAGGGTCCCACGGGCTGCCGCTACCTCGCCGACGACCGGCAGGGCTCGACCGTGCGCAACGGCTGGACCCTGACCGGCGACACCTTCGTCCGCGACGCCGACGGCTACTTCTGGTACCGCGCCCGCAGCGACGACCTGATCATCTCCTCGGGCTACAACATCGCCGGCCCCGAGGTCGAGGAGGTGCTGCTGGAGCATCCCGACGTGCTCGACTGCGCGGTCGTCGGCACCCCTGACCCGGACCGGGGCTCGATCGTCACCGCGTTCGTCGTGCCCCGGCCCGGGGTGGACACCGGCGACGCCACCCGCCGGGCGCTGCAGGACTACGCGAAGGCGTCGATGGCCCCGTACAAGTACCCCCGGCTGATCGAGTTCCTGCCCGAGCTGCCCCGCAACGCGAACGGCAAGCTGCAGCGCTACCTGCTGCGCCAGCGTGCCGTCGCCGCGCAACCGATCAGCGGTGCCCCGCACTGACCCGTTCGGGGT
>DATAYB010000693.1:0-4178 GCA_036272795.1 Pseudonocardia sp.
CACTCCGCCGGAGAGCCCGGTGGCGACGAACCCGGGGCACAACGCGTTGACCTGGATACCGAGGGCGGCGTACTCGAGGCCGAGCTCCCGGGTCAGGTTCACCACTCCGCCCTTGGCCGCCGCGTAGCCGGGGATCGGGGCGAGCCGGGCACCGCCGGCCAGGCCGTACATCGACGCCACGTTGACGATCTTGCCACCGCCCTGCCGCACCATGACCGCCAGCGCGGACCGGCAGCAGAAGAACACCCCGTCCAGGTCGACCGCGAGCACCCGCCGCCAGTCCTCGACGTGCACCCGGTGGGCCGGCACCGCGCGCGGATCGCCGATGCCGGCGCAGGTGACGAGCACGTCGAGCCGCCCGAACGCGTCCACGGTGGCACGCACCACGGCGTCGACCTGGTCGGGGTCGGTCACGTCGCAGGCCAGCGCGAGGTCGGGCTCCCCGGCCGGCTCCGCCAGGTCACACCCGGCCACCACCGCTCCGGCGTCCCGCAGCGCGGCGGCGAACTCCGCGCCCAGCCCGCCCGCCGCGCCGGTGACCAGCGCGACCCGGCCGGCCAGGTCGAACGGCGCCGGGTAGCCGCTCACCCCCGTGGCAGGCCGAGGACGCGCTCGGCGAGGAAGCTCAGCACCGACTCGTTGTTCAGCGGCGCGATCTGCAGGATCCGGATCATCGGCCACACGGTGACCACGTCGGTCTCGTAGACGAACGCGGAGCCGCCGTGCGTCTGGATGGCGGCGTCCACGGCGGACAGCGCAGCCCGGCTGCCCAGGAGCTTCGCCATGTTGGCCTGCGGCCCGGCGTCGCGGCCGGAGTCGTAGCTCGCGGCGGCCGAGTACATCACCTGGCGGGCGGCCTCCATCTCGGCGTGGGCCAGCGCGAGCGGGTGCGACACGGCCTGGTGCGCGCCGATCGGCCGGCCGAACGGGGCCCGCACCTTGGCGTAGTCGACGGCCTTGGCCAGCGCGTAGTGGCCGAGCCCGAGTGCCCAGGCGGCCACGGTGACCCGCTCGGAGTTCAGGCAGTCCAGCAGGTAGGTGAAGCCCATGCCCTCCTCGCCGATCAGTGCCTCGGCGGGCACCTCGACGTCGTCGAAGAACACCTCGTACTGGTTCTCCGGGGCGTACCACTCGATGTCCATCCGGCGCAGCTCGATCCCGGGCAGCGACATGTCGACCACGAACAGCCCGAACCCGGAGCGGCGGCTGACCACCTCGCCGGCCGGGGCGGTGCGGGTGAGCAGCAGGATGTGGTCGGACTCGTCGGCGCCGGAGATGAACACCTTCTGCCCGTTGATCCGGTACCCGCCCGTGCCGGTGTTGCGGGCCGTGGTGCGGGAGGCGAACGAGTTCGTACCGGCCTCCGGCTCGGTCACCCCGAGGCAGATCTTGCGCTTGCCGGTGACCGTGGCACGGACGTGCTCGTCGAGCTGCGCCGGCGAGCCGTTGCGCAGGATGGCCTCGCGGCTGAACGTGGTCAGCGAGTACTGCAGCGGCGGGATGCCCTGGCGGGCCAGCGCCTCCATCACCGCGGTGCAGCCGGTGAGCCCGCCACCTGCGCCACCCAGCTCCTCCGGCACCCCGATGGCCAGCAGGTCGCTGGCGACCAGGGCGTCCCACAGCTCGCGCGCGTGCCCCTGCTCGCGGGCGCGCTGCAGGTAGAGCGAGCGCGGGAACGCGGCGGCGACGCCGCGCACCGCGTCGAACACGGAGGCGACCAGCTCGGCGTGGTCGGGGTGCACGGTCGGCATCTGGTCGGTCGTCATCAGCGTCCTCGGTAGGTCGGGGCGCGCTTCTCGGTGAAGGCGCGTGGGCCCTCGCGGGCGTCCTCGGTGGATACCACCCGCTCGTTCAGCGCGTGCTCCAGGGCATACCGCGGCTCGTTGCCCAGCGCGCGCACGGCGATCTCCTTGGCGGTGCGTACCGCGATGGGCGCGTTCGCGGCGATCCCGGTCGCCAGCTCGCGCGCGCGTTCGAACACCCGCTCGGCCGGCAGCACCTCGTTGACCAGGCCGACCTGGTACGCCCTGGCCGCGTCGATCGGCTGCCCCGTGAGCAGCAGCTGCATCGCGATCGGCCACGGCAGCTGCTGTGGCAGCCGCACGTGGCTGCCACCGCCGGGCACGATCCCCCACCGCACCTCCGGCAGCCCGAACACCGCGTGCTCGGCGGCGATCCGCAGGTCGGTACCGAGCAGCAGCTCCAGGCCGCCGGCCAGGCAGAGCCCGTTGACGGCGGCCACCACCGGGGTGAAGAGGTCGGAGAGGAACCGCTTCGTGGGGTCCGGGGTGAGGATGTCCAGCTCGCCGCCGGTCAGCTTGGGGATGAGCTCGCCGAGGTCACCGCCCGCGCAGAACGCCCGGTCGCCGGCGCCGGTCAGCACGACCGCGCGCACGTCTCTGTCCCGGCTGGCGGCGTCGGTGGCCTCGGCGAGGCGGCGCAGCATGTGCACGGTGAGCGCGTTGTGCGCCTCCGGGCGGTCCAGCGTGATCACCGCGACCGCGCCGTCCACCCGGTACGTGACATCGCCACCGCGCTCACCCACCGACCGACGCTAACCCACCGTGCCGCCCGCCGGATGTCGCAATCCGCTCCAGTCCCCGTACCCAGCCGCCGTGCCCACCGCCGCCCCGAGCCCCGAGCGCCACGCGGCCGCAACCGCCGTGCCCCGCCGTCCGCACAGACCGTTCCGGCACCACACAGACTGTGCACAGTCTGTGTTGGGTGGGAACGGTCTGTGCGGGCGCGCGCCAGGGGCGGGCGCGCGCCAGGGGCGGACGCGCGCCAGGGGCGGACGCGCGCCAGGGGGCGGACGCGCGCGCTGGGGCAGACGCGCGCGCTGGGGCAGCGCGACCGGGCGCGGACGTCAGAAGGCCGAGGTGGAGAGGTCGATGCCCAGGGCGCGGACCTTGCGGTAGAGCGTGGAGCGCGCGATGCCGAGCGACTCGGCGGCTCGATGCTTGTTGCCGCCTGCCGCGCGGAGGGCTGCCGTGATGGCTCGCGCCTCGGCGTGCTCCAGGCCGGCCAGCGGGCGGCGGGCGGCCCTGGCGACGAGCTCGGGTGGCAGGTCACGGGCGCTGACGTAGCCACATCGCGCGCCCGCCAGTACCCGGCGGACGCACGCCTCCAAGGAGGTCAGGTTGCCCGGCCAGTCGATCCGGGCCAACGTCTGCACCGCGTCCGGCAGCCAGCGCACCGCCCGCCCCGCCGGCCCCGAGCCGGCCGGTTCAGCGCCGGTCCGCTCAACACCGGCCCGCTCAACACCGGCCCGCTCAACACCGGTCCGTTCAGCGCCGTTCGTCAGGCGCCTCGTCATGGCGTCCAGCAGCGCGGGCAGGTCCTCCAACCGCTCGCGCAGTGGCGGCACCTCCAGCACGACGTCGAAGAGCTCCAGCAGCGGACCACCGGAACCACCTGGCACCGGGCCGGTCGCCGACGTGGCCAGCACCAGCCGCGAGGTCGACCGCCGGAGCGCGGCGAGGGTGGCCGGGGCGAGGCTCGCCGGGAGCGCATCCAGGTGACGCAGCACCAGGACGCCAGCCTGGGCGGACGAGTCGGCACACGGGTCGGCCAACGCGGCGAGCCAGTGTTCGGCGGGACCGGCGAGCGCGGCATCCAGCACCCGAACCGGGCCAGCACCGGACCGAACTCCAGCCGCAACCGCCGAACCAGCCGCAACCGCCGAGGCCACCGCGAGCTTGCCGGCACCGTGCTCCCCGACGACGACCACCCGCCCGGTGTCCAGCCCAGCCGCCCGCCGGCACAGCGCCCGCCAGCGCGGCCCACTGCCGACCAGTCCGTCCAGCCGGGGCGCCGGGTCCGCGCCACGCCCTGGCGCCGACCGCGACGGTGGCACGGGCGACGGCTTGAGCTTGAGCACCGCGCCGACCGGTTCCGCGCCGTCGCGCACCGGGACGCACTCGATGCACACCTCGGTGCCGTCGGTCAGCACCACGGACACCGCCCCGGCAGCCGGCGCACACATCGCCCGCCGGGCGTGCTCCCACAGCAGGCCCTGGTCGTAGCCGCCGAGCAGCCGGGCGGCGGGGGCGTTCGTGATGATCGTCCGCGCGTCGAGGGTGACCAGCGGGTGACGGGTGTCGTGGTTGTGCGTCAGGTAGGCGTCGAACAGCAGCCGCTCGCGCCGGGACGCCGCGCCCCGCAGCGACTCCTCGACC